>JBNAVN010000008.1:0-61786 GCA_049700315.1 bacterium
CTTGGCGGATGGCGGAATTCAACCATTTAACCAGGTTGTTTGGTATGGTGATGATTATCTGGGTCGTAAACTGCCAGCGGGTGTTTATTTTGTGAAATTAGAAACTGAGGGCTATAAGAAAATTGAGAAGGCGGTCTTGTTGAAATAAATGCGGTTCTTCGGAGAACGGAGCATCCGGGTATAGATTTATTGACAAATCTTGCTGGATAAATATAATAGATTGAGACAAAATGGAGGCGGATGGGTGCTGGTGTGCCTGACGGGCTTCAAACCCGGTTGTCCTTCGAAAGGGGGACGGTAGGTTCGATTCCTACACGCCTCCGCCAGTTCCTAAGACCCTGACTTCACCGCGCTTGATTGTGATTCCTTTTGTATCAAAATATATCAAAAGGGGTAGGGCATATTTTCTGCTGGCATTTAATAGGTCTCTAAATTCTGCAACCCTTATTTCTCTGTGTTTTTGTAAGAAATCTATCAATTTGGTTTGTGCTTCATTTATCATATCTTTATGAAAGGCAACTCCTTCACCAGTATAAATCAATGTACCATTATCAAGCAAATACCGATAGGCTTTTTTTACCAAATCAGCGGGTCCAAATTTTTGTTCTATCAACGATTCTATCTGGGGAGGCTGGAATTTGGAATCTATGAATATGTTTTCTAATCTTTGAACCACGGCATCAAGTTCTTTGTCCAGCGATACTTTGAAATCAAACAGGCTGACTTTGCCATCCTCAGTGATTCTGACCTTTTTTTCTTCCTTTAAATTCTGAAGCACGAAATTAAATAAGGTGTTGTCAAATCCTTTTGCAAGTTTTGTCATAAGTTCAAGTCTTGGCATTCCTAAAAGTGTAGCATTCTCTCGGTGATAAGTTTCTAAAATTCCTAAGATTTTCTTCTTCAATTCAGCCGAATTCTTCTGGCTATAATATAATCCTCGTTTCTCATCAACGATTAATACAGCATTTCTTTTTATTAATTCCGCAATTAGGCTATGGGCTGTGTCCAGGGTCAAATTTATATCTTTGGCAATTTCTTCAATCTTTATCGGTATATTGAAGTGTTGGTTTAGATATTCTTCAACGAGTATCAGGGGATCCTGGGTATCAAGTTTTTGAAGATGGTCAATAATTTCTTCATCAAAACCCTTTATCTTTGTTGCCTTTGGTTCTAATATTACACCTCCACCAATGGTTGTTGGTGGAACATAGGTACGGATTACAAAACGGTCTCCGATGTCACAAACCGCTGGTGCTTCAAGACGGAACTGTACCATTGTCTTTTCTCCAGGTTCAAGTATCTTTTTGTCCAGGATAACCACGCGTGCAAGAATTTCACTTGTTTCAAGATGGAGTCTCACACGACTAAAGGTTTTTAGACTGGGAGCTGAATTCAACAAATACAAAGAGCCATTCATAAACAGGGAAGGTTCAAAATAACCTGGTTGCGCAATAACATTGCCCCTTTCTATTTCTTCTTTTTCGGCACCAGCAATGTTTATTGCTGCGCGGTACCCGGTTCCAACCTGTTCTACCTTTTTATTGTGCACCTCAATCGCACGAATCTTCAATTTTTTTTTCTGGGGGAGAAGTTCTACTGTGTCACCAATTTTGATCTTACCTGAAAGCACGGTTCCGGCAATGACCGTGCCAAAACCCTTCATTGTAAAACACCGGTCAATGGGCATGCGAAAGATGCCCTTATCCTGTTTGGTTTCAGTCTGTTCAATGAGCTGATTGAGTATTTTCTTCAAATCTTCCATTCCTTCGCCAGTTGCATTGGAGATAGGAACTATTGGTGCATTCTGGAGAAAAGAATCCTGGGTCAATTTATTGATCTCATCAATCACAATGTTCAGGTTTTCTCTTTCAACCAGATCAATTTTTGTTAATACGATTACACCCCTTTTTATCTGAAGTAATTTTAATATTTCAAAATGTTCAATTGTCTGAGGCATTACACCGTCATCCGCAGCAATGACAAAGATTACAAAATCTATAGTACTGGCACCTGCGAGCATATGCCGAACAAATTTTTCATGACCTGGCACATCAATGATTGTTACATCATCACCGTAAAATGCAAATCCTAAATCTGTGGTCATTCCCCTTTCTTTTTCTTCTTTCAAACGGTCGGGGTCAGTGCCAGTCAGAGATTTTATCAAAGCACTCTTGCCGTGATCTATATGTCCTGCAGTTCCAATTACAATATGTCTTCTTGATTCGCTCATTACTGATTGCTGTTCAGATTCCTGGATAATGCTTCAACAATGACCTTTTCTTCACCTTTGAAAACAGTTCTGAAATCAATGAGATAACAATCATTTTCAATACGACCGAAGATTGGCGGATTGTAAAGTCGCAGGTTTCGTGCCAATTCTTCTACGGGTATTCTTTGAGGTTTTATGGCAAGAACATAAGTTGGCAATTGTTCAGTGCTCAATGAACCACCACCAATCTCTGAAACAGACCATTTGACTTCTAATTCAATATTTGAGAATTTTTCCAATCTTCTGGCACACCATTTTGCCTGTCTTTTTATCTCTTGAATTGGTTTCAAAAGCAGGGATATCACATTGTGATTTCTTAAGATTGTTTCTTCCTTTTTTAAAAATAACTGCAGGGTTGCTTCAAGAACTGCATTGGTCAATTTGTCACATCTCAATGCCCGGTGAAGTGGGTTCTTTTTTATCTTTTCAATATAATCTTTCTTACCAACTATGATACCACACTGTGGTCCGCCAATGAGTTTGTCACCGCTAAAGCATACAACATCCGCACCTATTTTAATACTATCTTGCACCATTGGTTCTTTTGGTAGATTATACTTTGAGAAATCAAATAAGGCACCACTTCCTAAATCATCAATTACTGGCAGGTTATGTTTTTTACCCAACATTACAAGTTCTTCAAGTGGGACCTGTTTGGTGAAACCCATAATTCGGTAGTTGGATTGATGAACTCTTAGAATTCCTGCAGTATTTTCATTAATTGCTGATTCATAATCTTTCAAGTGGGTGCGATTTGTTGTCCCTACTTCGCGTAAGATAGCGCCACTTTGTGCCATTACATCAGGGATTCTAAAAGAACCACCGATTTCAATTAATTGGCCACGGGATATTATTATTTCCTTGCCTTTGCCTATTGTATTGAGTATTAATAGAGTTGCTCCAGCATTGTTATTCACAAACATACCTGCTTCTGCACCGGTAATAAGTCTTAATAATTTGTTTATCTTTTTGTATCGGTCAGCCCTTTTACCTTCTTCATCAATTTGTAGACGAGAATAACCGACGCCAACAGAATTCAAAGTATGAAGAATACCCTGCATATAAGGCGCCCTTCCTAAACCAGTATGTAGCACAATACCCAAGCCATTTATTGCATACGAAAAATAAGGTTCTGTTAAATCCTGCAGTTCATCAATGATTGATTTCTTAAGGTCTTCAATATCTGATATCTCTCCATTCAATATCTTTTTTCTAAATTCCTCTGTTTTTTCACGGATAATCAAGATAATATGAGAATGTTCCAGATTATCAACAAATGGCTTCAATTCTGGATAATTGAAGATTTTATCAATTGACGGAATTTCCTTGAGATTTTTTACCTCTGTCATACCAAAATTATAACAAAAAAATTTGAAAAGTCAATGTTAAGTTTTCCTAATATTCTTAAGGAAAAATGCTTTTAGATAATTGCTTTCTGGAAAATTCAGTAATACCGGGTGGTCTTTTGTCTGATTTCCTTGGTGAACAATGGCGAATTTCCTGCCCGCATCTTTTGCAGAATCGCGCAGCATAGATAGAAATTCTTCATTTGAAATATGGTAAGAACACGATGAGGTAAACAGTATTCCACCATCATTCAACAGTTTCATTGCCATTAAATTTATTTCTTTATAGCCCCTTAAGGCATCAAATTTTTTCTTTTTTGATTTCGTGAATGAAGGCGGATCAAGTATAATTGTATCAAATCTTTTATTTTCGTTATAGAGTTTTCTTAGAGTTTTGAAGACATCTTCACACTGAAAATCACATTCAAGATTATTCAATACCGCATTTTTTTTTGCGATTTCAATCGCCTTCTCTGATGAATCAATACCTGACACTTTACCTTTTTTTGCTGCATATAAAGAAAAACCGCCTGTATAACAGAAACAATCAAGGATTTCACCGCAGGCAAATTCAGCAATCTTTTGCCGATTCTCTCTTTGATCAAAAAAGAATCCGGTCTTCTGACCGTTGATAATATCAACAAGAAATTTTATACCATCCTGTTCTATCTCCACAAGTTCGGGAATTTTGCCACAGATGGGTCTGTTCTCTGGTTCAAGTCCTTCAAGTTTCCGCAGATTTTCATCGGATTTTTCATATATGCCCTCGGGATTGAAAAGGTCTGTTAGCACCTGAAAAATCATCTGTTTTCTCTTGTCCATTCCCAGACAATTTATTTCTACTACAAAAAAGTTTCCGTATTTATCAACTATCAATCCAGGTAATCCATCGCTTTCACTGTATATAAGCCGGAAACTTTCGCCTAAATCTGAGCGGTTTATGAGCGCATTTTTGATTCTATTCAATAAGAACTCTCTTGAAAAATCCTCTTCTCTTTCTGAAAAGAGCCTGACTGCGATTAATGAATGGGGATTATAAAATCCTGTTCCAATAACCTTTTTCCTCTCTTCAACCTTTACAACCTCACCCGGAGAAGGGTCTTCAGTCTTTATTACTTCATTTGAAAATATCCAGGGATGGTCTAAGTGCCGTCTGTAAACAATAACCTTCTTCATTCAAAAACCGTTTCCATACCATCTTTCTTTACCCAGCCGCCAATTCCACCCGGCAATTGTACTAAATAATATCCATTTCTTTCCTCGCGAATCTTTGCTTCAGTTCCATCATGGATTACAAGAATCTCTTTGTATTCTTCTCCAGGTCCGCTATATGCATTTAATTCGTTAACAACAACAACTGCTGAATTTGAATTCTTTTCTGCCTGCCAGATGATTGAAATAATAAGAAAATAAGTGAAGAATAATGAACCGACGATTGTAATCCACAAAAATAATTTATTTCTATTAACCAAATATAGAGAAAGAAAGATTGCAATAAAAAGAAAAGTGATTGAAGAAAGAATATTGCTTTCTCTGGAAGAGAAATAATGGAAGAGTCGGTCCAGAAACTGGAAAAAAGGATTGGGAATATTTGTCGTTTTGTCAGGTCTGAAATTTCTCACGAAATTCAGATTATATGATATGTCTTCATCTCTTGGACAGATAAGATATGCCTTTCTATACATAATTATCGCCTTGCCAATCCTGCCGGATTTGAAATATGCATTGCCAAGATTGTAGTATATATCTTTGTTTTTACAGAGTTTTAGGGCGCTCTCATAACATTCAATTGCGGACTGGAAATTATTCTCAGCATAATATCTATTGCCTGTATTATATAACTGTATTGCCTCAGCAAATACAAGAAGAAAGAGAATGGTCATAGACTCTCAATAAGTTTTCTGGTTTTTTCAAATAGTTCATTCATTGATAATTCTGCACTTGAGATTGGAGAATAGGCAATCGTATCACATTTATTTACTATTCCAAACAACTCTTCAACCAGTTCATTTCTTAATCCTTTACTTAATAATTCCTGTTTTAATTGTTCGGTTGTCAGGGCACCGGTATCAAGATTGAAACGGTCACCGATATTGTTGATTATTGCCTTGGAAAGTGCGCTGTAGAAATTCTTCTGGTCATTCTTTTTAAGATACTCACTCACCTGCCTGAACCGTTTTTTAAATAATCTGCCCGACATATACCTTCTTGCATAGGCACGGTCCTTCAATAATTTTGATTGGTGGCGCTCGTATAGAAATGCAATTCCAAAGAGCAGGATTGAGATGGGATATAAAAGGAGATAAAATCTTGATGTCTCATCTAATTCTGGTTTTATGCTATTCTTATCGGATTTTGTATACCTGATATCACTTCCTAATATCTTCACACCACCAACATCGGTCACGGCCTGACCCTGAGTTACACCTGTTGCCAGAAATTTAGTCTTCTCACTCTTTAAGAATTCATAAGTCTTTGTCGTGGGATTGAAATATGCCATAGTTATTTCTGGAAGAATATACTCGCCATCAAGCTGGGGAATTAACGGAAATCTAAACTCTTTTGTACCTTTAATTGTGCTACTTGATTTATCAAGATTCTCTTTTATTTCAGGTTCCAGTATTCTCAAATTTGCCACTGGAGTTAACTTAGGTTTTTCTATCAATTTAATGTTGCCCGTGCCACTAATTTTGACGATGAGATTTACTGGTTCACCCTGGCTTGATGTGTCACGGTCGACCTTTACGTTCATTGTAAATTTACCAACACCACCACAGAAGTTTTCCGGTTTCCCATCCTGGGGAAATGGTATAACATTTATTGATAATGGTTTTGATGATATATTAATTGTGTGTGCGGTGCCAAAGAAATCAAAGAAATCTCTGGGTGGTCTGATAATAGTTGCATTGAGTTCCATTGGGTCAATTGTGAGATGCCCACTTGTAATAGGAAAAAGGGCGACAGTTTTGATCAATGCTGCGTAATATGTCTTTCCTTCATAGACCTTTTTCTGATAAGACAGGCGATTTGCATCATAGATGGTCTCATACCAAAAACCACTGAAATTGGGCATTTTGCTTAAGTTGACATTATCTAAATCATACTGGGTATAGATATAGAATTCTACATTTATCTGTTCTCCTTGATATAGTTCTTTCCGACTTGGTACTGCAATTAGCATTACACTGCCTTCCAGAGAACCCGTGGTTTTTGGCGGTGTTTGCGTAGATGCAGGAGGTGTTTGGGTTGTCCCTTTCACTACTTCAATCTCAATTGATTGGGTTTCATAGGTCTTGCCTTGATAATCAATTTTGCAAGGACCAATAGTAAATTTTCCCATTTTCTTTGGACTCAGAGTATGGATAAAGGTAATCGTTGTCTGCTGTGTCATCTTGCCATTGATAAAACTTATATTTGTTGATTGTGAAGATGAACGACCAAGCACATTGAAATCAGGCAGGTCAGGTAATTTTGGTGAAGGGACTCCACTTATATTTTCTCCACTCACCGAGACATTCAATGTAAAAGTCTCACCCAGCCCAACCGTAGTACGGTCAACCGTAGCGGTGAAGTTGAGTTCGCCAGCGAAAATGAATAATGGAAAAAACATTTCTAAAATCCATAACCAAAACACTAATTGGAATTTATGATTTATCTCCATTTTACCAGTCCTTTTCTACTTTCTCCAGTTGTGGCTTTGGTTGCTGTTTTTTTCTTTCTTCTTTTTCTTTGTTCTTCAATGCTTCAAGCACACGATTTGCATCTTCCTTTGACATCTGCTGTTTACGGGTCTGGGGTTGTGGCTGTTGTTGCTGCTCTTGTTGTTGCTGTTGTTGTTTTGTAGAATCGCTCTGTGGTTGGTTCTTAAGTTGTTCTTTGAACTTCATACACAATTCAAGGTTTTGTTTTGCCTTCATATCTTTGTTGTTCAATAGAAGTGAAGTTTTAAAGGCATTGATCGCACCATTAAGGTCGCCCTGTTTGAATTTGCAGTTACCAATGTTGTAAAATGTATTTGCCTGGAATTTCTTATCTCTGGTCAAAAGTCCGAGTTCAAATTCACTTATCGCTTCAGGATATTTCCCCATTTTATACAATGCCCTTGCGATATTATAGTGGATTTTGATGTTGTCCGGCTCAAGAACTTGTGCCTGCTCATAGGTCTTCAACGCATCTTCATAATTTCCTTTTCTCATCAAACCATTGCCTTTGCGCATCAAAGACCCAACATCTGCATAAAGTGGCAGAAGAAATATGATCAATATAAGGGAAAATCTGGTCATCTTTACTATTATATCCACTTTCCTCTCCTATCACTCAAGAATATGCTCAAAAACATAAAACCAAAGGCAAAGACGAGAAAATACTGGTATCTTTCTTCAAACTGGACATATTCGCCACCACCAAATTCTTTTTTCTTGATTTGGTCTAACTCATCGGTGAGACGGTTTATATAAGGACCTTCGGTTCTAAAGAATCTGCCATTTGATGCACGGGCAATGAGCAATAACAATCTATCAGCAAGTCTTGTCATGACAATATTTCCATCTTTATCTTTCTTGTATGTCACTCCACCGGATGATGTTTCAATTATTGGTGCACCTTCAGGTGTGCCGATGCCAATTGTGAATATTCTTATTCCCTGGTTTATTGCCTTATCCAGTGCCGGCATAGGATCACCTTCAAGATTATCACCGTCTGTAAAAAGAATCAGCGCCTTGTGGGTCTCTTCTTTGGGATTGAACAGTGAAGAAGAAGCTTCAATTGCCTTTGCAATGTTAGTTCCTGGTCTTGGTATCATATTCGGTTCAATTATATCAAGGAATAGTTTAGCAGCATCAATGTCAGTTGTCAATGGGCACATAACATAACAATCACCAGCAAATGCGGTGATACCAACCTGATGGGTTCCGAGATTATCAAGCAAATAAGCAATATCCTGTTTTGCCCGTTCTAACCTGGATGGCTTAATATCCTGTGCGTACATACTTTTTGATGCATCAAGGGCAATCACAATATCAATTCCTTTACCCTTGTATATCTGCAGTTTTTCGCCCCATTTTGGACGGGCAAGGCTGATGATCAAAAATGTAGCACCAAGCAAAAGGAATATTGATTTTAGGAAATAAAACCGTGAATCAAATGATTCTGTTAAAATTGGTATCAAGTTAGCATCAGCAAATTTCTTTAAGGCATTCTTTTTATGCATATATAAAATAATCAAACCCAGAATAATTATCGGAATTGAAAAGAGTAGATACAGATATTTTGGCTCAGCCCACTTAATCACGGTATTCTCCTCAGGATTGTCATTGAGAGAACAGATGATAGGAAAAATAGAACAACTGCTGGCAACATAAATAATTGTGCTTTTTCTGAATAAACTGTGTGTCTTGATACCTTGAATGTCGTCGGTTCCAGTTTGTCAATCTCATCATATATAGCCTTCAAAGCACCAGCATCTGTAGCAAGAAATGCCCTACCCTGGGTCAAAGAAGAAATCTCTTCAAGGGTTTTCATATCAAAATCAATTTCCTCCCTTACATAGATTTTCCCATAGATTGGATGATTGACAGGAATAGGGACCGGCCCCTTTGAACCAACACCAATGCAATATACCTTTATGTTGTTTGCCTGGGCAAGTTTTGCTGCGGTAATCGGATCGATTTCACCTGCATTGTTCAAGCCATCAGTCAAAAGGATAATAATTTTTTCTTTTGCTTTTGAATCTTTTATTCTCGTTACTGCGGTTGCCAGACCCATTCCGATAGCAGTGCCGTCCTGGATTATCCCGAACTCAATCCTATCAAGCAAGTCATTCAAGATTTTATGATCGGTTGTCAGAGGACACTGGGTCATTGAGGTCACTGCAAATATGACCAATCCAATGCGGTCTCCAGGTCTTTTTGATATAAATTCTTTTGCCCTCTCTTTTGCTACATAAAGGCGATTCTTCGGGCTAAAATCCTCTGCCTGCATTGTGCCTGAAATATCAAGACAGAGCATAATATCAACACCCCTTGTCTCAGTCTCTTCATATATCCTTCCTTTTTGTGGACGGGCAAGGCCGATGATAATTAACAAAAGCATAAGAATGTCTATTATTGACAAAAATAATTTAAGATTTCTGCCACCTGTGTAATTTTTGAAAAATTTTGTATCGGAAAATTTCAGTGTGCTCGTTCGTTTTTTGAGTTCCCAATATATCAACCCGGCAAGTAATAGTAAGAGAATAAAATATAGCGGATTTGCAAATCTCATTGTTTCGCCTCTTCGGTTTGCTGGGGTATTGTTTTTGTAATCAATTCTTTACTTTGCCTTAAAATACTCTTGGTCTCTTCTGTGGGAGGTACAAATTTTGCGTACTTGACCATATCTGCATAGTTAAAAATATTTTTGAATTCATCGCGCAGTGGAGTATTCAGTGTTTTCATACTCTGGACAATTTCGGTTGTGGTCTGTTCAATTGCGGGAAACCCAAATCTTTCCTCAAGATACCGCTTAAGAATTTCACTTAATGTGTAGTATAATTGTTTTACTATTCTGACAGTTATGAGGTCTTCTGCTGATAATTTTTCAAGGGCACTTAATGCCCGCTCCCAGCAGGGAATTTTTTGTTGTTCGGCGATTCTCCTTTGCTTCATTTTCTTCAATAATCTTATTCCCAGAAAGCCAATAATGCCACCAGATATTACAATGATCAAAATGATCAAGGGTAATGGATTGGGAAATTCAACCATTTCTTTTATGTCATTTATATCTTTCATATCCTGGGGAAGCACACTCAGAATTTTTATATCAACTGGGTTGGTCTGGATTGTATCAGTTTTTGAGTCTTCCTTTAAAAGGAATTTCAATGGCGGAAGTTTTAGATCACCGGTATTGAATGCTGAAATTTGAAAACGATAATTATGTTTTGCAATCCCTTTTTCCTGGATGATTTTATGTTTCTGTCCTATTATTGCAAAAGGCTCAATAGAATCAATGAATGGTTCAGAGATATTTTTGTTTGCAGGGATAGAGAGTTCAACGACTATCTCAAATGGGTCTCCAATGGTCAGTTTTTTGTTAATGAATTCCTTTGCAAGATTTGCCTTCGCCTCAATCTGAGAAAATATAAGCCACAGGAAAATAATCATAAGCTCAAATACTCCCCTTTTTACCCCTATTCGCGCTTTTTCTCCCTTCTTCACCCCTTATTACCCTGATTTTACTCATCTATAGCGCCTTGCTCTTTCTTCAAAGAACTTGTGAAGTTTCAGTGTGAAATCTTCTTCGGTACTCAAGCGGATGCAATCAATGCCAAGTGATTTTATTAAATGCACTTGTTCACTTGCCCTTGTCACGGACTGTTTCCGGTATTCTTCTATCATTTTGCGGTCATGAGTATTTACCATTATCGTTTCACCAGTTTCAGCATCTTCAAATTCTACAAGCCCGAGATTCGGCAGTTCCATCTCTCTGGGGTCTGATATTTTTATTACTACAAGGTCGTGTTTCTTTGATACAACGCCCAGGGGAATACGAATCTTCTCAGATTCAAATCCTTCACCTATGAAATCGCTTATGAAAAATACTATTGCTCTATGTCTTAAGATATGCATTAAAAATTCAATTGCCTGAATCGGGTTGGTGCCTTTGTGCTGGGGCTGGAAATATAGAATATCGCGAATCAGACGCAGGACATGGAATCTTCCCTTTTTGGGTGGAATATATTTTTCCACACGGTCGGTGAAGAATAGTAGTCCAACTTTGTCATTGTTGCGCACTGCTGAGAATGCCAAAGTAGCAGCGATTGTTGCTGCTTGCTCAATCTTCAGTTGATTCTTTGTTCCAAAATGACTTGATCCTGAGGCGTCAACAGATAATATAACAGTGAGTTCGCGTTCTTCAACAAATTTCTTCACATAGGGTCTTCCCATTCTTGCCGTAACCTTCCAATCAATTGAACGGACATCGTCTCCTGGCAGATACTCACGCACATCAACGAATTCTATTCCGGTTCCTTTGAACGAAGACTTGTATTCACCCGCAAATGTGGTATTTACAAGTTTCTTTGTCCTGATTTCAATCTCACGAATCTTCTTTATGAACTCCGGGGATATCATACTACAAAACGAGTATTCTATAATTGGTAGGGCACTTAATGTTGTGCAAATTAGGACAGTCTGTAATATTGGAATTTAGACTTTTGAATTTGGTTCGTAATTTCATTTGGTTATGGAACTTCAACACCCGCAAGGATTTTTTGGACAATATCATCGGTTGTAATCTCCTCTGCCTCGGCTTCATAGGTGAGGATGATGCGGTGTCTTAAGACATCAGGTGCAAGTTCTTTTATGTCCTCGGGAATGACAAAACCCCTTCTTTTCAAGAATGCCATTGCCCTTGCTGTTGTCGTCAAATATATTGATGCCCTTGGAGAGGCACCATAACGAATCATCCCTTTCAGTTCATTCAGATTGTATTTTTCAGGTTCCCTTGTTGCAAAAACCAGGTCAACGATATAATCTTTTATCTTTTTATCAATGTAAATCTTTTTGCACAATTCCCTTGCCTTTATTATGGTTGCCGGGTCAACGACCGGTTTTATCTCTGGTTCGCCACTCACTGCTATCCGTTCAATGATATCTTTTTCTTCTTCTTTTGAAGGGTAGGTGATTTTTACTTTTAATAAAAATCTATCTACCTGTGCCTCGGGCAGGGGATAGGTTCCTTCCTGTTCTATTGGGTTCTGGGTTGCCAGAACTAAGAATGGGTCATCAAGTTTGAATGTCTCTTCGCCGATGGTGACCTGTCTTTCCTGCATAGCCTCAAGTAAAGCGCTCTGAACTTTCGGAGGTGTCCGGTTGATTTCATCAGCAAGGATTAAATTAGCAAAGATCGGACCTTTACTCACAGTAAATTCACCGGTCCTTTGATTATAAATCAGGGTTCCTGTGATATCTGCAGGTAGCAGATCAGGGGTGAATTGAATCCTCTGGAATTTTGCCTTTATTGCCTTTCCAAGTGTCCGCACTGCGTAGGTTTTGGCAAGTCCCGGCACACCCTCTATTAGAATATGTCCATTTGCTAATAGCCCTATCAACAACCTGTTTATTAAGTAATTCTGTCCCACTATTGCCTTATTTATTTCTACCGTTAGTGCCTGCACAAAAAGGCTTTCTTTTTCTATTTCTTCATTTATTTTTTTTATGTCATCCTTGATTTCCATAAGAAAACCCCCTTATTGAAAATTAAAAGCAAATTTTTTTAGCATTAAAGTGAAAAAACTTGCTATTTAGGATTTTTCATACTATATATATGACATTTAACCTAACTAAAGGTTTATTAAAATGGAAAAGGCGGATGCCTGTGAAAGCACCCGCCTTTTATGGAGGATAAGATGCTACTTTGTCACTATCTTACCGGATTTCTCTATATCAGGACTTATGAATCTATAAAAGTAAACACCAGAAACGACCTTTTTCCCTGCATCATCTTTCAAATCCCATTCAATCCTTTCTTTATCACCTGTTGCATAACCTTTTATCATCCGTATCTTCCTGCCTGTGACATCAAAGATATTTATTTCATAGAAATTTCCTTTTTCCAATCTAAATGTAAACTTTGTCCTATCAACACAGGGATTTGGTATGGGTGTAATATTATGCAGAATTGGATTTTGAGAAATATCTTCTTCAACTGCGGTTAACTGGGATACCTTTATAAGTCCACCCTGCCAGACATCCCTTGTTGAGTCTGATAGCAAAACCGTGCTTTGAATCCAGGTGACAATCTCACAACGATTCGCATTCCAGCCTGATTGCACAGTGAAATTTCTGCTTACGGTGATTGATTCGCCAGGAGCAAGTGTCACAGGTGTTCCACTTGTGTCGGGCAGATAATCCCTTGCAACATGATTATGCCAGTTATCACCATTTGGAGCAGCATAATACAAACTATCTTCAGTCAAGACAAACCGAATCCTGCCGGTAACACTTGCGGTTGAATCATTGCGGAATTTTGCATAAACGGTTCCGCTTCCCCTTTGCAGCGAATATGTTCCCCACATTGTGCAGGTAAATGGTGCAGGTCTGTTCATTTCTGTGACAATTTTTGATTCCCAGGTTGAATAGGTATAACTTCCGTGTGGGTCTCCATCATACCAGAGCCAGGGAGTTGCATAATACCATGTACCTCCATAATAATATGGTGGTGGGTAAAAACGCCATCTTTGATATGATTCTGCGCTATATAATGGGTAACTTGAGTTTATGTGGTTTTCTATCACCGCAACCCTTCCAGGATAATTTATTGCAATCTGCGCCAGTGTCCCACTGGCTGGATTACAGGAGCTTCAGCCTTCTGAATAGAACTCTTCACAGACCACGACCCTCAAGGCAGCAGAGCCAAGACTTACGAGTCCAAGTTCCATAAGCAAGCCCAAGATTAGGTATTTTTTTTGGATCATATTACCCCCTTTTATTATATATTTTAATCATTTTTTTAAAAAAGTCAAGACCTATTTTGCAAAGATTTTTTTTGTCAATCTTGCTATCTTATGTCCATATAGTTCGCAACTGGTGATGACCTTTTTATCGGGTTTTTCAATTGAGACAGGACCATAATGGTATGAACCAGATTCACCCATTATTATCATCCCATGGATCAAAAATGCCTCAAGGATACTCAATATTGTTGTTTCTCCACCACCTGCAATACCACCACTTGATGTGAATGCACCACCGACTTTGCCTGATAATCTGCCATGGTATTTTACTGTTTCATCAATGAATTTTTTCATCTCTCCTGCCATCAATCCATAATAGGTTGGTGAGCCAAGGATTATCAATTCATAATTCAACAGGTCCTTTGGTTTTATTCTCTTCAATGGAAAAAGGTCAACGACCAAACCTTCTTTTTTTATACCACGGGCAATCGCCTTTGCCATCATTTTTGTATTGCCCGTGTGCGAATAATAAGCGACCAATGCCTTTATCATTTTACCTCCTCTCATTAGAAATTAACTAAAGCCCAATGAACTGGGCGAATACAGTCTTAAAAATGAAAAATAAGAAAGATAACACTTATAATCAAACAATAAAAGCCAAAGAGATAGAACCATTTTTGGATTGAGACACGCAGAATTTTTAAGGCGATATAGCCAGAGACTAAACTTATCAGCATTCCAATGAGAATTTCCGCAGTATTTGGAAGATTCGTTATTTCTTTTAATTCAAGGATATTGGCACCGAATACTGCGGGTAAAGATAATAAAAAGGAAAAGCGGAAAGATTCTTCAGGCTTAACTCTTGCATATAGACCTGCAGAGATTGTAAGTCCTGAGCGGGATAAACCAGGAAAGACTGCAAACATCTGGGCAATACCAACTAATAATGCCTTTAATGGAGAAATTGTTTTTTCACCTTTTGAAACAATCGTTGTGAGCAAAAGGATTGTACCTGTCAATCCAAGGAATATCAGTATTATTTTTGTTTCTGTGAATGCATTCTCAATCATATCTTTGAATAGGACAGCAAAAATAACAATTGGTATATTGCCAATGATTATATTTGCTACATATCTTATTGATGTTGAATCTTTTTTAAATAATCCTGCAATAATCTGATATAAATCCTTTCTAAAGAATAAAATCGTTGCAAGGAGTGTACCAAAATGCAAAAATGCAGTAAATGCGACCTGTTCTTTGATTCCCATAAGATTTTCAATTATTGCCAGATGTCCGGAACTTGAAATCGGTAAAAATTCAGTCAGTCCCTGGACTATACCTAATAAAATAATTTTTATCATCCTGCTATGAATCCTGCAAGTCCAACCAGCATAATTATCTTTAGAAGATTGCTCGCAAGATTATTGTTGTGAATTTTTGCAATTGTGAAGATAATCAATGGGATTGCGATTAAAAGAATTATAAGAAGATATCTTAAATTCAAAAAACCGAGTGCATAAGGTAAGGGTGATAAACATAAGAGAATGATAAGAAAAATAATGGCAATATTCCTTGCTCTTTCTTCACCGTAGATTATGGGAAGTGATAATACTTTAAATTTGTGGTCGCCATTTATGTCCATAATATCTTTGATGATTTCCCTGGGTGTATGTATCAATAAGGCGAAAAATGCAGGGAGCAAAGAAAGGATATTATCAGTTATAAATCCGCCAAAGACAAAACTCAGTCCGGCAATGATTGCGACAACAAAATTTGCCAGTGGTGTTTTTTTGAAGTATAGTGAATAAAAGAAAAGGAGGAGGATGGTGATGATGACAAGAAGGAAAGGCTTCAATCCGAGGAAGAATGAAATCATCAATGAAACAATGACAAAAAAAATTGCCATAAATATTGCATTAATCTTTTTCACAGTACCTGATACAAGGGGTCTTTCTGGATTATTTACACGGTCAATTTCAATATCCATTATGTCATTTATTATATTGCCGTAAGCACAGACGAGAAATCCGACAACCCCAGCAAGGAGGATTTTATTATTATATGTTATTCCTTTTGCAACCCAGGCACCGCAAAAGACTGAGACAAAAGTAATAAAGCAATTTATCGGACGGATGATTGATATATATCCCACGAATCATTCTACTTGATTTATCGTCCAATGTCAAGGAAATACTATTCATGGTGTTATCGCAGAAACAAGGGAATAGACTTTTTCTGCGCCCGCCTCTTTTAATACGCGAGCACATTCTTTTATCGTTGCACCGGTTGTCATTACATCATCAACCAATAATATTTTTTTATCTCTTACTGATACTCCTTTTTTCGTCTTGAAGGCATCTTTCACATTGTCCTGTCTTTTTCTATGGTCAAGACGGGTCTGGGTTTTTGTATTTCTATTTCTGATTAGGGCATTAACAACAGGTATTGAAGTCTCTTGAAATATTACTTCGGAAAGCAATTCAGCCTGATTATAGGTTCGGCGCATTTTCTTTAACCAGAATAACGGCACCGGACACAGGAAATCAACTTCTTTAAGAAAATAGTCTGTTTTTAAGACCCCTGCCATACCAAAGCCAAAAAACTTTGCCAGAGTGATTTTGCCACGGTATTTGAGATGATGAATCATTGTGTCAACCGGCGGCACATACAGCGCAAATGTCCGACCATAATCAAGATACTTTTCATATCTGCAAAATGCGCAGGTCTTTGTTTTGTCAATCGGTCTTCCACAGTGTGGACAGAATGGTGGACGGGTGTATATGACAAGGTTAAAACAATCGTTGCAAACAAGCCCCTGGCTGATCTCTTTTCCACACACAATACAGGTGCAGGGTAGGACAAAATCCATAAAGTACGAAAAGGGCAATGAGACGATTGATTTTATGGATTTTATCAGTTCAGAGTTTTTCATATAGATTTATTGCTATAGATTATGCAAGGAATTCGTGATGTCAAGACTGTTTTCATGCCCTATTGATTTTTCCTTTTGAAATACTATAATATCCTGATGGAAGAGAAAATCAAAATAATCCACATTGACCAGCCTTTTCTAAGGATTTTTGCAGATTATTACTTTGAAAGATTCAAAGAATTTAATCCCGATTTTTCTAAAACTCTGATTGTCTTTCCCAGCGAGAGGAATAAATTTTATTTTCGACGCTACCTTCTAAATTCTGCGCATGCAAAGGGCATTATTCCACCGACGATGCTGACGGTTGAGGAGTTGACTGATTATCTATATGAGAAACTCGGTGGAGAAGGGGCGAGTATCCTCCACAACATTGAAAGAAATTTCATTCTGAAAAAGGCTATTGATGATTTAAAGATTAAACACTGGCAAGATTTGCCATTCTTGAAATTCATATCAATCGGTGATCGGTTACTGAATTTCTATGACGAATTGAGTCAGGAACAAATGAATATTGAAGATGTTAAACAAAAATCTGATGAGTTGCATTTTTCTGAAAGATATGTAAAAAATGAGCTGCCAATTTTAGAAAGAGTTTACAAAAAGTACCGTGAGAATCTGACTGAAGCAGGTTACAGAGATAGAATTGATGAATTTGAAGCAATTTACGAAAATTATGATTCAAAGATACTTGAAGAATTTGATTCTATTCTTATCGCTGGTATTGCTGCCACCACATCATTTGAAAAATTCCTGTTAAAGAGGATTATTTCAGAGCTTCCCGCAGAGTTGGTAATTCATTCTGGAGGACCTGAAGAAATTGCATCAAGTACTAACCCGAATGGAAAGTTTCATCTTCATTACAAATTACTGAGTGATCTTGATGTGGATATTAGAAAAGTTATGGTTATTGGCAATCATCCATCAGTTAAGCCGGTTGTCCATCTGAAACCGCTTGAGACAATAACGAAACAGACATTTTATCTTGGCGACATTGTTCGTGAAGCAATCAAGAAATATAAAGAGCTCCATCGCATTGGCATTGTGTTGACCGATGAATCTTTGTTGTTTCCAATTACGGAAATTCTAAGGTCTTATGATATTGAATATAATCTGTCCGCAGGAATTCCTTTTACCAACCTAATTTTCTATTCATTTTTGAAACATTTATATGATGCAATAAATAGTAATCTCCATTATTCAGAGTTTTTTATTTTTCTCCAGCATCCTTTGATCAAGAATGCATCAATCAATAATGTTGAACTTCGTCCCCTTGTATATGGATTGAGAAATAAGATGGTTGAAAAGAAAATAAGAAATTTTCAGATAGAAGAACAGGGTGATCAGATAATGATTCATGGTCTTGAGCCGGGATTCCTTCCGCTGATGAATTTCTTGAAAAGATGCTTTGAAACAGTGGAACAGAAATTGGATTTCAGTGACTATATTGAAAATCTCATCAAATTGCTCAACGATGTGCTTACTTACAATCAGGAAATAATTAAAGCAAATTTTCCAGGGGTCAGGGAATTCTTTGAGAGATTGCATAATCTTGCCCAGCTGAGGATTGAGCATAACGCAATTCCGATGGGTATTGATACACTTGAGTTTATCTTGAGAATACTGCAGGATGGGAAATACCATGTTGAAGGTGCGCCACTAAAAGGAATTCAGATTATTGGTGTGCTGGAATCAAGAAATCTTGATTTTGATTGCATCATCTTACCTTTAATGAATGAAGGGATTTTTCCGAGAAAAAGCGAGAAAGATATGTTTATTAACTCAGCCTTAAGAAAAGAGATGGGATTGATTACTGAAGAAGAGAGAAGTAATCTTTATTATTACTATTTCACTCAACTAACCAGTGGCAAAAAAGAGGTTTTCATTTCCTACATAGCAGAAGAGAAAAAGGATGTACCATCAAGATTTATAATGATGCCTGAATCAAAGGGGTTTATTGAAGATAAGGAGAAGATCATATTTGTCAGGAACGTATTCACTGTGAAAGAGCACAGTGCCAATAAAAATAGCCAAATTATCAAAGAACTATTTAAAAGGTTCAAGGGGGGTTTGAGTTACAGCGTACTCAAGTCATATAAGGGTTGTCCATATCAGTTCTATCTTAAATATCTGCTTAGAATAGAAGAACTTGATAGGATAGCTGAAGAATTTGATGCGCTTATCTGGGGTTTGTTGTTCCACAATGTTGCTGAAGAGTTCTACAGGAAATACTTTCCAAATGGGCTCAAAAAAGAGCAACTGGATGATGCGACAGAGAAAATCAATAAGATCTTAGATCAAAGAATTAATTCTGGAGGTTATGTGGCATTGCCTTTGAAATCAATTGTCCATTTTGATGCTGAATTATTTAAGAAATACCTGCAGAAGTTTCTGATGAGTGAAATTGAAAGGTTTGAACAGGGTTATATGATTTTTACTGAATCAGAAGAAAAAAAATTGAATGATTCAATAGAGATAGACAGTTATACCATACCCCTCACTGGATTTGTTGATAGGATAGATTTAAAAGACGGTTACTATTACATAATTGACTACAAAACAGGGAGTTTACCGGACAGCAAGTCTTATGAGATCGGAGAAGAGTTTACAGAATTCCAGTTGCCTCTTTATGCTATGATGTTTGCCAAAAATTATAAAGAAAAAATTGGCGGTTTGGTTTACTATAAAATAGGTAAAAGTATTGAGATTAAAGAGATATGTAGTAAGAACGATGTGAAAGACTATTTAGCTGAATTTAGAAAGAAAATACTAATACCTGTTATCAGTGAGATGATTGATATTAAAGTGCCTTTTTATCAGGCAAAAGACAAGATTTCCTGTGAATATTGTGCATATAACCTTTTCTGCGGAAGGAAATAAAACGAGATAAATGGAAGACATTAAGAATATCGCGCTTATTTCAGCAGCTGGTTCCGGTAAGACCCATGCGCTGACCAAACGGTTTCTTTTTCTTTTCTTGAGCAAGAACAACTATCCTTTAGAATTTCTCTATGCCATAACCTTTACAAATGCAGCAGCATACGAGATGAAGTCACGAATATTAAGATATCTTGAGGTATTAGCTACCGGTCATTTTGAAAAACCACAGGAAGAAGATGTGCTGAATTATTTTAAGAAAATCTATAGTGAGAAAGAATTAGCGAAGATTGCTGAGTGCAAAAGAGGATATTTGTTGAATAATCTATCAAATCTGAATGTTTCAACATTTCACAGTCTTTTCGCTTCATTTTTGTCAGCCATTCCATTTGAAGCCGGAATAATGCCTGACTACAGAATAATTGAAGAAACAGAAGAGGAAATTATGTTTGAGCAGGCGATAGATAAGTATTTTGAAAAGGCATATAACGATAAAAAATCAGCAAAGGCAATCTCTGATCTTATCATGCTTGAAGAAAGAAAAATCAGGGATATAATCAGCAGACTATATGAAGATTACAAACCATGGCTCTCGTATTTATCTGAGTTGCACAGACAGAAGGAACAATTGTCAAAGGAATTAGATAAACATAGTAAAGCAGTCGTGGCTGCGATGAAACAATTCAAGGGTTTTGTGGAAAAAAATATAGAGGCGACATATATAAAAAATGGTGAGATCAACAGATATTGGTTTGAGTTTTTGAAAAAGATTGATCAATTTCTTACCAACAAAGACTATGACACATTGTGTCCATTGTTATCATATTTTATGACGAAAGAAGGGATGCAAAAAGGCTATTTCATAGATTTCCATAATAGACTTGAAAATCCCGGACAATACGAAGAAATAATTCTACAAACAAAAAAAACCATCTCATCGTATCTTGAAGCATTATCAAATAATGAACTCATTATTAAATTCCAGCCTCTGTTAGAAATTCATACAATATTTCAAAAAGAGAAGAGAAAAAAAAATGTGATAAGTTTCAGTGATATTGAAGATTTAGTATATGCTGTTCTTTCAGAACTACAAGATGAACGAGAAGTTGATTATCTATACTTCAAATTAGGGTCTCGTATTAACCATTTGATGATTGATGAATTCCAGGATACAAGTTATAAGCAGATTGATATTCTTATACCCATAATTGATGAAATTACTGCTTATAATCCTGAAGAAAAGAGTCTATTCTATGTGGGTGATCCGCATCAGGCAATATTCAGATGGAGACAGGGAGCACCTGAATTATTTGATAAAATAAAACAAGATTATGAAGGTAAGATTTCTGAAGAGAAACTTGATATGAATTATCGCTCAAAAATAGAGATTATCAACTTTGTGAACAAGATTTTAAATAAAAAAGACAAAGCCGATTCCAATAATTCAGGTGGCTGGTTAAGGCTTGAAGAACTCGGTGAATTCCCCAACAAAGACGAAGGTAATGAAGCATGTATGAATCGTGTGGTTGAGATAATAAAAGAACTAATAGAGAAAGGGTATAAAGAAAGGGATATTGCAATTTTGATTAGGAAAAATGATTTTGGTAAAAAACTCTCAGCGATTCTATCTAAGAATGATATACCATTTTTGAGCAGGGCACAGGCAAGTATAATGGACGAACCCGATATTCATTTTATTATCAATCTTTTGAGATTTTTAGATAATCCTGAAGATGATTTCAGCCTTTTCCATGTGCTAATGTCTAACATATTCAATCTGAATGAAGGAATGATTCATAATATTAGAGTTGACAACAAAACTCTGTTCTTGTCGCTCACCAGCAATCATCCTGACTGGAATGTGACAAGAAAACTAAAAGAACTACTCTCCTTGGTGTATTTTATGAATCCTTACCAGTTGATCTTTCATATCTGCAAATCTTTGAACATCAGTATATCTTATCCTATCGGTTCCTTGCTTGATGCTGCTGCCAATTATACCACCGAAGGTTTTGGTTCTCTAACTGATTTTATCGACTGGATTGACCGATATGGAGAAACGATAGAAAGCAAAGAGACACAGTTTGAAGGTGTTCGAATAATGACTATCCATAAGGCAAAAGGATTGGAATTTGAGGTTGTTATACTACCCGAGACTAACTGGATTAATAAAATGGATAGCGAATTGATTGTTTCTTATTCAGAAAGGGCCAAACCTGAAAAAATATTCTTAAGAAACTATGGTAAATTCCTGCCCGGCTTACTGGAAAAGGAGAAAGAACTATGCTTGATTGATGAATTAAATCTTCTCTATGTGGCGTTAACAAGGGCAAAATCAGGCGTATGGATGCTTGGATACAAAAGAAAGAAGGGCGGTTCAGGCTTCTGGTTTGAGACAATCAAAGAGCATTTAGACAACAGCCCTTTACCTAATGACGACATTACCAGAAAAGAAATACAGATGCCTCAGAAAGAAAAGGAAAAAGGACCTTACAAGAGTGCTGGTGAGCAAATTTCCAAGATCGGTGAAGAGAGGGAACTGTATTCACCAACTGAACGTGGTATTGAGATAATTGAGCCTGCCAGACGCAGGGGAATGAGATTTGGCGACATTGTGCATAAGGCGTTGAATAAAGTTAATTGGCTTGACGATGTTGAGATTGATGGTTTTGTTGATACCTTGTCAACATATGTTAAGAGTAATTATGCGCGAACCCCTGAAGAGATTAATGAAGTTGACAGGAGACTAAAACCACTTTTACGTGAAATCTTTAATGACCCTGATTTGCGATTCGTATTTTATAAAGATAAACGAGATGTGAAATTCAAGAATGAACTGCAGCTTTATTTTGAAGAAGGCAAGAAGGACATCTCGGTGCATATTGATCGTGTTCTTATTGAGCCTGATAAGATTACTATTATTGATTATAAGACTGGCTCTGAAAAATCAGATTACATTCACCAGATGAAAATGTATAAAAGGGGCATAGAAGCAATCTATCCGGGTATGCAAGTGAGTACTATTTTGATATATTTAGACAATTCTTCAGGAAATAGAATCAAATTAATTGATTAAAAAATTCTGTTTCTATTTTGTTTATTTCTAACAGGTTTTTATCATATCTTTATCACGGCAGGTGCCAAATTCAACCTGGATTGTAATGTGATTAATTCCGAATTTTTGGGAAAGTAATTCTTCAATCTTTTTGATGATTTCTGCAACCTCGCTTGTCCGATAATCTTCACATACATCAATGTGTCCTTCAAAATGTATATCTTTATCGGTCATCTGCCAGATATGGATATGGTGCAGATTGTGGACCTCAGGGATACTTTCAATTGCGTATTTTATCTCCATTAGGTCAATACCTTCGGGTGTTGATTGCATAAGAATGTTTACAGTGTCACGCATAACAAGATAACTTTCGCGCAAAATATAAATTCCAATCACAATCGTTAGTATCGGGTCAATGACATAAATATTGAAAAACTGTATAAGAATACCGCCGATAACCACGGCAATTGATGATAATGAATCCGCAACAAGATGGAGGTATGCTGATTTGATATTGAGATTGTGTCCTGCATCTCTTTTCAATAGAAATACACCTATGAGATTGGCAACAAGACCGATTATTGCAACAATCATCATTAATAAGCTATTTATCGGATGGGGTGAAAAGAGTCGCGTGATTGCTTCCTTGAATAGAAAAAAGATTATGATAATCAGGACAGATGAATTGAATAATGCAGCAAGAATTTCAGCCCTTTTGTAGCCAAATGTCTTCTGAACAGTACTTTTGCGCTGACTCAGACGCAAGGCAAGATAACTAATTAAGATTGCAATACCATCACTAAAATTGTGCAACGCATCCGAAACAAGTGCAAGACTGTTTGCGAGCAATCCACCGATAACTTCAGCAATCGTGATAATGAAATTTAATAATATGACGAACAGGACATTCTTTTTGCTGATGGCTATATGTTTGTGCAAGTTGTCGGCATCCATTTTGATAGTATATCGTTTTTGGAAAAAAGGTCAAGATATGATGAGTTGATTTAATATAAGATTCATTGATAAAGTTCACTTAATGGATCACATATCAATACTTGCATTATCCTTTTGTTTATTTATAATTCATTGATGCAAGGAATTATCACAATCGTCGGTCCCACAGCCATTGGCAAGACCAGGATTGCAATTGAGACTGCTGAAAAGTTTAATGGAGAAATTATTTCTGCTGACTCAAGGCAAGTTTATAAATACCTGAATATTGGAACTGCCAAACCTACATTAGAAGAAAGAAAGAGGGTAATGTTTCACCTAATCGATTTTTTAAATCCTGACGAAAATTATTCGTGTGGAAATTTTGCACGGGATGCAGAGTTGCTAGTTGAAAAAATTTTGCAGAGGAATAAGGTTCCAATTGTCTGTGGGGGGACCGGTCTTTATATCAGGGCATTATACAACCCATTACATCAATTACCACAGGCTGATAAGAATCTAAAAGAGAAATTGCAGGAAATGTTAAAAGAAAAGGGACTTGATTTTCTTTATGATAGACTCCTTGAGATTGACCCGGAATGGGCGAAAAAGGTTGGTCCCAGGGACAAACAACGCATTTTAAGAGGTCTTGAGGTTTATGAGATCACAAAAAGACCTTTGAGCGAATTGATTAAAGAAGAGAGGAATCAGGCTCGCTATAGACCAAAATATGTTGGACTAATAATGCCCAGGAATGAATTATACAAAAGGATAGATAATCGCTATGATAAAATGATTGAAGATGGTCTTGTTGATGAAGTTAAAAATATTTTAAAAATGGGTTTTAAATCAGATTGTTATGGTTTACGAACAATTGGATATAAAGAGATTGTGAAATACTTACAAGGCGATTGGGATTTGCAGACTGCCATAGATAAGGCAAAACAACACACAAGGAATTTTGCAAAAAGGCAGATTACCTGGTTTAAGAAGATTTCTGAGGTCAACTGGTATAATCTAAAGGATTTACATATTGATGGTGAATTTTTTAAGAGCTTGTAATATGACCGGATAGGTGAAATGCATTGCAACAAATTGATTTTTACGAAAGAAATGTAACTGTTCAGTCCAATGCACGTGTCCTGATGAAATTCATGATTGGGTAACTGCCTTTTGCATTCAATAGAGATCAGCTTATGAAACTGTTTTTTTAAACTTCTCGCGTACAATCTTTTCTACCAGATCTATCTCCTGTTCTATCGTCAAGTTTGTGGTATCAATTTCTATTGCATCATCTGCCTTTTTTAAGGGTGAATGCTTGCGGCTTGAATCATAATCATCGCGATATTTCAAATTATTCAGTGATTCCTCAAGGTTAATATTCATTCCCTTCTGCAATAGTTCTTTTCTCCGACGTTCAGCCCTTACGGATAAATCTGCGTTCATAAATATCTTCACCTGTGCATTCGGAAATACTACAGTTGCCATATCTCTACCTTCACATACAATATTTTTACCCCTGGCGATTTCTCTTTGTCGGTTGACCATCCATTCTCTCACTTGTTTTATCGCCGAAATTGGAGAAACAAGTTCATTTACCGCAGGTGTGCGAATTTCTTCAGTCACATCTTCTCCGTCAAGAAATACTTTAAGGTCATCATTATGTCTGACCAATTCTATTTTTGTATTCTCAAGTAAAATCTTAAGTAATTCCAGGTCAGGGTCATTATGCCCAATGAATTGGGCAACTACATTATCTCCTTTTGAATTTTGCGCGCGCAAATATTTTAAAGTGAATGCCCGGTACATTGCACCGGTGTCAAGGTAGAAAAAATTTAATCTTTTTGCAACACCTTTTGCTGTGGTGCTTTTCCCGGAACCTGCCTTACCATCAATGGCTACAACAAAACTGGACATTAAAATTCTTTAAGGCCTAATACAGAATAATGTTTCTTATAAAAATCCCGGTATTCGCCACTCTGGGCATTTTTAAGCCATTTCTGATTTTTGCGATACCATTCAATGGTTCTTTTAAGCCCGGTCTCAAAAGAAATCCTGGGGTGCCAGCCAATCTGTCTTCTTATTTTGTTCAAAGATAATGAATATCTTCTATCATGACCTGGCCGATCTTTTACAAATGTGATCAGACTTTCCGGTCGATTCAATTTTCTTAATATGAATTTTACGACAAATAGATTGGTTAATTCATTCTCTCCACCAATGTTATAGATCTCGCCAATTTTACCATCGTGGAATACAAGGTCAATTGCTTCACAATTGTCTTCCACATAGAGCCAATCTCTTACATTCATACCGTCACCATAAACTGGAACTTTTTTGTTATTGAGGGCATTCAGTATTACCAGGGGTATCAACTTTTCGGGAAATTGATAAGGGCCATAGTTGTTAGACGAGCGCGTTATGAGCGTTGGTAGACCATGAGTTTTGTAGTATGAAATTACAAGGGCATCAGCGCCAGCTTTACTCGCTGCATAAGGACTCGACGGCTCCAGGGGGCTGTCCTCGCGAAAACTCCCATGTAGAATTGAGCCATATACTTCATCGGTTGAAATTTGCATGAATTTCTTAACATTGTATTTGAGCGCGAGATTCAATAGCACGCCGACACCAATGACATTCGTCTTTATAAATGGAGCCGGACTTAATATACTTCGGTCAACGTGGGTTTCAGCAGCAAAATTGATTACTGCATCAGGACGGAATTTCTCAAATATACGACGCATGGCTGGGGCAGAACTGATATCTGCTCGGACAAAACGATAATTACCCTTTTTTTCAAAACCCCTCAAATTCTCCAGATTACCTGCATATGTGAGTTTGTCAACATTGAGAATTTTGTAATAAGGATGCCGGCAATTAAAATAACGAATAAAATTTGAACCAATAAATCCACAACCACCAGTTATTAATACTCTCATAATTGTTTCGGGTTTCGGATTTCTAATTTCGAAATTGACTGATTATCCATCTTCCCTTTTCCAGTCATAAGGAATGTCTGAATTATGTGGCGGTTTCCGGTATTCATCAGGATTTTGATAATTGTAGCATTCGGTGACGATATTCAAAATAATACATTCTTCTTCGCTGATGCACTTGAATCCATGCCAGATGAGTTTTGGAATGTGTATGAGGATATGGTTATGTTCACCAGCAAAGAATTCATTGATGATTCCCCTTGTTGGGCTATCTTCGCGATCATCATAGAGAACGACCTTTGCCATTCCTTTGATAACGGTCATATTGTCATTCTGCAACTTATGATAATGCCATGCCTTTACTACTCCAGGGTAGGCAGTGGTGATATATACCTGTCCGAATTCTTCAAAACATTCATCATCTTTTCTTAGAATCTCCATAAGCCTGCCTCGTTCATCAGGCAACAATCTTAAGGTTTTAATTATGACACCATCAATCAATTCTTTTCCCTTAAAGCCAATAACTTGTTTCATTCTACTATCTCCACAAAACTCTGGTCACCAAGATAAAAACGATGACTGCGAGGTGAGACCTCGGTTTGAGTGATTATCACATTCTTGCCGATTATTGAACGATCAATTCGTTTGTTGACATTTTTTATCTTTGCACCTTCCATAATTACACTGCATTCTACTTCAGAATTCTGGATAATCGCATTATCACCGATTGAGGTAAACGGTCCGATAAAGGCATTTATGATATGGACATTGTTTCCAATCACAACCGGACCGCGAATGATACTCTTCTCAATATTTGCTCCGGAGCCGATTCTGACCCTGCCATTTAAATTTGCATCAATCAAGGTACCCTGATTCAGTGGTTCAATGTTCTCAAGAATTAGCAGATTCGCTTCAATTATGTCTTCAGGTTTCCCTGTATCTTTCCACCACCCCTTAACTTTATCTGAGACCACATTGAAATTGTTATCAAGAAGCCACTGGATTGCATCGGTTATTTCAAGTTCGTTGCGCCAGGATGGTTTGATGTTATCTATCGCAGTAAAAATATTTCTATTGAAAAGATATATTCCCACCAGGGCAAAGTTTGATGGTGGCTCTTTGGGTTTTTCAATCAATTTTTTAACCGTGCCTTTTTCATCAACAACAGCAACCCCGAATTCCTGCGGATTATTGACTTCAGTCAAAAGTATAAGGGCATCGGATTTGATTTGTTGAAATTTCTTGACAAAATCGCCAACCCCTTCCTTCAAAAGGTTATCTCCAAGATACATTACGAACGGTTCATCTTTAAGAAAATCTGTTGAAATTTTTATGGCATGGGCAAGTCCTAACGGTGCTGATTGAAAAATATATTCAATTCTTACACCCCATTTTTCTCCATTACCTACAGTCTGTCTCACCTCTTCAGCAGTATCACCAACAACGATTCCAATTTCTTTAATTCCGGCATTGGTTAGTGATTCAATACCATAGAAAATAATAGGTTTATTGGCGATTGGAATAAGCTGTTTGGCACTTGTATATGTCAAAGGTCTAAGCCTTGTGCCAAAACCACCAGCAAGTATCAATCCTTTCATTTTTATTTTTGATTATATTGATTATCGGAAAAAAGTCAAGGTTTCAATATGATTGTTCAGGATTTTGTATTGAGGGTCTTAATAAAATCTGTAAGGGCGTTTTGCCAGGGGCGCATTTTTCTATCATAGAGAAACTCATAATTTTTTGAACCAAGTGGTGCAAATATAGGCCTTGGTGCAGGTAGGTTGAGTTCGTCGGTTTTGACCGGAATCAATTCTGTAGTAAACCTCATCAATTCTTTTGCCTTCAATAGAAAATCAAGCCAGGTTCCAGCTCCGGAATTGACAAGGTGATAAATGCCGTAATTCTCGGATTTGATGATTGCAAGTATCGCCTCAGCAAGGTCTAAGACATAGGTAAAAGAACCGATCTGGTCACAAATTACACTTACTGAATGGGGTTTTTCCTTCTGCTGCAGGAATTTTGAAGCAAAGGTTTTGGCATTTTCCCCAAAGAGCCAGGATGTGCGCACAACATAAAACCGATTGTGGATCTCTCTGATATATTTTTCTCCTAAATATTTAGTCTTGCCATATTCGCTTATGGGATTGGGTTGGTCATATTCAAAATATGGTTTTTCTGTGTTGCCATCAAACACAAAATTTGTGCTTGTAAAAAGCAATTTTGCATTTACTTTACGGGCAATTGTTGCAATGCCCAGGGTGGAGAGTGTATTTATTCTGAATGCAAGTTCAGGTTCTCTTTCGCAGGCATCAACATCACTAATTGCAGCAAAATGGAGTATGACATCTGGTTTGTAATTCAATACTGTTTCATTGAGTCTCTTAAAATCCGAGATGTCAAGTTGCTGGATATCAACGCCGAGAAAATTGACATTTTCCTGCCTTAAAAGGTTTTGCATTGCGATTCCTAAACATCCCTGAGAACCCGTGATAAAGATCTTCATTGCAATATATCATTATATTGCATTTATCTCCGAAGTCAAGACAGTCAAGAAAACATTGTCGTACTTAATTTACCATTGACAAATATAGAAAAATAGATATTATTATAGAATTACCATATAGGAGGTCCAATGAAAAAACTATGCTGGCTATTAATTTTTTCTTTGTTTGTTGCTTGTGAATCTGGCTTTGAGATAAACCTTGAATGCTGGGTCAAACATACGAGTGAAGTAATTGGTGTTGAGACCAGCATTCTTGGTGAAAAATCTCAGGTCTTTGTAAATCTAACTTGGGGTTGGGTTTATCAAAGGCCTGCGATTGACGCCGTAATTGTTGATCGTAGTATTGGGGATTCCATACACTATGTTACGATTGATACGATTTTTGAAATGGATACTGTAATGTTTTTCAATGATACAGATTCTTTGCTAATGCCCAACACAATAGTCTATTATAGATTGAATTCCCTGAATGGCAAGGCAGTTGAAAGCTTCAAAGAGGTAAGAGTTGAAATACCAACTACCCAGCACTTTTATAAACCTGATTCGGAGTTTATTTTTATAGTGAATGACACACTTCTTGTCAGTTTTGCCCGATTGCCTGGTTTTGACACAACCGACATCGCCATTTACAAAGGGGCGCCGAAATCTGTTGATAGTTTGCTTAATTATTTGACCAACCCAATATTTGATACGACAATTGCAGATACTTTTTTGAATATCAGTAATGCAGATTCCTTGTTCCCTGCTGACACTGTTCCTTACACAATAAGAATTAGTTCTTCAAAGATCTCGGTGCTTGATTTTATAACAGATACCTCAATTGGTTTCCGCGCCTTTATCAGACAGCAAAAGTAATCCTATGGCAAGTGTTGAACTTGATATTCTCTTAGAAGAACTTGTTCTCAAAGAGGGTTCAGATTTGCACCTGAGGGTTGGCGAGCCTCCGGTTTTTCGGGTTGCAGGTGAACTGGAACGTGCAGAATATCCGCCTCTTTCAAAAGAAGACATGGAAGGTTTGATCTATGGATTGATGAAACCTGCGCAACGTCAGATATTTGATACAAATCTTGAATTTGATATGGCATACGAAATTTCTGGCGTGGCACGGTTCAGGGTAAATTGCTTCAAACAGATGGGCAATATCGGCGTGGTGTTGAGGATAATTCCGCTGAAGATAAAGACAATTGATGAATGGGGATTTCCAAGCGCGCTTAAAAAGATTGCTGAACTACCCAGGGGGCTTGTACTTGTGACCGGTCCAACAGGCAGCGGTAAATCTACAACGCTTGCTGCTATGATTGAACATATAAACCAAAATTCCCGTAAGCATGTCATCACTATTGAAGATCCAATTGAATTTCTGCACCGGGATAGGCTTTCCATTATTGAACAAAGAGAAATTGGTATTGATACAAAATCTTATGCTGAGGCATTGAGAAGGGCAATAAGACAGAATCCTGATATCATCCTGGTCGGTGAGATGAGGGATCTTGAAACAATGGCGCAGACAATTACTGCTGCTGAAACCGGGCATTTGGTTTTTTCAACTCTCCACACAATTGATGCAGTTCAGACCATTGACCGTATTATTGATGTTTTCCCTCCAGCCCAGCAACAGCAGATTAGACTGCAATTGTCCACAACATTGCAGGCGGTTATCACCGAAACACTGGTGAGAAAAAAGGAAGGTGGTGGTCGGGTTGCAGCATTTGAAATAATGGTCTGTACTCCTGCAATTAGAAGCGCAATCCGTGAAGGGAAAACACCACAAATCTATTCTTCAATTCAGACAGGTTCCCGACTTGGTATGATACAGATGGATCAATACTTGAGAAATCTCTTGAATCAGGGAGTTATTGATTATGAGGAAGCCCTTGCCCACAGCACAAACCCTGATGAATTTGAGAGGCGGGTGTCAGCATGACAAAACTCAATGACCTTTTGCATACCCAGGTTCAAAGCCGGGCTTCGGATTTAATCTTGAAGGTGGGTTCGCCACCGATATTAAGAATCAATGGAGATTTAACAACCCTTGAAATTCCGCCCCTTACAACTATTGATATTGAATCCGGGCTTGTTGAAATGCTCAAAAAAGAACAGGTTGAAGAATATAAGAAGAACAGCGAACTTGATATTTCATACGAAATACCGGGTGTTGCGCGTTTTCGTGCAAATCTTTTCAAACAACGAGGTAATATTGGAGCGGTATTCAGACTGATTCCCGAAAAAATACCAACCATTGAGGAGCTTGGGTTTCCCTCAATTTTGAAAGACATGGCAATGAGGCCGAGGGGTTTGATTGTGGTAACTGGACCTTCAGGTTGTGGAAAATCAACCACTCAGGCAGCACTAATTAATTATAGAAATGAAAATGATAATTGCCATATTGTTACGGTCGAGGACCCCATAGAATTTATCCATAAGAACAAAAAGGCATTAGTGACTCAGCGTGAAGTTGGACATGATACCCATTCATTTGCCAATGCTCTAAAATTTGTGCTCAGGCAGGACCCGGATGTAATCCTTGTTGGCGAAATGAGAGATCTGGAAACGATCTCCCTTGCAATAACTGCGGCGGAAACCGGTCATCTTGTTATTACTACATTACATACTGCTGATTCTATCTCCACAATAGACCGTATCATTGATGTTTTCCCACCCCATCAGCAGAACCAGATCAGAATGCAATTATCGCTTAATCTGCTGTGTATCTTCGCACAGAATTTGATAAAAAAGACTGATGGCAAGGGTCGGATTGCCGCCTATGAATTGCTGATTGCTACCGGCGGTGTAAGGAATTTGATTCGGGAGGCAAAGACACATCAGTTATTGTCAATTCTTCAGACTTCGCAACAGCAGGGGATGATTACTTTTGATGCGTGCTTGGCAAACTATGTAAAGAAAAATTATATTTCCATCAAGGATGCTGAAACAAAGGCACTAAATCCTGATACATTTCACAAGGAGATTGAACTTTTAACACAGGGTAAATAGTGCTTAAAAAACAATTTCTGAAACTGGATAGTCCAATCCAGTATATCAAGGGCATTGGACCCAAACGAGCATTATATTTTAAGAGACTAAACATTGAAAATGTAAAAGATTTACTTTTTTTGGTCCCAAATAGATATCTTGATTATTCAACAGTCTTGAAAATCAAAGACCTAAAGATAAATGATGAAGCCACTGTTATTGGAAGGGTTCATCTAATTGAAATTAAACGGGCACGGAGAAGGGGTGAGATGGTAAATGTTCTGCTCCGAGATGAAACTGGTAGCATTGTACTTAGATGGTTCAATCGTCCTGATCTGAAGACAAAATTCAAAATCGGTAACCTGATGATTGTCTCCGGTAAAGTTACATTCTTTTATGGTAAACAATTCATCAATCCTCTTTATGAAATAATCGGAGAAGAAGAATCTAAAGAAGAAAAGATGGGTGGAACAATTATTCCTATCTATCCATTGACTGAAGGACTGAGTATATGGGATATTAGGCGGGCAGTAAATATCGCCATTGATTTGTGTCTGGATGAAATTGTTGAAATAGTTCCAGAATATTTGATCAAGAAAAATAATCTGCCTTCTATCAAGAAGGCGATTCGGGATTTGCATTTTCCACAATCACTTGATGATTCAACTAAGGCTCGTCAGCGGCTTGTTTATGATGAATTTTTCTTCTTTGAACTTGCCCTTGCGCGAAGGAAAATGATGATAAAAGAACAAGAAGGTATCGCCTTACAGAGAATAGGAGTATTGACCGAACGGTTTCTCAGAATGCTACATTTTGATCTCACCGAAGGTCAAAGAAGGATTATTGATGAGATCACGCGCGATATGGCAAAGTCCAGACCTATGAACCGACTGCTTCAGGGTGATGTTGGTTCAGGTAAGACTGTGGTTGCCCTTTACACCTTACTCGTTGCTGTAGAAAATGGCTATCAGGGAGCGATGATGGCGCCCACTGAAATACTTGCAGAACAGCACTATCTAAATCATCATGAAATTTTAACAAACCTTGATGTAAAATCCGTGCTCTTGACAAGTAGTATTAAAGGTGCAGCCCGTGAAGAAATCACAAATCAGATCAAAAGTGGTGAGGCAAAGATTGTCTTTGGCACCCATGCCTTAATAGAAGAAGAAGTTGATTTCAAAAACTTAGGATTAGCAATAATTGATGAACAGCATAGATTTGGCGTCATGCAGCGTGCTGCACTTGTCAACAAAAGCATCAATCCACATTTCCTCGTGCTTTCAGCTACGCCCATTCCCAGAACGCTGGCACTCACATTGTATGGTGACCTTGATATTTCTACTCTAACTGAAAAACCTGCAGGCCGAGGTCAGATTATTACAAAGGTTGTAATGGAAAATGAAAAAGCTGGGGTCTATAGATTGATCAACGATGAACTGGAAAGAGGACGGCAGGCATTTGTCGTGTGTCCGATTATTGAAAAATCAGAGAAATTAGAATTGAAATCAGCAATTGAGGCATACAATGAAATTTGCAAGATATTTTCAGATTTTTCGGTGGGTTTGATCCATGGAAGACTGAGCACCCAGGAACGGATAAAAGTAATGTCGGATTTTCGTAATGGATCAATCAAAATACTTGTTGCCACAACTGTGATTGAAGTAGGTGTTGATATTCCTAATGCTACAATTATGCTTATACTACATCCTGAACGTTTCGGTCTTGCGCAGTTGCACCAGTTAAGAGGAAGAATTGGTCGGGGTGCAGAAAGATCATATTGTTTTTTGCTGTTGAGCAAATTTGTAGTCCAAGATACTTATGAACGCATAAGTTTTTTTGCGAAAAACAATGATGGTTTTGCCCTTGCAAAAAAGGATATGCAGTTGAGGGGTCCAGGAGAAATATTGGGCAAAAGACAGCACGGCTTACCTGATATAAGGATAGGTGATTTGGAATCGGATCAGGAACTTTTGTTCCGGGCGCGGGATGATGCTTTTGCCATTGTAAAAGATGACCCGGATATGAAATTGCCGGAACACCATCCAATAAAAAAATACCTTGATAAATTTAGAAGAAAAGAAGAACTTTTGAGAATAGGATAGCAGTATTGACAATCAAGGAAATTCAATTATAATATTTTATGATTAAGTCTGTAATCAAGCGCGACGGTGCAGTCGTTGATTTTCAACCAGAAAAGATCTATCTGGCAATTGAAAAGGCAATGAAGGCAACAAATGAAGATATTTCTTTAACAAAAAAGATAGGTGATGAGGTAATTGCTGAGTTAGAAAGAAAATTTGGCAGTCTGAAGCCAAATGTTGAAGATATCCAGGATATTGTTGAGCAAATCTTGATAAAAAATGGAAAATTCAACACGGCGCGTGCATATATTATCTATCGTCAATTAAGAACTGATCTACGAAATAAGAAAATAATGCTGGGTATTAAGGACCAGTTGAAACTTTCATTAAACAGTCTAAGGGTTTTGACAGAGCGGTATTTACTACATGACAGTAAAGGAAGGCCAATAGAAACACCAAGTGATATGTTTAGCAGGATTGCCCGTGCAATAGCCCAAGTGGATGCAAATTATAAAGGAGATCCAGCAAAGGCTGAGCAAGATTTTTATCAAATGATGGCAAATATGGAATTCCTGCCAAATTCACCAACTCTAATGAATGCAGGTAATGAGCTTGGGCAACTCTCTGCCTGTTTTGTCCTGCCTGTAGAAGATTCTCTGATTAGTATTTTTGATACTTTAAAATATACTGCATTAATCCATCAGTCTGGTGGCGGAACAGGTTTCTCATTTTCCCGGATCAGGCCGAAAGGTGATATGGTGAAAACAACAATGGGCATAGCATCGGGACCTGTTTCTTTTATGAAAATTTATGACTGTGCAACTGAGGTAATAAAACAAGGTGGTAAGCGTCGTGGTGCGAATATGGGGATTTTAAGTGTAACCCACCCGGATATTGTTGATTTTGTCAGGGCAAAAGAAAAAGAAGGCGAATTCGCCAATTTCAATATTTCAGTAGCAGTCAGTGATGATTTTATCAATCGGGCAATTAATAATCAGGGCTATGATCTGATAAATCCACGCGATAACAGACCTGTGAAAAATCTCAATGCCCGTGATATTTTTGATATGATAATTTTAAATGCCTGGAAAAGTGGTGATCCAGGTATGATATTTATTGACGAAATAAATAGAAGAAATCCTACACCAGAACTGGGCAGGATTGAAAGCACAAATCCCTGCGGTGAAGTACCTTTGCTACCCTATGAATCCTGTAATCTCGGGTCAATCAATCTTGCCAGAATGTTTGTTGAAAACAAATTCAGTTATGAGAAACTGAGAATGACGATTGAAACTGCGGTTCATTTCCTGGACAATGTTATTGATGCCAATAGATATCCCCTGCCTGAAATTGAGAAGATAACCAGGGGCAATAGAAAAATTGGTCTTGGGATTATGGGGTTTGCTGATTCTCTTGTTAAGATGGGAATTCCTTATGATTCTGAATCTGCACTGAATTTTGCAAATGAACTGGGAAATTTCTTGCAGATTGAGGCACGCAGGGCTTCCAGAATGCTTGCCGAGAAAAGAGGTTCCTTTCCCAATATTGAAAAGTCCATATTCCGAAATTCCGAACCGATGAGGAATGCTACAGTTACCTCAATTGCGCCGACCGGATCAATAAGTATGATTGCTGATACATCTTCAGGCATAGAACCACTTTTTTCGGTCGGCTATTTGCGTAATGTGCTTGATACAACATTGGTTATGGTCAATCCAATATTTGAAGAGATTGCCCATACCCAGGGATTCTATTCACCTGATTTGATTTCTGAAATTGTTCATGAAGGGTCTTTGAAAAAAATCAAAGGGATACCTGATGATGTGAAAAGATTATTTCCTATTGCTCATGAAATAATGCCTGAAATACATATCAGAATGCAGGCGATATTTCAAAAATATGTTGATAATGCGGTGAGTAAAACGATCAATCTACCAGAAGATGCCACCCTGGAACAGACCCGTGCTGCTTTTCTCATGGCACATAAATTAAAATGTAAGGGAATTACTGTATATAGATATAATAGCAAGAAAAATCAGGTGCTTGAATTTGGTGATATGGAATACCTGAAAAGATGTGGTAGTGGAATTTGTGAAATATGAAAGGAAACAATTGAGACGGAGTAATGCAATTGGAATGAAAAAAGATAATTGTTGGCAAAAGGGGGCGTGTTAGAGTGGATTGGATAAAGGCAAAGAGATTATGTTCATTTACCGCAATTCCTTATGCTGGAAATCCAGCCTGGGTAATCATTGGCATGAAGTCCTATGTTGACGAAAAGACAATGATGAAACTTGCCCGTGAACTAAATCCCATTTCTGATACTACATTTGTTTTCTCTGGAGATGAAGAATCAGACATAAGCTTGCGATTTTTCAGTGGCTCAGAAGAAATAAAATTTTCTGGACATGGCGCGGTTGCTGCATACTATGCCATTGAGGAAGAGAATGTGATTCATTTAGAAGAACCTACTACACTTTTGAAACAGAAAACAAAAACAGGTATTCAGGCCGTGGAGTTGCGTATCACCGATAAGAAAATTCATAGGGTTACCATTTCACTACCGCCACCCAGTATACTAAGTATGAATCTGGAGGCAAAGAGTATTGCAAGATTTTTAGGTATATCACCAGTTGATATTTCTGAGACAAATCTTCCGTTGAGCGTTGTGCAGTCAGGCCACCCAGAGGTAATTGTACCGGTTAGATCATTGCCTCAGTTGCTTGATATTAGACCAAATTTTGCCCTGATGAAAAGTTACTGCCAGCGTCTGAAGATCACTGGAATTGCCGTTTTTACTATGGAAACCAACGAGGAAGAAGCAAATGTGCATATGAGACATTTTGCACCGGCGGTTGGAATAAATGAAGATCCTACTTCGGGTGGTGCAGCAGTTGCCCTGGGTTATTATCTCGTAAAAAATAAAATTATCCCTGCTGAGGAAACAACCCGTATTGTTGTAGAACAAGGATATTCGCTCCAGATGCCCGGTTTGGTCTATGTGCATATTGATACATACAAAAATGATATCCTGCGGGTTGCATTTGGAGGTCAGGCAGTAATGACATTTGAGGGTCGTATCCGATTACCGTAGGTTGATGAAGTAAGTGAATTGATCGCATAAACAATCTATAACATTCTACGCTTGACTTTTCAGATATTTTAACTAAAATATTATTCAAGGAGGTTTGATGAATATTACAAGAACAATTGATTGTTTTAATAATGGGAAGGCAATATATTTTAGATGGTTATTAGAGTTAAGTTGGGCAAAGAAAATTGGGCTTTCTCTTTTGTTTGCGTTGATTACTGGAATTTTTGCACAGATTCGCATTCCGCTTGGTTTTACGCCTGTACCAATAACAGGACAGGTATTTGTAGTATTGCTGAGTGGGGTGTTATTGGGAAGTATTTATGCGGGTCTCAGCATGGTCTTCTACTTTTGTTTTGGGGTGCTCGGAATTCCCTGGTTTTCTGGCTTGCGCGCGGGAATTACCATTGGTCCAACCCTTGGTTATCTATTTGGATTTATCCCGGCAGCGATATTCATTGGAATTTTCGCCCATAAGAATCGTTATCTGCTTGGTCAGATTGTTATTATGGTTGTTGGTATATTGATAATTTATTTGTTTGGTGCCTTGAATTTTGCATTCGTGATGAAAGCGAATTTTTCTGCAACAATGAAAATGGCAGTGTTACCTTTTGTCCCTTTTGATATTGCCAAGGCGATCATCGCAGGAATTGTATCAAGGGCAATACTACCAGATGAAGGGCATTAGCCGATTATCAGCTGTATGCACGGGTGTGAAGATTCATTTGTTGAAATTTATTTTGGCAGGAGTGTTGATTATGGCACAACAATGTAAGGCAGGTGAATACCGCGAATCAATCCATGCGGGTTCCTGGTACCCGGGTACTGAGAAGGATCTCACTGATGCAATTAAGACCTATTTGAAGAATGCCCGGGCGAAGATTCCTGGTGAGGTTTATGGATTGGTTTCGCCACACGCAGGTTATATGTATTCAGGACCTTTTGCTGCATTTGCCTATCGCCTATTGGAAGACAAGGAATTTGATGATGTAATAATCATTGGTCCAAGTCACCGCCACGGATTTTACGGCGCTTCCGTGGATAAAATGGCAGGTAGAAAAACACCTTTAGGAAAAATAGACTTTGATGCAGAACTTGCAGAAAAGATAATTCTACAAAATCCTGAGGTGATTAAATATGACCCAGGGGCACATCAGGAAGAACACTCCGTAGAAATTCAGGTGCCATTTTTGCAGGTGGTATTGAAGAAATTTAAAGTAGTTGAGATTGTCATGGGTTCTCAGGATTATAATACCTGTGAAGTCCTCGCTGATGCGATCGCAAATGCAACAAAAGGTAAAAAAACTTTGGTTGTTGCAAGTTCTGATCTTTCACATTATCATAATCAGCAAACAGCCGAGAAATTAGATAATCTTGTGATTGAGTCAATTGAAAAATTTGAACCAAGAGTTTTGTATAAAAGGCTTGCAGAAGATAGTTGTGAAGCCTGTGGCGGTGGTCCGATCATTACTACAATGCTCACGGTTAAGAAGATGGGAGCAGATAAGGCAAGAGTTTTGATATATGGGACAAGTGGCAATATTACTGGTGATTACGCTCAGGTTGTGGGTTATCTATCCGCAGTATTCTTTAAAGCCGGTGATGAGGAGCATGAACAAGTTGGCGTTGATCTTGGCTTTACTGAAAAAGAGAAGCATTTTTTAAAAGATATTGCAAAAAAGACAATTGAAGCAGTGGTCAAAAGGAAGAATCTGCCTGAGTTCAAAGATTTGCCCGACAAACTAAAAGAGCCTTTTGGCGTCTTTGTAACCATAACCAAGCACGGAAATTTAAGGGGTTGTATTGGTCATATAGTTGCTGACCAGCCATTATATAAAACCTGTCAGGAAATGGCGAAGGCAGCAGCTTTACATGATCCGCGGTTCACCCCGGTAACCGAAAAAGAACTTCCTGACCTTGAAATTGAGATATCAGTCTTGACACCATTTGAAAGAGTGACTGATTATAAGGAAATTGTCATTGGTAGGGATGGCTTGATAATCCGTCGCGGTTATCAAAGCGGACTGTTATTACCTCAGGTAGCAATTGATTATGGTTGGACAGTTGAAGAATTTCTGGAGCAGACCTGTGTAAAAGCAGGGTTACCTGAAGATGCCTATAAGTCAAAGGATACAGAGATCTATAAATTCTCAGCCCAGGTATTCTGAAAGGAGAGATAATAAAAAACTTCACTCAGCCATTATTGGATATCGGTTTTGCAAAACTGGATTTGCATCGCGAGATTAGAAAAGGATTTCCTGAGGTCGTTCTGGGTCAGGGAAAAACAGAAGACCAGATTATTGAATGTGCACGTGGGATTCTTAAAACAAGCAAGAAAGTTCTTTTGACGAAGGTGAGTCCAGAGGTTGCAAAATTACTACAGAAAAAACTGGGAGCAGGTAGATATTTTCCTGACGCAAAATTGTACTACATTGGCAACTTGAAAAGAAGAAGAGGATTAGTAATCGTCATTTCTGCAGGTACGGGCGATATTCCAGTAGCAGAAGAGTCTGCAGTTACCGCGGAAATAATGGGGAGTTATGTAAGAAGGATATATGATGTGGGGGTAGCTGGATTACACCGGCTTATAAACTATAAGAAGCAAATAAAAAAAGCGCGGGTTCTTGTAGTTGTTGCCGGCATGGATGGTGTACTTCCTTCAGTTGTTGCAGGCTTATTCTCAGCGCCGGTGATTGCAGTGCCAACAAATATTGGTTATGGTGCTCATTTCAATGGATTAGCGCCATTATTGACAATGCTGAATTGTTGTGCTCCAGGTGTGGCAGTGGTTAATATTGACAATGGTTTTGGTGCTGGGTATCTTGCGGCAATAATAAATAGTTTATGATCGTTTTTGACAAAGTAACCAAAGCATATCAAAAAGGCTGGATTGCCCTTGATGGTGTATCATTTGAGGTTCAAAAAGGTGAATTCATTTTTATTACTGGTCCCACAGGAGCAGGCAAAAGCACCATATTGAAACTAATATATAAAGAAGAAGAACCAACTAAAGGAACGATAAAGGTGATGGATAACAATCTTCATTTCCTTAGACGAAACAAAGTTCCTGAATTCCGTCGGAAAATTGGAGTAATCTTTCAGGATTTCAAATTGCTTCAAGACCGCACTGTTGAGGAGAATGTTGCCTTTGCCCTGGAGGTAACTGACATACCACCCAGAGATTTGAAAAAAAAGGTTTTTGATATACTTACCTATGTACGGCTGAGCCATAAGAAATTGAGTTATCCATATCAACTCTCAGGTGGTGAACAACAAAAAGTTGCAATTGCCAGGGCATTGGTAAGAGACCCATACATTCTGCTCGCGGATGAGCCGACCGGAAATTTGGACCTAAAAAGTTCTCAGGAGGTCCTGGAAATCCTTTTAGACATAAACTACAAAGGAACTACTATTTTGATGGCATCTCATAACCAGTTACTTGTGAGAAAAACAAAAAGGCGAATTATCCATCTTCAGGATGGCAAAGTAATTTCTGACAAATGAAGGAAAATTATTGAGATGTCATTGCGCATTGGCATAAGAGAAGGTATTAGAACAATAATTCGTAGTCGGTCCCTGTTCTTCCTCTCACTACTGGTTGCGGCGATATCATTCTATTTGCTTTCAATCTTTGGACTTGTGACGGTTAACCTCTATAAGATGGCAAATATTCTTGATGAGAAGATTGAGATAATTGTCTTCCTGGAAGAGCGGGTTGATGTTAATCTGCTTAAGAGTAACATTGAGAAGATAAATGGTGTTCGTGAAATAATCTATGTTTCAGCAGAGAGCGCATTAAGGCAACTTCAAGAAGAAGTTGCTGAGACCAAAGAGATTGTGCGTATATTTGAAGAAAATCCTCTACCTGCGTCATTGCGTATAAAACTTGAACCGAATTTTCGTAATATGAAAGGGCTTGAAGAAATAAGCCAGAAGATATTGCTTCTTAAGGGTGTGAAAGATACAATCTATGGTGGTGAGCTTGTTGAACAACTGAAAAGGATTACGCACATTATGCTATTTTTTGATGTTGGCTTACTATTAATTATCACCCTTTCCGTCATTTTTGTGATCTTTCAGACGATCAAGTTGACCATCTTTGCACATGCTACAGAGATTGAGATAATGAGACTTGTTGGTGCGACTGATGCATTCATTACCATCCCGTTTGTTTTCCAGGGATTGATTCAGGGAGTATTTGGAGGCATTATCGCCTACATATTGCTGATAATAACTGCACGTATTGCTTCATCCTTTTTCAGCATACCTTATTTCCCAAGAATGTTTTTCTTTGTCGGAAGTATAATATTTGGAATGATTTTCGGCATAATTGGTTCAAGTATCGCCCTGAGAAGATTTTTGAAATGAAGTGGCTTTTTGTTTTCCTTTGTATTTTTTCGCAACTCACTCAAAAACAGAAGGAATTGGATGATCTTAAGAAACGTCTTGGAGAAGTCCGTCAGGAGATAAAGCAGTTAGAAAAAGAAAAGGCAGGCGCACTCTCTCGTATTGAAAAAATTGATGAGGCGATAAATCTTTCTACTGAATATATTGAAAAACTAACAAGTCAGGAATATGAAGAGAAAACCAGAGTTGGCGAGTTATATCGTGAAATTGCGCGCCTGGAATCAAAGATGAAATTCCAAAAAGAAGAATTGCGAGAAAGGTTAATTAGACTTTACAAATGGACGCCATTCTATCGTTTAGAAATACTATTTTCATCCAAATCAATTCCTGAGATTCTTTCAACTTCTTATTATTTGCAGATGCTGGCAAAAAATGATAGAAAGCTATTTTTTGAATTCAAAAATGACTGGACAAAATATCTGGCTGATAAAAAAATGCGAGAAGAATTGATTGTTATATTGGAATCTCGTCGTCTTGAGAAGGAGCAGGAACTTGATCAGTTGAGCAAAGAACGTCAGGAAAAAAAGCAAATATTGGACGAAATGGCAAGAAAAGAAACAGAAAAGAAGAAAATTGAAAAAGAATTGAAAAGCGCCCAGCGTAAACTGGAAGATTTAATTGTATCATTACAGAAGCAGCGAGAAAAAGAAATTGCCATTGCCAAGAGCCATTTTGAGATGAACAAAGGAAAATTGCCCTGGCCCTGTAAGGGTTCTGTGGGAACAAAATTCGGTAAGGTTGTTCATCCTAAGTACAATACAACTACGAAAAATAATGGAATTGATATACTTAGTACTTATGGTGAACAGGTTTATTCAGTTGCTCAGGGTAAGGTCGTATATGCGGGCAAATTTATGGGTTACGGAAATCTTGTTTTGATTGACCATTTCGATGGTTTTTACTCACTATACGGACACTTGTCAGAAATTCTTGTTAAGGTTGGTGATGAAGTTCCTGCCGGAAGGATAATTGGCAGGGTGGGTGAGAGTGGTTCACTCTCTGGTCCAATGCTACATTTTGAATTGAGAAAAGAAGGAAAACCAGTAGACCCATTAGTCTATCTGGAGTAAGATACGAAAAACTTTTTTGTGAAACAATGAAATGTTGTTACGGAATAGAGAAATAATTAATGTATTCGCTCCACACCGGTTTGGATCAATTTAGGTTTACTGGTTTTTGGATTAGTTGCCGATCTTGGCTGCACTTACAAGATATGCAGTATGGGTGATACCTCTTTCCTTTGGACGGACACCCCTTTCTCTAACCAGTATCTCCCTTTGTATGATTTCGCAGACCTTTATTCTAATAAAATTAAACTCCTGCAGTGCCTCAACCATTCTCTTAACCTGTTCTACATTTGGACTCCAGGCTACCAAATGATGGCCATTCTTAAGCGCGTCAGATGCCCTGGATACAATATCCCAGGGTTCAGGCACATCGATGAATATTGCATCCACATTTTTCTGTAGAAATCCATCAGTTGCTACATCCTGAAGAAAGAATTCTATTTTGCTATTCTTGGTAAATTTTTCTAAGTTTTTCTTTGCATTTTCCAGGAATTCTGCATTTCTTTCATAGGAATAGACAATTCCATCAGGTGCAACAGTCTTTGACAAGAATAATGTCAAAGCGCCACTCCCTGTGCCAACTTCAATGACCTCTGAGCCAGGTCCTATTGAGGTCTCAAATAACAAATAACCGAGGTCTTTTGGATATACAATTGTGGTTTTCCTCTTTATTTTCAGCATCAGGTCACTGGTTGTGGGCTTGAGACAATAGAAATTCTTTCCCAGATGTGTTCTACCAGTATAGCCAAATTCTTTATTAAATATGTCATCAATCTTTATTTCTCCAAGATCAGTTGAAAGTTTTAGCCTCGGTGTCGCCTGGATAAGAAATTGTCGTTTTTCATCAAGATAAATATAAACTAAATCACCGGGTCTAATGAGATTTTCAGCCATAATTTCAGTATAATAAAAAACAATCAAAGGTCAATAGATATCTATGTTCATTAACTACATCTTGCTTTTTAATATTAGTTTCTTGACTAACTAAGGATTTTAATTATCATATTTTGAACTTATGAATGAACAATTTGACTTATCGGATTTTGAGAATTTTTTGATAAGCCAGGGGAGTGAATTGAATACCATTCAATCGTATCTCTCTGACATTAAACAATTATGGTTTTTTCTTGATTCAAACAAAATAGGAATAATACATGCTCGTACCAGAGACTTAAGGAATTTTATCCATTCTCTATTTGATATGGGTCTGAGTCCGGTTTCAATAAACCGTAAGATTTCAGCAATGAGGGTATATTATGACTATCTATTTTCAAATAATAGAATCGTCAGCAATCCTGCAGATGACCTGGAACTGTTAAAGGTTGGCAGGAAATTACCGTTGATTTTATCGGTGGATGAAGCAAACGCAATAGTTGAATCCGCAAATGAGCAGACACCAGCCGGATTAAGAGATAGGATGTGTCTTGAATTACTTTATGGTGCAGGATTGAGGATTTCTGAATTATTGAACCTTAAGGTGGCTGATATAATAATGAATGAAGAATTGCTTAGTATCATTGGTAAGGGTAATAAGCAAAGATTCGTGCCATTTGGGAAAAAAGCATTCAAATCAATCCGTGAATATCTTCAGAATGGCAGATCATCTTTGCTGAAGAACAGGAAGACTTCATATCTTGTTTTGAATACGAGAGGAGGAAAACTTTCAAGGATGGGATTTTTGAAGATTTTGCGTAAATATCTTATAAAATCAGGAATAAGAAAAAGGGTTACACCACATACTTTCAGGCATTCTTATGCTACGCATCTACTCCAGGCTGGTGCAGATTTGAGGGCAGTCCAGGAATTACTTGGACATTCAGATATTTCTACAACCCAGATCTATACCCACATTGACCGCGAGTATCTGAAAGAAATCCACAGACAATTTCACCCCAGGGAGCAGGAAATTTGAATATAGAAATTTGTGATGATTTGGATAAGTGTATGCAGGATAAGTGGATATGAAATGGGGATTTTCAAATAAATCAATGTTGTTAATTTACATTGCAGTTACTGTAATCGTAACTTTCTTCTCGCTTTCGCCCTGTCTTCAGAACGACTATTGCAACTGGGATGATTATCATCTCATTACGGCAAATCATTCAATAAAAGACTTATCCTGGAGAAATATTAAAGAAATGTTCACTTCCGGGTATGTTGGAACATATATACCTTTGACCATTTTTTCTTTTGCAGTTGAATATAAATTCTTTAATCTCAACCCTCGTGTATCACATACAATAAATTTGGTCATACACATTTTTAATGTCATTTTGGTGTTCTGGTTGATTTATTTATTGAACGGTAATCTTATGGTTGCCTTTATTGTAAGTCTTTTCTTTGGCATCCATCCATTGCATGTTGAATCAGTTGCCTGGGCAACCGAGAGAAAGGATATGCTGTATTCCTTTTTCTATTTGATGTCTTTGATATTCTATCTTTATTATCATAGGATTAAGAAAGAGTTTTTGTATATTCTTTCACTCGTAGTTTTTATTGTATCTCTTTTATCAAAACCAATGGCAGTGACTCTGCCCCTGATTTTGGTACTTTTTGATTACTATTTTGAAAAGAGATTGTCTATTAAACAAGTTTATTCAAAGATGCCCTATTTTGTCTGTGCGATATTTATAGGAATCATCAATATATATTTTCAGGGTTCTGGTAGTGTTCTGTTGACCAATTATCTCAAACACTTTTTTGTATTCTTCTACAATCTTTTGTTTTATATCTATAAAATTCTCCTTCCAATCAATTTATCCTGTTTTTATCCGTATCCAGCGGACTTTGAGAAATCATTGTCTTTGTCATTCTTGATTTCACCTTTGATAGTTGCAGGCCTGGTCTATTTGATCATACAAACAAAAAAAATCACGCACAAAATCATTTTTGGCGCACTCTTTTTTGTTATTACCATATTGCCAGTCAGTCAAATAGTTCCTTTGGTTGCACCTGCAATTGCTGCTGATCGTTACACTTACATTCCATCAATCGGATTGTTCTTCATCGCTGGATTAGTTTTGGAATGGCTTTATTGCAAAAGGCTTAAAGATTCAGGTGCTACAAAAATTGTCTTCTATCTCTTTCTTCTCTGTGTTTTTGGTTTATGCGCGGTTCTTTCTTTTAAACGTTGCAAGATATGGAAAGATAGTATCACACTTTGGACTGACGTCCTGAGAAAATATCCGAATAGTGATCTGGCATATAACAATCGAGGGAATGCATACAATCTGCTTGGTCAATATGACAATGCTATGTCAGATTTCAACAGGGCAATTGAATTCAATCCATCATTGGAACTTTCTTACTTTAATCGCGGGACTATTTACGAACGCTTAGGTTTATATGATAAGGCAATTGCAGATTTCACGAATGCATTAAAAATTCAGCCCAATTTTGTAATGGGATACGTTGACCGTGGGGCAATTTATACCAAGGTCGGAGAATATGATAAGGCGTATAACGATTTGATTCATGCACTTCAGCTGAAGTCAAATCTACCTGAAGCATATTATAACCTTGGTGTGCTTTACTTCAAACTGAATAATTACAATCTTGCAATCGAAAATTATAAGCGCGCGCTTGATCTTGATCCCTACTTTGCAGTTGTCTATATTAGTCTTGCTGATATATACTTTATTCATGGTGATTATGAGCGGGCAATTGAAAATTATACAAAATCAATGAAAATTGATTCTTTAGTTGCTGATGCATATTACAACCGTGCTGTAACATTCGCAAAATTAGGATATTTGGATCATGCTTTGTCTGATTATAACAAAACGCTTCAATTAGAACCCGACTATGCCCAGGCATACAATAACCGGGGGAATATTTATTTTAAGTTTGGTGAAATAGAAAATGCAATCAAAGATTATGATCGGGCAATTGAATTAGAACCGAATTATACCCAGGCTTACTACAATCGGGCTCTGGCATATCAGAAAATTGGTGATTTTGAAAGAGTCTTACAGGATTTGAATACCTTAAGGAAATTTGGCATAGTGCCTGACTCAAATTTTATTAAACTGCCAGAAAAAGGAAAATAAAGGAGGCAGCATGGCATACAATATTCTCGTCATAAATCCTGGTGCTGGTTCAACCAGAATAGCGGTTTATAAAAATAGTGAACCGATCTTAGAAGAAAATATCCGGCATAGCCCTGAAGAACTCAAGCAATTTCCAAGAATAATTGATCAGTATCAATGGCGAAAGGAAAAAGTCATTGATTTTCTGAAGAGCAAAAACTTTGAGCTGAAAAAATTGAATGCAGTTGTAGGAAGGGGTGGTCCTTTCAAGCCCCTGACAAGTGGAACTTATCTTGTAAATCAAAAATTGATTGATGATATCAAAAATGGAAATTATCAATCTGAACATCCATCACTCCTCGGTGCAATGATTGCAAAAGAAATTGCTGATAATATTGGAGTCAATGCCTATTTTGTTGACCCTGTATCGGTTGATGAATTCTGGGAATTATCAAGATTTTCAGGTTTAAAAGAGATAAATAGAAAGGCATTGAGCCATGCATTAAATGTCAGGATGGTAGCAAAAAAGGCAGCAAAGGAAATGAAGAAACCTTATGAAGAATGCAATTTTGTTATTGTCCATCTTGGGACAGGGATCACAGTCGCGGCACATTTAAAAGGAAAACAGGTTGATTCATCAAATGCAAATGAAGATGGTCCATTTTCTCCCCAGAGAACCGGTTCATTGCCAACCATACCACTTGTAGAACTTTGTTTCAGTGGTAAATATAGCGAATCAGAGATTAAAAAGAAATTATTGAGGGAAGGTGGATTGCTTTCTTATCTTGGGACTGATGATATTAAAGAGGTTGAGGAAAGGATTGAACAGGGTGATAGTTATGCAGATCTTGTTTATAATGCACTGATTTATCAGGTGGCAAAAGAAGTCGGTGCATATGCGGTAGTATTGAAGGGAGAGATTGATGCCATAATCATCACCGGTGGCATTGCCCACTCAGAAAAATTTGTTAATAAATTAAAATCCTGGATAGAATTTTTATGCCCTAAATTTTTTGTCTTTCCAGGCGAAGGAGAGATGAAAGCACTTGCACTCGGTGTTTTGCGTGTGCTGACCGGCGAAGAAAAGGCAAAGGAATACCAATAAGGATTAATGCGTTTTAAATTCCTTGACTTTCTTAAAGCTTATGCAGTAATAATGATGATTCAGGGGCATACAGTGAGTGCGGTCCTTGTCCCTGATGCAAAACAGACTCCATTATACCAGTTTTTGCATATCTTAAGGGGGCTCACTGCACCGGCATTTTTGATTGCAAGTGGTTGTAGCCTTGCATTCTCAATATGTAGAAAAAAAGGTCTAGAATGGCAGGATATTCTTAAAAAGAGAATACTCAGAATTTTGCCAATCTTAATCGCAGGATATTTCCTCCATCTACCCAGATTTTGCCTTTATCAATTATTAAGCCAGACACCGAAAGAAGAGATTGCACAATTCTTTCAGTGTGATATACTACAGACCATTGGTTATACAATTTTGATACTACAAATCTTTTTGCTTTTCATTAAAGAAAAAAGGATCATAATTCCATTATCTATAATTGGGGTTTTCCTGATTCTTTATTTTACACCATCACTTAATAACAGCATTTCCTCACCAAATTTTTTTTCTCAACTATTAACCCCGAAATTTGGTTCAGGTTTTCCTTTATTCCCTTTTTCTTCATACTTAATCTTTGGATTACTTTTTGGACTTATATTTTATGAGTTTAGAGAAAAGATTAGCCCTGGCCGATTAAACTTACTTGTATTAATTTCTGGCATTATCTTTTTTGTTTTTTCTTTCTTGAATAGAATAGAAGATTTCAATCTTTTTTATTTCCGTACAGGTATAATATTGATGTTGATCAGCCTTTTTTTACTCTTTGAAGGTAAAACAGGTAAGGTCTTAGATTTCTTTGTTTTGATTGGACAGGAATCTTTTTTGCTCTATTTTGTCCACATAATGATCGTTTATGGCTCGGTGCTCAATGTGAGAAATAATTTTGCTCAATATTTTGGCGAGTCATTGAATACTGGCTTGTGCATTTTGCTCGTAGTTTCTTTGATACTTTCTATGCTGGCAATGGGCTATATATGGCATAATTTTAAGAATAAATATCCGCTCATAAGCAAAATACTACGGAATTGTATTATCGCATTAATCCTTGTAAGATTTCTGTTCAGTTTCAACGGATAAAACCCAGAGCAATAACGGCATAGGATTTAAGGCATGAGTTTTTTGGAAGAAGTTAGCTCACCAAATCTATAGGAACGAATTCCCAACCCTGCAATTTTAGTGATTCATCAACCAGAAGCCTTTAGCGGGACGAATTACCTATTTCAATAAAAGAACCTTTTCTGTTTTATTATGACCGTTAACTTCTAATTTCACAAAATAGATACCTGATGTGACAGGATTACCAGAATCATCTGTGCCATCCCAGACAACACTGGACATTTTATTCTTGATACCCTGAACTGGCTCAAAGGATTTTACACTGCGTCCAGAAACATCGTAAATTCTTAATGAAAATTCGGATTGCGCATGAGGGATTGTAAATTTGATGGTGGAGTAGTCTGAAAATGGATTAGGATAGATAGCCAACTGGAGATTAGAGAAAGCAGGATGTAGATTTGTGGCCTCTTCTATTCCTGTATATGACCTTGCACCAAGATAAATCCGGCACGGTGTGGGTGTGCCATATAACAATGTCCAGTAAGGGTCATCATTATTATACATATGGGCAAGATAAACATAATAAGCACGCATTCTCAAGGTATCAATCCTCTTTGCAAGTTGTGGCACACCAGGATTATAATTTAAAGATTGGGTGCAATTCACCGGTTGTGCCCAGGTCACACCATTATCAGTTGACCAGCCCATATAGAAATCCCACCAGGTGGAAGGTCCCCAACCCATATTCCTTGAACGACAGAAGAGAACTGCACAATAATTTCCACCTGTAGCAATCGTGGGATAAAAACATATTGTATCACGCACACTTGCAACCAACGCTGGTGCCACACCTGAGGCATATGAAACATATATTCGATAGGTGCTATCAGTATTAGAGAAGGCATCAAAGACAATCCTTGGTTCACCATTATCGGTCAATGCCATTTGCATATAACCAATACTCAGATTTGAGGATAAGGGTATTGACCATTGTTGAGGCGAAGACCAGTTTATACCGTCAATCGTGGTTCTGTAATAAAATAATGAATCAGAGAGGCTTTTATAAAAAACATAAAAAATACCACCATTACAATCACAGCCGATATAATAAGCATTCGTTGTTATTGTTCCGGCAAAAATTAATTGAGAGAGATTTTCATCCCATGTATAACCAATGATTGCATTGTTGGTTGTAACTCCAATAAAAACAATATTTGAATTTGGAAGTTGTTTGCCAATGACTTTTGTTGCATCCACATCACCATTTCCTACATCTACAGGATTGCCGGAGAGTAATTGCGCACCCATACCGCCCAATGCCCCTGATATCAAAAAGGGGAATGAAACATATAAATTTTGCCCCGCAATTGCGGTTGGATAACGGGCAGGACCAAGTTCTCCCTGATAGAGATTAGGTAATGGCATTTGACCCGAAAGATTCCCAGGAACCATAGTAGCATCAAGGTAGTTTGAAACTACGAAACCTCTATTGACAATAAGTATTGTATCCAGTAATGGACTATAACTGATGCTTTCGTGAATTTGGCCAAATAGTGTATAACCATTAGCACTTGAATCTACACAGATACGTATATCCTGGGCAAAACAGAGCCCAGCATATACTAATATTACACATAAAAATTTTTTCATTTTAACCTCCTATTTTTAGCACTTTTTTTATGGCAGATGAACTGCCCATTTTAAAGAAAACAAAATAGACACCAGGTGGTAACTTGCCACCAAGACCATTCTCACCATCCCAGGTGATTTGGGCTGATTGTCTGATTCCGCCAATCAGCGTGGCGGACTTGTAGTCCCATTGTCTGACCAACCGGCCTGTCGCATCGTAGACCTTTAATGAGATTTCGGATTTCGGATTTCGGATTTCGGATTGAACTGGGATTTGGAATTTAATCACGCAGTGATTCTGGAATGGATTGGGATAGACCGATAATAATTGCGAATTGCGGATTGCGAATTGCGAATTTGTGGTTTCTTCAATCCCGGTGCGACGCTTTATATAGAATGGTGGTGAGACAATGGAATCATAGCGGAGATAACCACTTACTGCAACCCAGAATTTAAATGCCATATTGCTCTGGGTGTCTGGCACAACAAAGGGACAGGTCGTATCCTGAGGCAAGCCCTGATAGATTTGCCAAGAGCCCATCAAAGGATGGGCAATATAGATTCTTAATGATTCAAGGCTTACTGTCTCATCCAATTTCCAGAGCAGATTCACTGTATCATTTGCCCACAATGTATCATACTGGGCAGGATAAACCCAGGTAACAGAGGGCATCTTTTCATAGATATATGTCTTTGCTGGTGGTGTAGAGCCCCAATTCCCACCAGAAACAACGATTTCTCCAAGACCATTCTGGTTTAAATCCGCAACAAGTAGAACACCATCGGTCAGGTCTCCATAATACCACCTGTCCCAGATAGAAACAAAAGAATCTGGACCAACACAATCCCAAACATTTAGCATCAAACTTCCGAATGTGACCATCTCATCAATCCCGTCGCCATCGACATCGCCACAAGCGATATCACCAAAAGATAACATGGATCCTAAAGGATAAATCTTCTGCCAAATTTTCTCATAACTATTATTTCCATTTGTTTCAAACATCGTAAAACTACAGTAGTTCGCAGTTTGTGTGCCAAAAATAAATTCAAGTCTACCATCCTGGTCCATATCATTCCCTTTAGCACAAAATGAGGGGCTCCCAAAAAACAACGGATAGCTCCAGACTAAATAGAAACTATCAACACCGATTGCCACATTCTCAAATGCAAACACCTCGTCACCATAGGTTCCTCCACAAATAATTTCTAACAAGGAATCGCCATCAAAATCATCAATAACTATCTCCCAGGGACTTCCGTTAGGTGGGTAAAGGGAATCAACACGAACATACTGATTGTCTTGTAAGTTTTCAAAATTGAACAAACCCGCGGGCCAAATTGAAGCGATGAGATTCGTTTTGCCATCCTGGTCAAAATCTATAAATACTGGTGTCCCAATGGAATATGCTTGTTCAGTATCTGGCATAGGGTAATTCCAAACCAGGGAATCGGGATAATTATTTAGACTTCTGCTCTCCCAAATTCCGATTGCCTGACCATAAGGAGCAGATTGTCCATAGCCATCACTAAGCGAATCATCGTCTCCATCTCCAATCCCAACGATGCGAACATTAAATAATCTTGTTTCACTATACTGATTATTCCCAATATGTTCATAAACCATTGTCCCAGTATCACAGGGAGATAAAATAAAAAGCTCCGGAATTCCATCGTGGTCTGCATCGAAAGTGAAAGGCGGACAGACAGAAAATGTTCCACACGGGAAATAGGCAGTCTGTTTAAAGTTTGCCGTGAACAGAAAAAGGAAAGAGATAAGTGCCATATGCACCTCCGAAGGATATGGTGGGAGAACCAATACGCTGGTTTGGTTCTCCCACCAAATTTTGTTATCTTATGAGAATCAGTTTCTGGGTCAGGCGGTCTTTACCGTTTTCAAGGACAACGAAGTAAATGCCGTTGGAGAGGGTTCGTCCATTATCGTCATCTGTATTCCAGACAATTTGGTCTGATTGTCTGATGGTCTTGTAGTCCCATTGTCTGACTAATCTGCCAGAAGCATCATAGATTTTGAGAATCGCAGAAGATTGATTGGGTAGAGCATAACGAATCATTGCCCGGGAATAGCAAGGATTAGGACTTACAGAAAGAGCAAATTGATTTGCAGGCAAAATCCCTGATTCTTGCGTATTTTTTGTAATCTCGGCATTTTCCCTTTCGTATTCGTAGATGAATATCTGGGAAACAAGGGCATAATCACCAATTATCTTTTTGATATTGAGATAGATTTCACCATCCTTATAACAGGCAGTTGGTAGCCATCGCTCAAGGGTTGTTATTTCACCAGGCTTTATCCAGAGATTTGAATGGAAGATATTGTCTGCATCAATCTTCATCTTCCAGTGATTCTGGCTCTGGGATTCAAAATAGAACACGAGTTTTATTCTATAGCGTTTTTGCGGATTTAGATTTGGAAAGTGATAGATTAATTTCTGAGAATGATAATCAATCGTCTTTTCTGGTTCAGGACCAAACTGGATATAGCCTTCCCTTTGCACTGTCCAGGGACTCGGCTCTTCTTTTCCTGCATCAACATAATAATAGGAAATCTCAGGAAGCACCACAGTCTTTGCCCTTATTTCATAAGGCGCTTGATTCCCTTCGGTCCAGATTGCGGTGAGTTTTGGCTCATACGGAGGTGGCCAATATGGAGAGCGTGTCACAGCGCCGTGTGAGTATTTTGACATCTCAAGGGTCTGGGAAAGAATCTGGTAGCCTTCGTATTCCATATCCTTATAACAGATTTCCCAGTTGTTATCAGTTGGTGGCCAGATAAATTCGCTCCAGGTAATCCAGGTCGTGCCTTTACAGATTTGCGGCCATTGGGACTTGCCAGGGGTATTGCTCAGATTATTTCGGGAATGAGGAATATCAGCTATTTCGTAGGCTCCATAGATTTCAATATTATTTGTCGTTGAATCCTCCCATACATAGTTTATCACCCCGTTTGCCTGGACATCAACAAAAGGATGGTGAGAAAATCTGCCATCTTCAGAGACCCGAATTCTATTAACAATCTGGTGATTTATTTTATCCCATTTTATCCTGTAGATTTTGTGCTCTCTCTGGAATGCGATATATAGATAATTGCCACCCTGACTGATTGAAGGGAATTCGCAGCGAATTGATGACCAAGTAGACTCTAACTGCCATAGTTCAAAATCTGATGGATTATTTATTGAGAATTTCCCGAGGTAAAGGACAGATGCCGGTCCGTTCATTCCAAAGTATATTACTTCAAAAGTTACAAAGCCGTAGTCTGCTGCTGGATCAACAATAAAACTGGGTGCGTTAAATTCAGCGCCAAAGGACCCAGAAGTTGAAAATAGGAGGAATGGTTCGGACCAAGATTCTCCATCATATTTTGACAACCATAATTCACCACCAGGGTATGGAAAATCATGTTTATTTCTCTGCCAGATTGCACAGGGACCTCCGCTGGCATCAGTCGCTAAGCATGAATAGTCACCGTATCCCAACATTTTGCCTTTACGCCAGGTTTTTCCACGATCTTCTGAAATATTGGCAAAGATGCACTCACTTCGTCGGTAAACCATAACAAATTTTTGAGAACTTAGGATACACAGGAGTTTTGGTGATTGAAAGGCAAGAGATGTCGCAATTTCGGATTCAATCAAAGGGGATGGAACAAGAGCAGCGATATTCGGCCTTGTTTCTGCCACCGGTAAGCCACTCGCCCGCATTAACCACGCGTCTCCTCTGCTTGTGCTTCTATATACCCGTGAGAAAAATTGAGGGAATCTACTTTCATATCCGCCTGCAAATACTACCTGTGGGCAGCTTGGGTCGATACATATAGAATTTGTGAATAAACTACCAGGAGTTATATTGATCCAGGTATTTCCCCAATCACTACTTCTTACTAAGCCCGGTTCACCATTTTCTGATATTCCCACATATATATAGTTTGCGGCTTCCGGGTCTATCTCTATTGGAAGAGGACTAACCAAATTCAAAATTCGTTCCCAGGTTCCCGGTTCTCCGCTCTGTTGAGATTTCCATACTGCTCCTTCAGATGCATCCTGACTGAAATACACAATTCGAGAGTTTGATGGATCTACTGCAATATCTCTTCCAATTGTATAAGGGGTAAGGGTAAATACAATATTCCAGTTTTCGCCGCCATCAATTGAACGCCAAACTGCTGCACATGGTATGCCTCCCAGAGAAAATATAGAACCGCTTGCAAACATTGTATCAGGTTCTGTGTTAGAAATCGCTAAGCGATATATCTGGGCTTGCGGAAATGTATACACGAGTTGCCAGTTGTCTCCGTAATTACTGCTTCTATACAATTCTGAATAACTCTCAGGCCAGGCATTTCGGACTGCAAACATTTTTTCTTGATTGACTGGATGTGATAAAACGGTGCTAAATGATTCGCTAGTTGGCAGATTCTGTAATATTTCCCAGTATGCACCGTAATCTTTTGACCTTAAAATATTACCACCATCATCCGTAGCGCAAGCAGCAAAAAGATAATATCCGTCAGGGGTTCTACTTATTGACATATCATTCACCTTGGTTGTAGATGGTAATTCTAAACACTTTATCCAATCCTTACCCTCGTTAATTGTTTTATATATACCGCTACATTCAACTGCTCCATAGTATGTTACTCCGCAAATCCCAATTACAAAATTCGTTAATATAGTTAAGAACACTTTCTTCATTTTATCCTCCTTTTTATCCAGCCCGAAGGCTAAGGATATCACGGGAATAAATTCCCTACTCCTTTTTGGAGTAGATTTCACGGGACTGAAATCCCTAATTTATAGCAAACCTGAAGGTTTGCCCTACATTTATTTTGCAACAGCAAGCTGTTGCACTCCTAATTTTATTACATTTCTGGCACTATATTTTTCTGCTCCGGTGCTGCAGGATTGGTTGCAAGGCTAAAGCCTTGCCCTACATCCTGCCCGGAGCATTTCAAACAAACCTTACAAACTCCGCATAGAAAATGCCAAAAGAATCTTTATTAAAATCGGCATAAATAAAATGCCGCTGATTATTTTCTTCAAGACAACGCGCCTCCCGGCTATTTGAATAAGATAAGATAAGATAAGATAAGATAAGATAAGACATACTCAATCCCTAAATATATTATAATCATCTTTTTTAAAAAGTCAAGGGTTAAGTGTTTTTTTGCCGGGAAGATTTCTTTTGGCGGACTGTGATGGTCATACTTGTCTGCCGCATTAATGATCTTTTTATCCAATATTGACGAATAAAGCCTTTTGAATATAATTTTCTGTGACCAGAATTTTCATTGTATTATTTTGTGCGACAACTTCCATTTATTCTGCAGAATTTGGTGTTATCAAAGGGTTTGTTTCGGATGCTAAGAATGGGGAAAGATTGGCTTATGCAGATGTTGTTCTGAAGAATACTACAATGGGAACGAGCACAGATGAAAAAGGTTATTACTACATTTCACGGATTCCTGAAGGGAATTATACAATCGTTTTTTCATACCTCGGTTATGAGACAGTAGAAAAAGAGATTGAAATAAAGGCAGGACAGGTTTTCACACTCAACATAGAGTTAAAACAATCAGCGATTGAGATGCCCGAGGTTGTGGTCTCGGCTGAGCGTGAAAGGTTTGACAAGAGCGTTGAAGTTAGCCATATCACTTTTACGCAAAGGGAGATAAGATCAGTCCCTGGCCTTTTTGAATCGGATTTGATAAAGACCCTGCAGTTGATGCCTGGAGCTATTGGGATGCATGATCTGTCAAGCAAATTATATGTGCGCGGTGGAAGTCCGGATGAAAATCTGGTTCTGCTTGATGGTATTACAATCTATAACCCCGCAACCCATCTATTCGGATTGTTTTCCACATTCCAGCCTGATGCAGTAAATGAAGCGGAATTATATGCAGGTGGATTTCCCGCAAAGTATGGAGATAGACTTTCAGCAGTCCTTGATGTGACAACAAAAGAAGGGAATTCAAAAAAATACGAAGGTAGTATTAGCATTGGTCTTATTACATCAAAATTGCTCGTTGAATGTCCAATTCCAAAAGGGTCGTTTTTATTCAGTGGAAGGCGGACATATTTTGATGCCTTAATCTGGGGATATTCACATATCTTTAATAAGGATGTTGAACTCCCTTACTATTTCTATGATGGTGTGGCAAAGATGAATTATAATCATTCAAGCGAGAATCGTTTTACCTTTACGGGATTTGGTGGAGCAGATGTTATCTCTTTCTCTGAAGGTGAACCACCATCAGAAAAAGTGGATCTGGTCTGGGGTAATCGTGGTATATCAGGAAGATGGCGTCGGGTATTCACACCAAAACTTTATGGTGAAATCCTCGGTGTCTGGAGCAATTTCTTTACAGATTTGAGTTATATAGATTACTATGATTCAACCGCAAATATGAAATTATACGAAAATATAAAGAGCCTCACTGGTAAGTGTGATTTTGCCTATATCCATAATGAAGGGCACACATTTGATTTTGGATTACAGGAAGAAAATTTAAGTGTAAAACAGCAATGGGAAGTTGAAGAAGGGATATTCGGACCACCAGAACAAAATTCTAATCTCGTCGCAATATATTTTCAAGATAAATGGCAATGCATAAAACCGATTCTTTATATTCAACCGGGTATAAGATTGATTTATTATAATCAGGGAAATCGGTTTCTTTATAATCCACGCATTGGGTTAAAATATCGTTTCCAGGAAAATTCAGCACTCAATCTTTCGGCAGGAAAATATAACCAATTCTTGATTACGATAAATAGTCAGGAATCATATTTTTCAATCTTTGATTTCTGGCGGCCCGTTGATAGCATCCATCATCCACCGGTTGGCTACCATTTTATATGTGGCATTGAAAAATGGCTTGGCGAAGGCACTAATTTCAATATTGAAGTTTATTATAAAAAATACTACAATCTTTTGATACCACGCGAAGAAGATATATTTTTTAGTGTTCCCACAGAAAGTTTGCGTGTGGGTAATGGGTATGCTACAGGCTTTGATATTTTTATCAAAAAGAGTTTTAAGGATTACTTTGGCTGGATAAGTTATACATTTGGCTATACAAGAAGGAGTGTGGGTGATATTTCTTATTTTCCAAGATATGATAGAAGGCATAATTTGAATGTAGTGTTAGGATTTATCATTCCTAAATCAATTTTGTTTCTTAAAGATGGTAAACTTGATTTGCGCTGGTATCTTGGTTCTGGCCTTCCTTATGCCGAGGATATCGCAAGGTACCGCCATTATTATTATTCGGAATTTGATACAACCGGTAATTATCCAGATTCCTGGTGGGAGTATATAAAAGGAGACAGGGATGCCTTCAGATTACCATTATCACACCGGCTTGATTTACATTATGAAAAAGAAATAAAGGTTTTTGGCTTAAATGGTGGCTGGTACCTGGATATTATCAATCTTTATGCACGAAAGAATGTATTATTTTATGATTATGAATATTTTGACTACAACACTGGACAGGAATATGACCCACCAAAAAAGGTTGGTTATTCAATACCGCCGATTGCCATTCCAATCCCTTCTTTTGGATTTAATTTGAGATTTTGAGATCAAAAATATGAAGGGGAATAAGGGGCAGATAAAGAGAATTAAGATTAATTTATTCCTTTTATTTATTCTGAGCCTTACAGTTTGTGAAAGGCACAATGAAGAGTTTGAACCACTCTTGAATGTCTATTGTGTTCTTAAAAATAATTTGTCATATCAGAAGGTCGTTGTTGATAGAACCTATGAGATGGATGAAAAGTCAATTTATGACCTTGAAGATGTCCAGGTGATCTTATCAGGAAATGGTATATGTGATACACTCGTTCCAGATTCATTATATGGAGATTCGGGTCTTTTTAGAACCCGTGATAGTTTTCCTGTTAACTCGGGTGAAGGATATTTTTTACGGGTTTCAGCAAAAGGATTTGATACACTCACAGGTATGACAACTGTTCCTGATTCTTTTCAGGTGATTTATCCTGATGAAGGTGATACAGTGAGCTTAATGGATAGTCTTATTTTCAAGTTTCTAAAAAGTAATCAGTTGTTTTGGATTAGTGGATATTTTCAGGATTCGTTGTCAATATATAATGTCGTGGGAGTTATAAAGGATACTATTTATGTACTGCCAATCTCTTCTTTTGCTTCAGATAACGGATTTTACAAAATAAAAATTTCAATTCCAGATTCTAATTTTGTAGATTATTTTTATTGGCATTTTAACTCAATTCCAAAGTGCGGGGTTGAAAATGGCATAGGATTATTTGGAAGTATGTATGTTAAAGAAATAGATTTTTATGTAGGTTTTGAACAAAAGTAGTTGCAATTTCTAGTTCAACCTGCCATTCTTAGACTTAAGTCTAAATTTGCACCCTTGACTTTTTTTGTTTCGTGAATATATTATATTCGTAGATATAAAGAGTTAAAACAAGCTGCAAGCGGACTTAAGTCTATGTTGTGAAAAAAAGTCTGAAAGGAGGCTTATGTCAGGGGTGGTGTTTTTGAAGAGAGGGGCAATTCTTATGTTGCTCCTCGGTGCATTGTTTTTATGGGCAGAATGGGTGCCTTTTGGTACCGAGCGAATACAGAAGAAAACAACAATAGATGTAATATCCTCAAACGAATATTCGGCGCAAATATTAATAAATATTTTTGGTGCTGAAGTCTCTGAATATGATGCAGGCAAACTTACAGATACTGGAAAAGAAGTTTTTGCATTGTTAAAGATTGATGAATATGCCTTTACCGGAGAAATTGGTAAACCCAAATTGCCAATGGTAACTGCTGTTTTGGATGTTCCACACAGGGCAGAGATCAGAGTCAATGTTATTTCTGCAGAATATAATGAGTTTGATTTAAGAACACTGGGGATTGATAAAAGGATTGCACCGGCACTGCCGAGTGTGATTAAGAAGCCAGGGGCAAAGGCAGAATTTATTCTTGATGAAAAGACCTATTCAACCGATGCATTTTATCCGGATAAGATTGCTGATGTTTATGAAGGTGATGCAGGGCTTGCCCGTGGACACAGGCTTGCAACATTGAGGGTTTATCCGGTGCATTACAATCCAGTGGCAGGGAAGATCAGGGTTTATAATAATATAAGAGTGAAAGTAGATTTTTTGGGTGGTGATATCCTTGAGACCCAGCGGGTGATTGCAAAGGATTTTTCAACAGTCTGGGAAGAATTCATAAAAAGGACGGTAGTAAATTATCCTGAATATTTAAAGGGGGTTCCACCATTGCCAATTTACTATGACATTTTCTACAATGGTCAGGCACAGACTGTAGCAAACAAACTTGCCCAGTGGAAGAAGAAAAAGGGATATAAAATTAGAATGTGGAATGCAGGCGGCTGGACTGCAGCAGCGATAAATGATACGATAAGAACACGCAATCCTCTGGCAACATTTCTTGTAATAATTGGTGACCCGAATTCAAGTTCAATTGCCTTACCACCATCAGGAACTGGTTCTTCGTCAGGAGACCAGACTGATCTGTATTATGCAGAAGTGAATGAATCAGGTTATTTGCCTGATATGTTCAATGCCCGTATTTCTGTCCTTGATACAATTGAAGGCAATACAGTCGTTAACAAGGCGATTCGGTGGGAACATGCAAATTTTGGTTCAGCAGGCACTGCCTGGCTTAAGAAAGCGTGTTTCATTGCTGGCTATGACGGAAGTTACCAGGGAGTTGGCATGGCAACAAACTGGTATTGCCGAAATCTACTTGTTCCTTACGGATATACGGTTGATACATTGGTGTATGCTTCTGGTGAACAGGAAGGCAGGGTTGTTGCCCAGATAAATGCCGGACGAGCATGGATGGTCTATACTGCCCATGGAAGTCAAACATCATGGGCTGTTGGATATTCAGGCGACTTTAATGTTACTGAATTGACAAATCTCACAAATAATCTTGATATGTACTGTTTTCCTGCAGGTCATTGTTGTTTGACTGGTGATTATCAATATTCTACAAATTGTTTTGGTGAGACCTGGGATAGACTCAATGGCAAAGGGGGAATTTGTTACTTTGGAAGCGTTCCATCCACATACTGGGATGAAGATGACTGGTTACAACGAAGATATTTTGACGCGATATACACTGATAGTATCACAGGCAGGCTCTATGAAACAGGCAGATTTACCCAATGGGGTTTATACTGGATTGAGAACCATACGAGTTCAAGTCTGAAAAGATATTACTTTGAAGCATACCATCTTTTCAATGACCCATCTTTGGATTTCTGGACTGATATTCCACAGAATATGGTTGTCAGCCATAATGCGGTTGTATTCCCTGGTTCACAACAATATACTGTGACCGTGACCGGTGGTGGAAGTCCATTACAGGATGCACTGGTCTGCTGCTGGATTAAGACCCAAAATCCAGAAATACATGTCTCTGCTTATACAAATGCCTCTGGAGTCGCTGTTTTGAATATAAATCCTACCACTCCGGGTGATACAATGTTCGTCACGGTTACCAAACATAATTATCTTCCTTACGAAGGCTATGCAATAGTAACAAACCCTTCAGGCCCTTATATAGTTCTGGGCAGGATGATCATCAATGATTCTGGAGGAAATGGCCAGGCAAATCCAGGAGAGACGGTTAATCTTGGTATTTATGGCAAGAATGTGGGTGTATCAACAGCACAGGGTGTTTATGGTAAGTTGACCGAGTCCGACCCTTATGTTTCCATCTCCATTGATTCATCCTGGTATGGAAATATTCCTGCGAATGATTCGGCTTTAGGTAATCCATATTACAGGTTTACGGTTGCAAATAATTGTCCGAATAATTACAGCGTCAACTTTACCCTTACTTTCCGTGATGCGAGTAATAATACCTGGACCTCCAATCCAGTTATAACAGTTTATGCACCGGTTTTGACCTATCAGAGTTATCAGGTTGTTGGTGGAAATAACAATGGTATATTGGATCCTAATGAGACCGCGAATTTGGTGGTGACGATCAAGAATGAGGGTGGTGCTACTGCTTCA
>JBNAVN010000009.1:0-61781 GCA_049700315.1 bacterium
TAGTAATCCTGTTGAAGTTTTAAACGAGGTATACAGAATATTGGCGCCAGGCGGATTGCTTGTAATAGAAGTACCCAATATTATGTGTTCGGATGCAAAATTTTTTGGTAGTTCATGGCTTGGCTGGGATCTTCCATTCCATGTATGCCACTGGACACCTGCTTCATTAGAAAAAGTTTTGACAAATATTGGTTTTGTCATAGAACACTGGAAGTTTAAAATTCCGCGTTTTTCTGATTTTATAACCAATTTAAAAAAAACTCGATTTGATGGTCAAAATATTTCAATTATTAAGGCAATCTGCCATTTTTTAAAAGTTTGGTTGTTAGGTCACCTGGGATTTACCTTGCAAAGTTACGGCCACTTTATGACAGCCTACGCCAGAAAACCAAACTGATATTATATCACCAAAAATAATATGAATGTTTTACTGGCAAACACCTATCATTTCCCGGGTGGTGGGGATAGTACTTATACATTTAACCTTGCAGAGTTGTTAAATAAATATGGGCATAATGTTGCTTTCTTTGCAATGAAAGATGAACGTAATCTCCCTGATCCAAATGAGGATTTATTTGTTACAAACATTGATTATCGCAGATTGAATCAAAATAAGAATATAATGAATGGATTCAAGGTAGTAATCCGCTCAATCTATTCGGTGGAGGCGCGAAAAAAATTTCATAAATTATTAAAGAAATTCAAACCAGATATCATCCATCTCCAGAATATCCACCACCATTTAACGACTTCTATTATTTTTGAAGCAAAAAGTCATAATATACCTATTATCTGGACCCTTCATGATTACAAATTAATGTGCCCTAACACGCATTTTATTTTAGATAGCAATTTAATGATTTGTGAAAGATGTAAAAGAAGTAAATATTTTTTTTCAGTATTAAAACGATGCAAAAAAAATTCAATCTTTGCAAGTTGTCTTGTTGCAATAGAATCCTACTTTAATAAATGTACAAAAGTTTATGACAAAGTTGATTATTTTCTAACTCCAAGCTTATTTTTGAAAAAAAAACTTTTTGAATATGGATTTCCTGAAAGAAAAATTATCCATGTGCCACATTTTCTAGCTTACAATATTTTTGAACCTTCAAAAAATTATGGAAATTACTTTCTATTTATGGGGAAAATAGAAAGGATAAAAGGAATTATCCCATTGATTGATGCATGCCGTGTAAATTCGCAGGTAAGATTGAAAATAGCAGGCAGGATTGATGAGCAATTAAAAGAAGAATTTTTATCAAAACTTCCTTCAAATGTAGAGTATGTTGGAATGAAACAGGGTGATGAACTTTATAATCTTATAGAAGATTGCATTGCACTCGTTTTACCATCAATATGCTATGAAAACCAACCTTTTTCCATTCTTGAGGCATTTGCCAGGGGGAAACCTGCTATTGCCTCAAATCTTGGTGGAATAGTTGAACTTGTGGGGAATAATGAACGTGGTATTCTTGTGTCACCCAGCGATTCAAAAGCAATTTCTGAAGCGATGATTTTTATGTTGAAAGAAAAAGATGAAACAAAAAAAATGGGCGAGGATGCCTATGAGTATGTAAAAAAAGAGCATACACCGGAAAAACATTATCATCGTTTGATAGAGATATATGAAAGGGCGGTAAAATAATGGAATGTGCAGTAATCACAACCTACAGATGTAATGCCCGATGTAAAATGTGTAACTGTTGGGCTAATCCAACAAAGCCTGAAGAAGAGTTTAATCCTGAAATTTTGAAGAAGATTCCTGGTGAAATGGTGCGTTTAAATGTAACAGGAGGTGAACCTACTTTGCGTAAGGACATAATGAAAATTCTTGAGATTCTAAATACTAAGGCAAAAAAATTGGAGTTGAGCACAAATGGCTATTTTACAAAGATTTTATTGGAGATTGGAAAAAGGTTCCCCGATATACGGATAAGAATAAGTGTTGAGGGGTTGCCAAAATTAAACGACGATTTAAGAGGTATAAAAAATGGCTTTGACCATGCATTGAGAAGTATTCTGGAACTCAAGGCTTTAGGTTTAAAGGATATCGGCTTTGCCATTGTGATTTCTGATAAAAATATACTTGATCTGGTGTATCTCTATCAATTATGTTGTTCTCTGGATCTTGAATTTTCTCAATCAACGATGCATAATTCATTTTATTTTTTTAAGAATGATAACAGAATAGAGGACATCGAAATCATAGAAGAAAAAATGAAAGAATTTATCAAAGCATTATTATTATCAAAGAGAAAAAATCTTAATTTAAGAATAAAAGACTGGTTCCGGGCGTATATCAATGCTGGGTTATTAAGATATATGAAAGGAATGGAAAGGGCAATTCCCTGTTATGCCGGAACTGAATCATTTTTTATTGATCCCTGGGGTAGAATTCTTGCCTGCAATGGTTCAGAAACACCCTGGATAATAGGTGATTTAAATACTCAAGAGTTTGAACAGATCTGGGAGAACGAACAGGCATTTAAGGTGAGGGAAATGGTTAGAGATTGTAAGCGTAATTGCTGGATGACTGGTTCCTCAGTTCCTGCTATGCGGAAAAATATTTTCAAGCCGATTTCCTGGGTTATGATAAATAAAATTAGAATATTATTTCATCAACCTATAAATGTCCAGATATAAGATTGCTTTCATTGGTCAAAAAGGCATTCCTGCAACTTACGGTGGAGTTGAGCGGCATGTAGAAGAACTTGGTAAATTGCTTGCGGCAAATGGACATTCAGTTATTGTATATTCACGAAAAACATATAATGATTTTCAGGGCATATATAAGGGAATAAAGGTAATAAATTTACCTGCAATCCCACAAAAGCATACAGAAATGATTTCACATACATTCCTTTCCTGTGTTGAATTACTGGATAAGGATGTTGATATAGTCCATGTTCACAGTGTTGATCCAGCGTTGATTTCTTTTATTCCAAGAATAAAATCAAAGGTTGTGGTTACATCACATGGTCAGGCATATCGTAGAGAAAAATGGGGGCCCATTGCTAAATCAGTGTCGCGACTTGCTGAATATTTTTATGCAGCAATACCAAATGCTCGTATTGCAGTATCAAAGACATTAAAGAACTATTATCAGGAAAAATATAAGTGTGATGTCTATTACATTCCAAACGGAGTTTATATACCCGAAGTTAATGGGCTTTCGCACAAAAGAAAATTTGTCATTAATGGCGAAGAAATAGTATTAGAAAGAGAGTCTTATTTTCTTTATGTTGGTAGAATTCTTCCGACCAAAGGTGTTAATATCTTAATTGATGCATGGAACATTATAGAAAAAAAATTAAATACGGAAGAAAAACTCGTAATTTGTGGAGGGAGTTCTTATACTGATAAATATGTTGAAAAATTAAAAAAACTATCTAACAAAACAGTCCTATGGATGGATTATCGTTATGGCGAAGAGCTTGCTTGGATTTATTGCAATGCCTATTGTTGTATTATTCCATCAGAAATTGAGGGGCTGGCATTAACCCTTCTTGAAGCAATGAGTTATGGAAAATGTGTTATATATTCAGATATTCCTGAAAATTCAGAGGCAGCAGAAGGTGTAGGAATTCCTTTCCATAATAGAAACCCCGATGACCTGGCTAAAAAGATTTTGCTGGCAATTAATAATCCGTCGCTATTAAAAGAACTTGGCGAAAAAGCCAGAGAAAGAATTGAAGCTGAATATAATTGGACTGATATCGTATCAAAGACTGAAAAAGTCTATGAATCAATTCTAAAATAGTCTACCAAATGTAAAATACTGATTGACAAATGGTATGACTATATGTAAAATAGAGCATGATTAAACCCAGAAATTTATTCAAACAGATTCAACCATATATTGATACCCCAGAGGCAATAATCATAACTGGAATACGCAGGGCCGGAAAGACTACGGCGCTCCAGTATTTTTATCAACAGATACCATCTGATAATAAAATCTTTTTAGACCTTGAAAATATTCTGAATCGGTTATATTTTGAAGAAAAAAATTATGAAAGAATTAAATTTACCTTTGAAACTCTGGGATTAGACTTCACAAAAAAATCTTATATTTTTCTTGATGAAATCCAGCTCGTTAAAAACCTTCCATCTATTGTTAAATATTTCATTGACCACTATAAAGTAAAATTTTTTTTAACCGGTTCCGCAAGTTTTTATCTGAAGAATCTTTTCACTGAGTCTTTATCTGGTAGAAAATACATTTTTGAAATCTATCCCTTAACTTTCAAGGAATTTCTTATATTCAAAGAAGTTAAATTGAATATCCCGGAGGAATCCAGATTAGTGAATCCGCAAATTTTTGATACCATCTCACGGTATTATGACGAATATATACAATTCGGAGGGTTCCCGGCAGTTGTTCTAAAATCAAATCTGGAAGAAAAGAAAAAAGCCCTTGAGGAAATTTTCTCTTCATTTTTCCAATTGGAGATTTTACAATTAGGAGATTTCCGAAGGAACAAAGTAATTAGAGATTTAATTTTACTTTTAATACAGCGGATTGGTTCTAAATTGGATATCCAGAAATTGTCATCAGAACTTGGTATTTCCAGACCCTCTATTTATGAATATATCTCTTTCCTTGAAGGGACATATTTCATAAAACTTGTGAAGCCATTTAGCAAAAAAAAGAATGCAGAGATTAGAAAGGTACCCAAGGTATATCTTTGCGATTCTGGTCTTGCAAATCACTTTGCAAAATTAGACCAGGGTATCGTCTTTGAAAATTGCGTATTCCAAAATCTAATAACAAAAGGAGAGATTAATTATTATCAGAAAAAATCCGGTGCAGAAATTGATTTTATTCTGAACAAAGAAATAGCCTATGAGATAAAGTTGAAATCCGGTGAACAGGATTTAAAAAGATTGACAGAGTTTTCTAAAAAACTCGGGCTTAAAGAATCATATGTTGTTTCCAGAAAATATTGTGATTTAGAAAATATATTATATGGTTTTATGCTTTGAAAAAAACCTTGACTTTAAGAAATGTTTTGATATAATAAAATATAAAAAAGGAGAAAGATGAAGATTGCGGTGATTGGGGTTGGTTATTGGGGTCCGAATCTGGTCAGGAATCTATTGAATAATAAATCAGTCAGTGAAGTCTATTGCTTTGATATTGATGCCAAGAGATTGCACAGTATCTATCAACAATTTCCCGTTGTGAAACTTGTTGACAGTTATGAAGACATATTGAGAGATCCGAGGATTAATGGTGTCTGTATTGCTACGCCTGCAAGCACCCACTTTCCTCTTGCCAGAATGGCACTTGAACATAATAAACACATTCTTGTAGAAAAGCCTTTTACAGTCACTATCCAGGAAGCAAAGAAACTTCTTAACCTTATGCAGGAAAAAGGATTGAAGATTATTGTTGACCACATATTTATGTACAATGGTGCAGTTAGAAAAATAAAAGAGCTAATTGATTCAGGCGAAATTGGCAAGGTTCTATATTTTGATGCAGTAAGGGTAAATCTCGGGCTTTTCCAGCACGATGTCAATGTGCTATATGACCTTGCAACCCATGATATCTCAATAATGCTCTATCTACTTAATAGAAAACCAAAGGCAGTCTCAGCAATTGCAGTTGGTCATTATAATACGATTGAAGATATTGCCTATCTCACAGTTTTTTTTGATGACAACTGCATTGCGCATTTTCATGTTAACTGGCTTGCACCGGTAAAGGTTAGAAGGATCCTGATCGGTGGTTCTCAAAAAATGATTGTTTATGATGATTTGGAAACCGTTGAAAAAATAAGGGTTTATGACAAAGGAGTTGAGATAAAGAGCAAAGAAGGAATCTATAGAACACTTGTTCAGTATCGCACCGGTGATATGTATGCACCACGATTTGATACAAGCGAACCTCTTTCAGTGCTCGTAAATGAATTTATAGATGCAATGAAAAATGGCACCGAACCTTTATCTAATGGCAAAGTTGGATTGGAAATCATTAAGATTCTGAGCGCTGCGCAGAAATCCCTAAAAAACAATGGCTGTGTTGTAGAATTAAAAGCAAATGAATGATCATCAGATAATCAAGAATGTGAAATTAGGCAAGGATGTAAGGATCTTTGGATTTGTTAATCTTTATGACTGCGAAATAGGTGACAATACCAAGATTGGCACGTTTGTTGAAATCCAGAAAAATGCAAAAATTGGTAAGAACTGCAAAATCTCCACCCACACCTTTATATGTGAAGGTGTTACAATAGAAGATAATGTATTTATTGGCCATAATGTTACTTTCATAAATGATAAATACCCCCGGTCAACAAATCCAGACGGTTCAATGCAAACTGACGCGGATTGGAAAGTAGTGCCAACACTTGTAAGAAAGGGTGCTTCAATAGGTTCAAGCGCAACGATTCTTTGTGGGGTAACGATCGGAGAAAATGCTATTGTTGGTGCAGGAAGTGTTGTAACAAAAGATGTGCCGGACAATGCTGTAGTTGCTGGTGTGCCCGCAAGGATTATTAGAAAAATCAAATAACAAGAAGGAGGATTAATTGCAGGTTCCTTTTATGGATCTAAAAAGACAGTATGAAATGATTAAAGATGAAATTGATGAGGCAATCAAAAAAACGATTGATTCCTGCGCATTTGTCGCAGGTGAAAAGGTGAAAGAATTTGAAAATAACTTTGCAAATTATTGCGGTGTAAAATACGCAATTGGCATTTCTACAGGTACAAGTGCTATTTATGCAGCCTTAAAAGCACTTGATATTGGCAGACACGACGCTGTAATAACTGTTCCTTTTACCTTTATTGCGACAGCCGAAGCAATCAGTTTCACTGGCGCAACTCCGATATTTGTGGATATAAAAGAAGACTCTTATACGATAGATCCTGAAAAAATTAGGGAATATATAGAAAAGAAATGTGAATGGGTTGACAAAAAAGGTGTTTTGAGAGATCAGGAAAAGAAATTGAATGTGAAGGCAATTGTTCCGGTTCATCTTTATGGTCAGCCCGCAGATGTGGATGCGATTATTGAAATTGCCAAGAAATATAACCTTGCAGTCATTGAGGATTCAGCCCAAGCACACGGTGCGTTATATAAAGATAAGAAGACAGGTACGCTCGGCGATCTTGGTGCTTTCAGTTTTTATCCGAGCAAGAATTTGGGTGCTTATGGACAGGGCGGAATAGTACTAACCAACAAAGAGGAACTTGCCGAGAAGGTTAGAATGATCATTGACCATGGACAAAAGGAAAGATATACGCATGAATTTGAAGGCTGGAATTTCAAGATGGATGGATTTCAGGCAGCAATTCTTAATGTAAAATTGAATTACCTTGATGACTGGAACGAAGATAGAAGGCAGAATGCATATTATTATAATGAACTATTAAATGGATTGGAAAATCTGAAAACACCAAAGGAGATGACTTATGCAAAACACATTTATCATCTGTATGTTGTCCGTGTCTTAAAAAGAGAAAAATTCCAGGGTTTTTTGAAAGAATCTCAAATTGGCACCTCAATTCACTATCCAATACCCTTGCATTTACAAAAGGCGTACAAACATCTTGGTTACAAAGAAGGTGATTTCCCGGTTTCAGAAAGATGCGCTAAAGAAATCGTTTCACTACCAATGTTTCCCGAATTGACAAAACAGGAGATTGAATATACCTGCGCCCGAATAAAAGAGTGGGCAGTCCAACCTTAAATTTTTTTATGCCTTGTAAGTTATGATCAAGATTATCTTCTTGCTCATAGATCTTTCTGCTATCGTTACATCATTCCTGCTTGCAAAATTCTTGCGTTTCCATACCGGTACCCATCTTATACAAAATCAGGGAACAACCCTAATATTTCTTATATTGCTGATATTGCTGGTCAAATATCTATACGACCTTTATAATCATTGTTATTATGCCCAGATTGGTCGTGTTTTTTTCAAGGTTATAAATGTTTGGGCAATTTCTTTTGTAGTTTATGTTCTAATAGGCTTTCTTACAAAATTCTATTTTCTAATTAACAGCCGGGGATTTATTTTCTACTTTTTTGTTATCTATCCGATCGTCATCTCTTTTCTCCGCATAATCATAATGCCTCAAATACTGATAGGCTATTTTTCAAAACCAGAAAAAAGAAAAATTTGTTACTATTTTGGATCTGAAGAAAACTTTTCTATATTTCACAAATTCTTTGAAGATAATCCTGTCGTTGGCTTAACCTTGTTAAAACCAGTAGCAAATAGTTGCCAGGTGGAATACCCGGAAGTTTTTCTTTATAGCACGGAAAACAATTTTGGAGAGTTTTATAGAAAAATCCAGGAAATCTCAAGGCCCGGACAGAAAGTTCACATTACCTCACCTCTGTTTAATGAACTACCATTAAACTGGGAATGGTGTAAAATAAACAATCTACCCATTGTTTCTCTTCAGGTGAATGGTCAAAAACAATGGCAGAACACGGTACGACGCATTCTTGATGTAATTCTCTCATCATTGATTTTGATCATACTCGTTCCTGTGTTTGCAATAATCGCTATTGCTATCAAGATAGATTCACCAGGACCAATAATTTATAAACAGAAAAGATGTGGTAAAGACGGAAAAGAATTTACGCTTTATAAATTCCGTTCAATGTATAATAATAATTCACAGACAAAGCGAGAAATAGAGTTTAAGGAATTTATTGAAAAAAAGACAGCAAAAGGCAAAGTAATCAACAATGCGGATGTCACTTCGGTTGGTAAGGTGCTCAGAAGGGCATCAATTGACGAATTCCCTCAATTTTTGAATGTGCTAAAGGGTGATATGACTCTTATTGGTCCAAGACCACCCATACCCTATGAGGTTAAGTACTACAAGGATTGGCATAAAGATAGGCTCAAGATAAAGCCCGGCATAAGCGGATTGTGGCAGGTTTATGGAAGGGGTAGCATGCCTTGCGATTCATCTATTTTTCTTGATTTACTGTATACACTTAATCATTCTCTTACCCTTGACATCAAACTCTTGTTTCAAACCATTCCTGCAGTATTATTAGGAAAAGGAGCATATTGAGAGATCGGTTGATGTTATTGGGTGACGAAACCCTTATCGTGCAGACAAAGGCAATTAGCTAAAAAGATAAATGGTTGAATATTTAGCCAATCGCCAATTACCATTTAACCAAGATAACGAAACGGGTAGCGAAACCGTTTAACCTTAAACGAACATACCTATGCTCCTTCTATTTATCCTCTCAATATATTTTCCCATTGATTCCTGGCAGAGTGAATTTATTGAAGAATTACAGGTAAGGGGCTTATATTTTACAAAATTCCCAGGTGTCAGACCTTACACTGATTTAGAATTTGATTCTTCCTCTATCATTGATGAAGATTTTGACCGTCTCTGGTTATCTAACTTCTCCCTTAAGGTAAAGTTTGATACAATCCGGGTTGCCCGTTTTAAACCTATGGTGAATTACAATTTTTATGATTTCTCACTTTATTTACAGCCTGATGTAAAATTCGGAACAGACAGTTTACCACCGAACAAGGTTTTTAAGAATCTATTTTCCGCAGATTATGAAAGGGTATACGCCAGATATGAGAATAAGATTTTCTCTGCGTTCATAGGTCGTGAGAGATTTTCAATCGGTCCTTCCCCAAGATACAACATGCTTCTTTCAGGATATGGACCTCCGCTTGACTGGTTTCATTATAGTCTGACCGCAAGAAAAATAAGGCTAAGCTATTATCTGAGCCAGCTTGATGACATAATTTGTAAACCATTTGAATATGTGGGTGATACGATTACCACCCTTATTAATGCCCGAAGATATTTGATCATTAAAAGACTTGACATCTCTCCGGTGCAGTGGTTCAACTGCAGTTTTTCTGAAGGTGCAACATTTGGTGGCGAAAACTATGCATTGACCCCCTATCATTTCAATCCTCTGGTATTCATTCACACATTGCAACACAACTGGGGAAAAGATGCCAATTTATTTTTCCATCTTGACTCCCGAATTTTTCTAAAGAATTTTTCAATCTATTCTGCCCTGCTTGTAGATGATTATCAACTTGAGCCTGACCCCAATAAGGAACCCAACCATTTTGGCATAAATCTTGGCATTGAATTTGCAGATTTGCTTTTACCTAATAGTTTTGCTATCATTGAATACCACTATCTTTCCCGCTGGATATATTGTATCTACGCACCTTATCAAAGATATATGTATTATCGCCATCCAATTGGATTTCCATATGGACCCGATTGCGATGAATTATATGTAAAATATGTCTATCACTTCAACAATAGCATAGATCTGTGTGTCAGCGGTTCATATTTGAGAAAAGGCGAGACCAATGTAAATACGCCCTGGCCTATCCCGGAAAATCCCCGGGTCCCCGGCACTTCTTTTCCAGATAATAATTTCTTGTCAGGAATTGTTGAAAATACCGTCAACATAAATCTTGGCATTCGCTATTTCTATGGAAAAATCCTTTTCTATGAAGCAAACATCGGATTGATAGATATCCAGAACTACCACCATAGCTCATCCGAATCAAAAAAATCGTTACAGTGCAATATGCATATTGATTTCTTGAGATTATAATTGAACACAATGACATGAGATTTAGGAATTCAATCTGGGATTATGTATTCCTTGCCCGACCGATTTTGCTCGTTCCGGTTTGGGCATTTTTTTTATTGGGCTATTTTAAGGCAGGAGGTGAAAGATTTCAATTCAATAATAACTTTATCTCAAGTTTCTTCGCATATACTGCTCTTATTTCAATTTTATACATTCTCAATCAAATAGCCGATAAAAGATCTGACGCAATAAATCAGAAACATCTCCTCATTGCCGAAGGAATAATCTCGCAACAGAGTGCTCATATTGAAATAGCTGTGTTGTTGGTAATTACAATCATATTCTCCTTTAAATTACCTCTGAATATCATTATAATAATGATAATATCTTTTCTCTTTGGTGTTTTTTATTCTTTCCCGCCATTCAAATTGAAAGCGATTGCCCTTGCTGATTTTTTGATCAATGGCATTGGGTATGGATTTTTAAATTTTTCCTTAGGCTGGCTCACTGTAGCGCGATTCTCCCCCCAGACAATCATTTCTTCCCTACCTTATGTCTTTGCTGTAAGCGCAATCTTTGTGAATACAACGGTGTTAGATATGGAGGGTGACAAAAAATGCAAATACCTCACCACTGGTGTCCTGTTAGGAAAAACAAATGCTGCAAGGCTTGCGCTGTTACTCATAATCGCCAGTATTGTAAGCGCTATCATCAGCGTAGATTATATTTGTTTGATTCCCGCTTTGATTTCACTGCCTCTTTTTTTTCTTGCTTCACAAGGAGGCAACACGAAATATATCCAGCTGTCAATAAGAATTGGCGGACCTTTATTAATTCTAATTGTCGGTCTTGTTTTCCCTTATTTCTTGCTTCTGTCGTTACTAATTTTCCTATTTTTGCGATTTTATTATAAGAAAAATTTCGGCATCAAATATCCAGGTCTATAAAGACTATGGTATATTCAAATATTACCATCCCTGGATTGTGCGAAGATAAAAGAAAAGTTAGAATAGATTTTCTGATCAGAGCATTGAGTAGTAGAGGTACAATTTATGACCTGTTTGGATACTATAATAAAGCAATAAGTGATTTTAGGGTCATATACCGTTATGACGCATACCGAACCGTTGCTGATTTTGGCATAAGTGAAGTCCTGGAAAAAATGGGCAAATATCATCAAGCCCTTGATTATGTTGAACGAGCCTTAGAATTATGTTCAGATATACCGAGAAAGATTGAAATAATCAACCAAAAGGCATTTTTATTAATGAGACTGGGAGATTTGAAAAATGCAAAAAGAACAGAAGAATCTGTGCAAGCTCTTATACGAAAAAATAGAGGGAATATAACAGATATTAACAATTATGCGGGCCGCAGTTATTACAATCTCAGCGTATTCTCTCTCCTCGCAGGTAAGTTGACTTCTGCACTTGAGTTCGCAAAAAAAAGTCTGAAGATTGCCTTTATTAATAAGGATAAAAGAAGGCAGGCTTTATCATACAATCTTCTCGGTGTAATATACAAAAAAATGAATAAACCTGACTTTTCTCAAAAATATTATCAAAAGAGCCTGAGTTACTTTACTGAAATAGGCGATATAGGCCAGATTGCAGGTGTTTACAATAATATCGGCAATCTGCAAAACGATTCACAGACTGCAATTTCATACTTCAAAAAGGCACTCACTATATTTACAAGAATAAATTACAGTATGGGCATTGCTGAAACAATGCATAATATAGCGAATAGCTATCTCGCGCTTGGAATTTGCAAGAAAGCCCTTGCGGAATATACCAAAGCCCATAGACTGACCAAGAAAATGTCCTACCGATTTGGTATGTCCATAAACCTCACAGGAATTGGTAAATCATACAAGTTATTAGGAGATTATAAAAGTGCTCAAAACTGTATTTCAAAAGCACTCTCTCTTGCAGAAGAAATGGATGACCGTGAGGGTATTCTGGAAAATCATTATATGATTGCCTTGATCAAATACGAACAGAACGATAAAGATACTCCTGTCTGGTTTAGAAAGGCACGACATTTAGCTGAGGAGTTATCATCTTACAATTTCCTCGCTGAGATCATATATGGAGAAGTGAAATATTTGATTTCTGTAAAGGATAATGACAAAATCATTCAGTTGAAAAAGCGAATAAATAAATTATTAAGAGTGAAACAAGACAAGCGCACATATACTTTTTTGTTACTTTCAAAATTTATGCTGCAGGATTATAGAGTTAAAAGAGTCAGAGACAAACAAGTTGGATTGTGGTCAAAAGAGTTAGAAAAAATCTTTGAACAAACGACCGACCGCGAGATGATTTTTTATCTTGGACGGACGTTAGTTGATTTTTACCTGATCAATGATCTGAGAAAAGCCTGCTCAATTTATTCAATTTTGAATCGGTTGATTCCAGAAGAAGAGATGAAATCTTATTATTCTGAAGTAATTTTCTTGGGCGCAAAAATAGATTATCATCTGGGGAAAAACTGGCAAAATAAAATCAGAAAGGCATTAAGCCTTGCGCGCACAATTGGTAACAAAAGATTGATTGAAGAGATTCAAAACTGGCTAAAATCAATAGGGTTGACAATCATCTTAAAGGATCTATAATATTAGAATGCGAAGGATTCTTTTGTTAATGCTAATTTTGGGGACTTTTGTCTTTGGGCAAAAGAGTGATTCTCTCTGTGATTCTTCAGGATATAAACAAAACTTATCAAAGGAAATCAAAACAGGTGATGCCTGGTTATCACAAGATAAATTCTTGCATTTTTCTGCCTGTGCATCAATGGTAGGCTTGAGTTACCATACACTTGTCTGCCGTTTAAACAAGAATGAAAACCAGGGTAAAGTTTATTCAATTTCATTTACTGCCCTGATCGGTTTGGGAAAGGAAATTTATGACAAAAAGAAAAAGGGACATTTTTCCTGGAAAGATCTATGCTGGGATGGGGCTGGCATGGCAGCAGGATATTTTGCATTTATCCATAGATACTGAATAATAATAGACTGAAACAAAATGTAAAGCAAGGCTTCAACCTTGCTTTTTCTATTTTAAACATCCATGAAGATATTAATGACTTTTTTTCGTATTTCTGGCATAATCCCCAATCTTACTTTTGGATGGACACTGTTTGCCAATAGTATGGCTATGAAATCCTTTTTTGGGTCAACCATAACCATTGTACCTGTAAAACCGGTATGACCAAATGCATAATCAGATAAAATACCCGGATAGGGATTCATCCACCAACCCAAGCCTCTCTTCTCTTTACTACCTGTGTGGTCTTTTGTCATCATTTTTACTGTCTCTAAATTGACTATCTGTCCATTCAAATATGCCCTTAAAATCTTTGCAATATCTGCCACATTAGAAAACAACCCTGCATTTCCAGAAACCCCTTTAAACGCATAAAAGCAATTCCCATCATGAACTTCACCTTTAATCAAATGATCACGCCATTTTATATGTGAAATATCACCATATTCTTCTGCCTTATTTTTTTCATGCTCGTTTCCCATTTCTGTGGGAGCGATATTTTTTATTCCCGGCAGTGGTTTGAAAAATGTATTTTCCAAATGCAATCTTTTAAGTATTTTTTCTTCACAAAATATATCCAGACCTTGATTTGTAATCCGCTCAATTATCAAACCGAGAATGATATATCCTAAACAGGAATAAATGACTCCTTTTTTGCCTGTATTCGTTCTGGCAAGATAATCAATCCTTTCCTGTTGATTGAGTAGATATAATGGAAACCAGGCAGGTAATCCAGATGTATGGGTCAACAATTCTTTGATTGTTTTCTTCCCATTCGGTCTATTTTTGAATGCAGGCAGGTATCTTTCAATATAATCAATGAGTTTAATCTCCTTCTCTTCAAATAATAACATAATAGACATTGCCGTACACAAAGGTTTGGTCAGGGAAGCAAGGTCATAAATTGTGTCTTTATTTAGTTTTTCCATTTTAGGAAATATCTGTTGATAACCAAAAGCCTCGTAAAAATGTACATCTTTTTTGTTCCCAATCCATAAGACTGCCCCAGGAATTTTTTTGCTTTTTATACACTCATTCAGATATTTAATAATTTTATGGAACTTCATACTATTTAATTGATGAAACAAGATTGTATATTTTACTGAATCCGCTTTCTAACAATTCAATTGATAATAAATCCAATGCCCGGGGTATGAATTTTTTAAAATGGATTTTATTCTTATTAAGCGAAAGATTGGCAAAGGCACCGAGTGCCTGCATATGCCGCTGGATACGAGTGAGTCTGTAGGCTTCATAAAAATCTTGTTTTGAAACCTTTATTCCTTTTCTCTTAAGATAACTTAAATAATATGCGACCAGAAGCTCTTCATTATTTTTATCAATATCCACATAGGCATCCCTTAATAAAGACACAAGGTCATAGGTCAAAGGACCAATCCTTGCTGATTGAAAATCAACGATTCTAATCTTACCATTTTTTACAAAAATATTCTGCGATTGAAAATCCCGGTGCATCAAAAAATTTCCTATAGGTTTTATTGCTTCACAGACTTTTTTGTGTAGCAATTTCAGGTCTGGACCAATTTCATAAATTTTTTTATTTGATATTTCGCAGTATTGTTTCAAAAAAAATTTCTTAAAATAATCCTGTTCCCATTTGATGTGTTCACTATTATAATAAAGATTTACCGGAACATTTTTATATCCATCTATCTGCAATTTAACAAGTTCTGCTATCGCTCTTTTATATAGTTCTATCCAATCGCTTCGTCTTTTACACACCAAGTTATATAAAGAATCTTTTCCTAAATCTTCAACTATTGCATAATTATCTTTAAATTCAATTAATGCCGGAACACCAATCCCTGCCTGAAAAAGGTGGTCTAAAATTTTTACATAATCCTTAATATTTTTATCTTCAATAAGAATATAGGTCTCTTTCCCCTTCTTAATCCGATAAAACCTTCTATCTGACCCACCGGTCATAATTTCTTCAAGAATTTTATAATCCGATACAATATTACGGTTTACTAAATTGATATTACGCATATTAAAATTTGGACAATTTTGTCTTTTTTAAATATCTGTGATTAATCATCCTATTGTAGACTTCAGGTGTTCCAATATCAAGCCAGGTATTGTTGACAATGCAGGGATACAAAAACTCCCCATTCTTGATTGAATTATTGTATACCTCGGTCAGGCTAAAAATTTTTTTGTTTTTCGGAAAATACTTAAAGATTTTTTTTGAAAGAATTGCAATCCCTGTATAGGTGTAACAACCATCCATTCTCTTTTTATAAAATCTTACCACACGACCTTTTGAAATCAAAACCCGATCTGTTTTATAATTCTTTATCAAGACAATCGTTGCCAGTGGTCTTATTTTTCTATGTTTCTTTATTATTTTTTTTAAATCTATGTTTGAAAAAATATCACAATTATGAATCAAAAAATCTTCAGATACGAAATGCTTGAAATTCAACAGTGCCCCACCAGTGCCGGAAAGATGTTTTTCAATAACAAACTTTATTCCAGTTATATCTTTCAATGATGCTTTTATGATACTGGCTTTGTAAAAAAGATTTATTCCAATATTTTTTATTCCTGCCCTTTTTAATTTTTTTATAATCAATTTGATTATCGGTGTCCCATTTATTGGTAATAAAGGTTTTGGCATTTTTTTTGTAATATGACCAAGCCTTTTACCTAAACCGGCAGCAAGGATTATTCCCTTCATAGATTGGTTAAATGGTTAAATAGAAGATTATTCATAAAGCAGATATCTTTCTCTTTTTTGTTTAAACTGTTTGAGGTCTTTTTCCCATCTTTCTTTCATGGAATCAACTGGTTTGCCTTTTTCAATCGCCTTCCTTATCCAGGAATTGCCAATCAAAATGTCAAAGGGCATTTTCTTTTTCTCAAACTCATAGGGTGGTTTACGCCAGGCAAATTTCTTAGGATAAATCTTTCTTATTGTAGAAATTATTTCAAGCCCGGTGCAAACCGGATCAAAATTTTCTAAATCATTCACATAAATCTGTGCACCACCACAGACCACACCACGATATTTGTGGAAAGTTGGAATGAATTTCAATGGCCGAAATTGAACACCAGGGATTTTTTTTGAATCCAATTTTTCTACAAGTCTCTCTTCATCAATCCAGGGTGCACCAAATATCTCAAAAGGTCTTGTCGTGCCTCTGCCTTCAGAAACATTTGTCCCTTCAAGAAGACACATTCCAGGATATACCAATGCGGTCTCAAAAGAAGGCATATTAGGAGAAGGGACGGTCCATTTCAGCCCACAGTCTGAAAAATACAATTTTCTTTTCCAACCTTGTACCTTTATGATTTCCAGATCAACAAAGATATTCTCTTCAGAATTTATCATATTACAGATTTCGCCGATTGTCAAGCCATGTCTGACCGGCAATTGATACAATCCAACAAAAGATTGAAATCTTTTCTCAAGAACTGGTCCTTGAATTGTAATGCCATTCAATGGATTGGGACGGTCAAGGATGACCATTTTTTTGTTTAATCGGGACAGCTGTTTCATTAGCAATACTGCACTCCAGGTAAATGTATAATAGCGGGCCCCTATATCTATCAGATCAACCACCAGGATAGCAATTTCCTTTAGAATATTGATTTGTGACATAAAATTTTTGTTATAAAGGCTAAAAACCGGGATCCTTTTCTGTTTATGACCTTTTACATAAACCTGGTCCTGTAGAGCGCTGAATAATCCGTGTTCTGGCGCAAAAATCAATCTCAGGTTGATGTCTTTACGTTGCATAAAATGCTGAAGTGTTGGCTGAAGCCCGCAATCTGTTGCGGGAACATGGGTCAGTAAAGCAACATCCTTATTTTTCAAATTTTCAAATTTGTAAAATACCAATTGATCAATACCGAACTGCATTTATAAATATATATTGAAAAAAGGTAAAGTCAATGGAAATTTCTATAGGTGAATTTGCCTATTGACAAATTCCCAAATATTTATATTATATTATATCATGAGATTAGGTGAAATACTGGTTAAACAGGGTATTATTTCTGAGGATATGCTTGCCCGTGCCCTTGAAGACCAAAAAAGGGATGGTGCAAGATTAGGTTCAACCCTGATAAAATTGGGGTTTGTGAAAGAAGAAGACCTCTTGAAGGCACTATCCATTCATTTTGGGGTCAAATCAATTGACCTGAGGTCCTATGAATTTGACCCAAATGTGTTAAAACTGATTCCTGGTGACCTTGCAGGCAAATACCTGGTTGTACCCCTGAAAAGATTAGGTAGAACACTCAGTCTCGCAATGGTCAATCCAGGTGATATGAATGCAATAGAAGATATAAAATTTGCTACTGGTTTTGATATTGAACCACTCGTCGCCTCTGAAGATACAATATTGAAGGTAATTAATGAACGTTATCATGTTGAAAAATTTCTTGCTGATGTAATGTATGAAATTGAAACTGCTGAGGCAGGAGAAACTTCAGTAAAAGTGATGGATGAAGTTACTCAGCAAAAGGAAGAAGAAGATTTATCAAGCGTGGCTGATGATTCAGATAGTGGCCCAGCATTAAAATTGGTGAGCAAGATTATAACCGACGCTGTTGAGCAAAATGTATCAGATGTACACATTGAACCGTATGAAGATGACTTACGGGTCCGTTACCGTATTGATGGTATATTGCACGAAGTATTAAAACCACCTAAGAAATTAAACCGTGCCTTGGCAACAGTAGTAAAAGTAATGGCTAAATTGAAGGTTGAAGAAAGAAGACTACCTCAGGACGGTAGAATCAAGGCACGTGTCCATAATAAGATTATTGATATTCGTGTCTCAACAGTCCCAACGCTTTTTGGCGAGAAAATCGCCCTCAGATTGCTTGACCGCTCAGCAATCCAATTAAACCTTGATCTCCTGGGATTTGAAGAAAGCACCTTGAAAACTTTTCGTCGGGCAATCAAAACGCCTTATGGTATTGTGCTTGTGACCGGTCCAACTGGTTCTGGAAAAACGACAACACTATATTCAGCCCTCACTGAATTGAATGATCCAGGATTAAATATCACAACTGCTGAAGACCCAATTGAATATTCATTGATGGGTATAAACCAATTACAGGTTAATGAAAAAATCGGCCTAACATTTGCTTCTGCACTACGTTCCTATTTACGTCAGGATCCCAATATCATAATGGTGGGTGAAATCCGTGACCTTGAAACGGCAGAGATTGCAATCCGTGCGTCCTTAACCGGCCATCTCGTCTTATCAACGGTTCATACTAACTCTGCTGCTGCAACAATCACCAGATTGGTGAATATGAACATTGAGACATTTTTGATTGCCTCAACCTTGTTATCAGTTCTTTCTCAGCGGCTATTAAGAAAAATTTGTATGAAATGCAGAAGCGAAGTTAAGTATCCACCAGAGGTTTTGCTTGATGCAGGTATTGATCCCAAGAAGATTGATTTTCCTCTTTACAGAGGCGAGGGATGTAAGGAATGCAGAGGAACAGGCTATAAAGGCAGGCTCGGCGTGTTTGAAAATATGCTTGTGACAGCACGTATAAGAGAATTGATACTCAAGAGAGCACCTGCAGAAGATATTGAGAAAGTTGCAGTTGAAGAAGGTATGATGACATTACGCGAATCTGCTCTGGAAAAATTACGTCAGGGGTTAACCAGTGTTGAAGAAGTAATCAGAGAAACAAGGGTGGAATAATGGAAGAAAGATTAGGGACTTATCTGGTAAAAAACAACCTACTGACCGAAGAACAATTAAGACAGGCTATTCAGGAGAAAAAAGAAACCGGTCAGAGGCTTGTGAGCGTAATTGTTAGACTCGGACTTATTTCTGAAAACAAACTTCTGGCACAATTGAGTAATCTCTATCATATGGAAGTAACAGATCTTGATTACATAATTCCACCTGAGAATGTATTAAACCTTATTCCCGCTGAGAAAGCCTATCATTATGAAGTTATACCTATTGACCGTAGAGGCAGGACACTAACCGTAGCAATGGTTGATCCCACTGACATAAGTGCGATTGAAGACTTACGGTTCATTACTGGTATGGAGATCAATCCAGTTCTGGCATCAGAGACAAGCATTAGAGAGGCACTCAGTCGTTACTATAAGATGGACACAAGTCTTGCTGAAGTAAAAGCAGAATCCGGTCCCAAGGAGTTAGGTGTTGAAGACCTTGAAGTATTGGAAACTGGCATGGAAGAAGAAGTTGAAGAAACAAAATTACGTGCTGATGCCGAAGGTGGACCAGTAGTTCGGCTTGTGAATTTTTACATTGCAGACGCTGTTGGCAAAGGCGCTTCAGATATCCATATTGAGCCATTTGAAAGACAGCTTCGTATTCGGTTCAGGATTGATGGTGTCTTGAGGGAACAACAATCACCACCTTACAATTTGAAAGCAGGCATTATCACTCGTATAAAACTGATGTCAAAAATGAATATTGCTGAACACCGGTTATGTCAGGATGGAAGAATCAATATTTTAGTTGGTAACAAAATGATTGACCTTCGGGTATCCGTGATTCCCACCCTTTACGGAGAAAAGGTGGTAATGAGAATCCTGGACCGAAGTGCACTAATGCTGGATTTAACAAAGTTAGGTTTTGGCGAAGAAGCATTAAAGAAATTCTTAAAGGCAATTGAAAGTCCTTATGGGATTGTTCTTGTAACTGGCCCAACTGGTAGTGGCAAGACTACAACCCTATATTCAACCCTTTCGCGTCTAAACAAACCAGACCGTCAGATTATGACGATTGAAGATCCGGTTGAATACAATATTCACGGTATTAATCAGATTCAGGTCCACGAAGAGATTGGTTTAACATTTGCTTCTGCCTTGAGAGCGTTCTTGCGTCAGGCACCGAACATTATCCTTGTCGGTGAGATGCGCGATACAGAAACCGCTGAAATTGGTATTCGTGCTGCATTGACTGGTCATCTGGTTTTCTCAACCATCCATACCAATGACGCACCCACCACAATCAACCGTCTCGTAGATATGGGAATTCCACCCTATCTTGTAGCAAGTGCTCTGATATTAATCCAGGCACAACGACTGGTCCGAAGAATATGCCCTAACTGTAAAGAGCAAATCAAGGTTAGTCCAAAATTACTTGAAGATGCAAACATCTCACCGGATACATTTCCTGACGGAATAGTTTACAAAGGAAAAGGCTGTTCAAATTGCAATCAAACCGGATACAAAGGTAGAATCGGATTATATGAGGTGATGCCCATTTCGCCCACACTCCGGGCGATGATATTAAAAGGTGCTTCTTCTGATGAGGTAGCAAAGCAGGCAAAAGAAGAAGGAATGAAAACTCTACGTGATGATGGCATTGATAAAATAAAAAAGGGCATTACTACAATAGAAGAATTAATGCGGGAGACTGCATCACTATGATTATCCTCGTTAATCCATTTCGCTATCCGCGTCTATTTGCGGATCCTGCGAAGCAGAACAAGGAGGCAAAATGCCAGTAACAATGAAGCAACTTTTAGAAGAAATGGTGCAGCGAAACTCAACAGATTTGCATTTAACTACGGGAGCACCTCCGATGCTCCGAATTGATGGAGAATTGGTTCCGACAAACTATGAGGTGATGACACCAGAATTGATTCAGCAACTTGTATACAGCGTTTTGAATGATCAACAAAAGAAGAAGTTTGAAATGGAGTGGGAGCTTGACTTTTCTTTTGGAATCGCAGGTCTATCACGGTTTCGTGGTAATTGTTTTCAACAACGGGGTAGTATTGCAGCAGCGATAAGAACAATTCCGTTTGAAATCAGAGGATTTAAAGAATTAGGGATACCTCCGGTTGTTCAGGAATTGGCAGGAAGACCAAAAGGATTGATCTTATTGACAGGACCAACTGGTTGTGGAAAATCCACTACGCTTGCCGCAATAATTGATAAGGTAAATAGCGATCGAAGGTGTCACATTATTACAGTTGAAGACCCGATTGAATATCTATTCCGACATAAAAAAGCAATTGTTAATCAAAGACAGGTTGGAAGTGATACAAAGTCATTTGCTAATGCATTGAAATATGTGCTTAGAGAAGACCCCGATGTGGTAATGGTTGGTGAGATGCGTGACTTAGAAACTATTGCTATCACTTTGACAATTGCTGAAACTGGTCACTTAACCCTCGCAACCCTTCATACTAATTCCGCGGCTGAATCAATCCACAGAATCATTGATATCTTCCCCTCTCATCAACAGGGGCAGGTTCGTTCTCAACTCGCCTTCGTTATTGAAGGCGTTGTTACTCAACAATTGCTCCCCAAGATTGGTGGTGGCAGGGTTCTTGCTGCGGAAGTCATGGTAGCGACACCAGCAATTCGTGCATTGATTCGTGACGAGAAAGAACACCAGATCTATTCAATGATTCAATCAGGACAGAAATATGGTATGCAAACTATGAACCAGGCACTGTACAACCTATATGTGAAAAGACTAATCACCCTGGAAACTGCTTTTGACTATTCACCGAATATTGAAGAATTTGAGCATATGGTAGAACAAAAATCACCAGTGTTAGGATAGAGTTATGATAATCAATTGGTTAAAGAGTAAAATAGTCAAATTTTTAACTAATTACCAATTAGCCAGGTAGGATAAAAGGGAGGTAATTATGCCAACTTTTGTCTGGAAAGGACGAACTGCAACTGGGGCATCAGCCAGTGGTGAATTGAGTGCTCAATCCCAGGCTGATGTCGTAGCTGCACTACGTCAGAAAAAAATAATTCCCACCTCAATAAAAATAAAAGAAGAGAAAAAGGGATTTGCATTTTTTGGTGGCAGGGTTTCAAAGAGAGCCCTTGCTGTATTCACAAGACAATTTTCAACAATGCTCGGCGCTGGTTTGCCATTGCTAACCTGCCTTGAAATTCTCTCAAAACAAACGGAAAGCGCAGGATTGAAAAAAGTACTTGGTGAGGTTCGGGCTGATGTAGAAGGTGGATTGTCACTTGCTGATGCCTTAAGAAGACAACCAAAGGTCTTTGATAATCTATTTGTAAATATGGTGGAATCAGGTGAAACCGGCGGCGCCCTTGACACAATCCTTCAACGTCTTGCAACATACCTTGAAAAGAGTGTCGCATTACAGAGAAAAATCCGCGGGGCAATGATTTACCCGGCGATCATCAGTGTTGTAGCAGTCCTGGCAATTGCTGTGCTTTTGATTTTTGTGATTCCAATTTTTGCCAAAATGTACCAGGGTGTAGGAAGAGAATTGCCAGCAATGACTCAATTGGTCATGAAAATCTCAGATTTTATGAAGGTCGCTGCGGTACCATTGCTTGTTGGTTTGATTCTGCTATTTACGATAATCCGAAGATGGCACAAAACTGAATCCGGTGCCAAAGCAATGGACCCATTGTTTCTAAAACTGCCGGTATTTGGTGATCTGATAAGAAAACAATCAATCGCCCGTTTTTCAAGAACACTCTCCACCCTGCTCTCAAGTGGTGTACCAATCATTGATGCGCTTGAGATCACGGCAAAGAGTGCGGGTAACTGGGTCATTGAAGATGCAATTCTTAAAGCAAGGGTCTCAATCAAAGGGGGCGAGAATATTGCTGATCCACTATCCAAGACCGCGGTCTTCCCACCTATGGTTACTCAGATGATTGCCATTGGTGAAGCATCAGGTGGTTTGGATGAAATGCTTTCCAAGGTTGCTGATTTTTATGATGCTGAAGTTGACCAGGCAGTAGAAAACCTGACCAATGCCCTTGAACCAATCATAATGGTTGTCCTGGGCGGAGTTGTTGGATTCCTGGTTATTTCAATGTATCTACCAATATTTCAGCTGGCGTCAACAATCTCGGAATAAGACTTACAAAATATCTGACCGAATAGCAGGAAATTTCTGGATTTTTGTAGCCTGCTATTTCGTATTTATGGAGAATGCTACAAGAAAAAAGAACTAATCCTCTAACCGGGTTGATTTTTCTGCACCCGCTTATCATAACATTCATTCTTCTCAGTACTTCCTATCCAATAAATTATGCAATACCGGTACCGTACTGGTTTATCATTATAACTTCTTTTATTCTTTCACTTATTTTTTTCCTGTGCCAGAGATGGATAAAAGCGCAAATTCTTACCTACCTGTTGTTGATTTCTGACATCCCTTTAATCTCAGTAATGGTTCATTATACCGGTGGTGTTGAAAGTATGTTTCCCTTGCTGTATGTCTTACTAATAATTACTTCTGCTATTTATCTGTTCAGAAAGGGCGCCTATACAATTAGTCTGATCTCAGTTGTTTGTTTTCTTGGTCTAATGCTTTTTGAATCAACCAGCAAAGGTTTTGCGATAAAATATGTCATACACCAATTTTACCTTTTTTCACTCTTATTCTTATTTACTGCAATTTTAAGCGGCACCCTTTCTGAACGATATCGTGTTAAATCTGAGGAATTGAAAAAATTGAACCTCACTACTGAAGAGATTGTAAAAAACCTCCCTTCTGGCATACTTGTGATTGATAACGCAGGTTCAATAATCTATACTAATATCACTCAGGAGGATATCCGTTCATTTATACATCTGTACCTCGCAAGGTTTTTGAAAAATCCAGAAAAGGTTGCACGCACAAGAGAATTGAAAATCAAGAAGACTTATTTCCTTCTTTCCTGTTCAATTATTGGTAATGCTCAGGGTGCACTCGCAATACTTCAGGATCTAACTGAATTAAAAAGGCTTGAAGAAACCTCAAGAATCTCAAAACAAACGAAAATGCTTGCTGAACTTGGTGGCTCACTGGCACATGAAATCCGAAATCCCCTTGCTTCAATTCGTGGTTCATTAGAGGTCATTGCCAAATCTCAAAATACCCAGACTGTAAAGCCATTTATTGAAGTGGCACTCAAGGAATCAATCAGGCTAAACGAAATTGTTAGCGATTTTCTGAATTTTGCCCAGTTCGTTCCCAAAAAAACATATCGGACAAAGGTAAGTGATATTATTAATGAAGCCCTGCTTGAAATAATGGCTTATATCACAGAAAAGAACATTCAGGTCATTCAGGAAGGCAAAGACTTCACCTGTATGGCCGACTTGAGCAGATTAAAATCAGGTATCGCAAATATTCTGAGTAATGCCTGTGAAGTCAGCAACCCAAATCAGCAAATATACATAGATACAGGATACAATGACAAATTTGGCTGGATAGATATCACTGACCAGGGACCAGGAATAACCAAGAAGGATTTGAAAAAAATATTCATTCCTTTTTATACAACGAAGAAAGGTGGCACTGGATTAGGGCTATCAATTGCTCAAAAAATCATAGAAGCACACAATGGAAAAATTGAAGTTTCAAGCACAATAGGCAAAGGCACAACATTCAGAATTTTACTACCACGGGTATGACTTACAAAACAAACAATTAATCTAATAATGAGAAATCTAAGAATGATAATTGAATATGATGGAACTGATTTCTATGGCTGGCAGTATCAACCAGACAAAAGAACTGTTCAGGGTGAAATTGAGAAAGCAATAGAAAAAATAACTGGTCAAAATATAAGAATCATTGGCGCCGGTAGAACAGACCAGGGCGTTCACGCCCTTGCCCAGGTAGCGAATTTCAAAACTGAATCAAATATTCCCCCTGAAAAATTTAAAAAGGCACTAAATTCTTTGATTGGTGAAGACATACACCTAAGAGAAATGTCTGAAGTACCCCTTGACTTCCATGCTCGCTTTTCCGCAAAGAGCAAGATATATCAATATAAGATTATGACCCAATTTTCACCATTGAAAAGGCGAACCTACTGGTTGGTTGAATATGAACTAAACATTGGAAGAATGAGGAAAGTCGCGGCCTTGCTTATTGGTGAGCATGATTTCAAAAATATTTCTGCGCATGATGAAGAAAGCACGCCAGCAAATCAGCCATCTCCCATTGATTCCGAAAATGACCACAAAAATACAATTTGTAAAATTTATGACTTGTCATTGACAATTGATGATTTTGATATTATAATCACCATAGAGGCAAATAGATTTCTACGAAAAATGGCGCGCGGTCTCGTCGGATTTCTGGTTGATGTAGGACGCGAAAGATATCATCCTGAGGATGCAATGCAGATTTTTTCCGGTGCCTTAAGGGGAATATATTTCGCCCCTCCTCAGGGTTTGTGTTTGATGGAAGTAAAATATTGAATTGTCAAAATTTTGGAATTTTTATGAAAGGAGACAGATATGAAACTATATCTTGACACCGCTAATATTGATGAAATTAAAGATATTGCTCAGTGGGGAATTCTGGATGGTGTCACCACCAATCCTTCTTTAATGGCAAAGGAAAAAGGTGATTATAAAGCGATCTTGAAAGAAATCTGTGATATTGTCAAAGGACCGGTGAGTGGTGAGGTAATAAGTTTGAAAACTGATGAGATGATAAAAGAAGCAAGGAATCTGAGTAAGATAAGCGAACATATAGTGATAAAAATTCCCTGCTGTGTTGAAGGTTTAAAGGCAACAAAAGTATTATCAAACGAAGGAATAAATGTTAATATGACTCTAATTTTTTCATCCAATCAAGCTCTCCTTGCTGCAAAGGCCGGGGCTGCTTATGTAAGTCCATTCGTGGGCAGGCTTGATGATATAGGCAACCCAGGCATTGAAGTTGTAAATGATATTCTCACCGTCTACAAGAACTACAATTTCAAGACTCAGGTTATCTTCGCCTCAATAAGACATCCTGAACATGTCCGTCAGGCAGCACTGATCGGCGTTGACATCTGTACTATTCCCTATAAAGTTTTCACGCAATTGATAAGACATGCACTGACTGATGTCGGAATCACAAAATTTCTTGAAGACTGGCAGAAAAGATTTGGTTAAAGGTTACTTTTGAAATAGGAGGTAAGTCAAAAAATATGAAAAAACGAGAAATAATTGCCGGGTTCATTGGTTTTGTAGTATGCCTTGTATGTCTATTCCTGTTCAATCAATTTAGGGCAAGATCACGAGATAATAATCTTGACTATCTTCGGCTCGTAAATCTCAACGACGAAATCTCAAAACAACGGATGAATGCAATAGTCCTTGCTGCAAATAAAGTTGGTCCGGCAGTCGTTTCCATTACAGTGATACAAACAAGAATCATTTCTGTTTCACCTTTTAATGATGAATTCTTTCGGCAATTCTTTGGTGATTTTTTTCCTGAGCAACGCTATCAACAAAAGATCAAGAGTCTGGGTTCAGGAGTAATTATCTCTGCTGATGGCTACATTCTCACAAATGAACATGTGGTGTCAAATGCTACTGAAATCAACATAACACTGCCAGACGCAAGGCAATTCAAGGCACGCATTGTCGTCATGGACAAAACCCTGGATCTCGCACTATTAAAAATTGACGGACATAATCTTCCTTATGCTGAATTGGGCGATTCCGGAGATTTAATGATTGGTGAATGGGTAATTGCCCTGGGCAATCCATTCGGTTTTTTGCTTGAAGATACAAGACCAACCGTAACTGTAGGTGTTATTTCTGCCTTAAATCGCGCAATAAAATCAACTTATGAAGAAAGGGTTTACAAAGATATGATACAGACTGACGCAGCGATCAATCCAGGTAATTCTGGAGGTCCACTTGTAAACATTCTTGGTCAAGTCATTGGCATAAACACTTTTATCTTCACCTCAAGTGGAGGTTCAGAAGGCGTTGGCTTTGCCCGTCCAATCAATATCGTGAAAAAATTTATCAATGAAACAAAACAATTTGGCAAGATAAGAACACCCTGGATCGGTATCTGGGTTCAGGACCTCACACCTGAAATTGCTGAAGCAATGGGCGTAGAACAACGCGGTGTTCTGGTCAGTAATGTTGATATTAACAGCCCAGCACAGACCTCCGGGATCAAAGAAGGAGATAGAATAGTAGCAATAAACAGTGAAGTAATAAATGGTACAACTGCCTGGGATAGAATAAGCGCCAATTTTTTTGTTGGCGATACTCTGAACATCAGTTTCTTTCGTGGTAGTGATTCTATGTATACTACACTTGTTGTAAAGGAATTCAAAGAATCCACAGCCTTGGGTTCAAGACTGGGCATTTATGTGGAAGATATAAATTTGTATTTAGTAAAGAAATATGGATTGGGTTACAAGCAGGGTGTTGTGGTAATCAAGGTTGAATCCGGAAGCATCGGTGAAAAACTGGGCTTTGCACCCGGAGATGTTATTCTGCGAATTGGCGAAACAAGGATCAAAAACAAAGAGGATTTCAAAAAGGCGATTACTGAATTCAAGAACAAGTATTTTATCATTGATCGCGGTGGTCTGATATTCCAGATCTGGCTCCAGTGATAAACAGGCAGTGCAGTTTTTGCATATAAGAGATTGCTATGACCAACATTGAGATAAGACGCAAGATTTTGGAGATGACTTATGAAAGATTTAAAGAGCATCCTTATTATCGTATCACCCCAAAAGAACTTAAGGAAACTTTGAATATTGATTTGAAAACGTTGAACTTTAATATTGTCTATCTTGAGGAAAAGGGTTATATTGAACTCCAGAAACCCTTAGAAGGAAGTCTTTTTGTCGGTGCTCGTATTACAAGTAAAGGTGTAGATCTGGTTGAGGATGAATACCAATTTGACATTGCCTTTCCCGTAGAACAGGATACATCAGCGATGCAGATTAATATATTTAAAGAATTCAATTTGTTAATTGATAAGATAACCGAGAATGATAAGATAAGTAATGATACCAAAGAGATTCTTATTGAAGAAATAAAAGAAATCCAGAAGGAATTAAAGAAGATTGAGCCAAGTTATGCGCGAGTAAAACTTTTTTTAGACAAAGTCCGCCAGCATCATTTTGAAATTGGAGAACAGGTAATGACACTGCTTAGAAATCCAGTAATTTTCAACATCCTTGAAAAATCCGCAAAAAAGGAACTGTAATTCCTGCCCTTCCATCACTTTGTTATAGATAATTTACAGATCTTTTAATTACTCCTCGTCAAATCCAAAATAATGACCAATTTCGTGAAGCAAAACTTCATAGATAAGATTTTTTGTTTCTTCTTCGTTGTTGGTCAAATATTCAATGTTTACTTTAAAGAGTGTAATTTTATCCGGCAGGACATTTCCGTACCAGAACCCCCTTTTTTTAAGAGGCACACCCTGATATAATCCCAACAATCCTTTCTGGGAAATTGGCGCATCTTCAACAACTACTTCTACATTCTCTAACTTATCACGCAGAATCTTTGGTAATTTTTTCAAAGATTCTTTGACTGTTCTTTCAAATTCCTCTCTGGTCAACAAGCCCCTTTTGCCGACGAATCAGGCAATTACATATGCATAACACTCACAAAATAATTACCTGCCCTTTTTCAAAATTACCCGGGCAATATTTAACGCCGAATTTTTTTTACCGAGCCTCAAAAGATTTTTTTTCATCTCTGTTATCTTTTCTGGATGGGCAAGCAAATCCGTCATAATCTGCTTTGCATTTTCTTTTGTTATTCTTAAACCTGCCTTGTGCTTAACAAAAAAATCTTCATTCTTGTCTTCCAATCCCGGTATTGAGTTGGCGAATAACAAACAGGGACCTGCTCTGCTTGCCTCAGTTGTTGTTATACCTCCTGCTTTCGTGATCAAAATATCACACACCGCGATCAATTCCTGAATTTTATCAACCATTCCATAGACCTTTAAATTTGATCTGCCCTTGAGATCCTGTATTTTTTTCATTGCCTCTTTATTCTCGCCACATAATACCAATAGATCATAATCAAAGTCAACAATCTCCTGAACGATCTCAAACCACTCACCCCCGAATACCCTGCTACCCATTACCACAACTGAGATTCTATCGGGAGAAAGCCCAAACCGCTTGCATGCAGATTCTTTATCAATCTCACCTTCCAAAGATAGATTCACCGGAATGCCGAAAGGATAGATACTCGTCTTCTCTACACCATAACTTAACACTTGTTCAGCCAAATCTTCATCAGGAATGAAATAATCATCAACTTCCTTATTTACCCAATGAGGATGTACATAGTAATCTGTCACCACAACACCAATTCTATAACCAAAAACTTTTTTGTATAGTGCAGAATAATAGGCAGGCGAAAAATGAGCACATAAGATATAATCAGGTTGATATTCTTCAATCAATTGAAAAAATCTGTGTGCGGTAATTTTATGGAAAAAATATAGCAATCTATTGCTTCCACTTTCTACTCCCACGCCCTGATAGAATATTTTCAGAAGCCAGACGGCATTCTTCTGGGAATATTCATAAACACGCTTATAAAGAAATCCATAGATCGGTTGAACCCATTGAAAGCAGTTTTCAAATCTCACTTCTGACTCGGGCGATAATTTTTCAATTGCCTGTTTTACAGCAGTCGCCGCCTTAATATGCCCAGCCCCAATTGGAACTGCAAGAAGCAATATTTTCATAATCCAATTATATTTAATAATATTGACTTTTCAAGACTATTGAATAAAATCTATAATTATACAGGAGGTTACTTTGAAGAAGAGCATTTTTCTGATAATTTTTGCCTTTATGATGTTTAATTGCTCCAAAAATGAAGAATTATATTTTACCCATCTCTATGGGTGGATCAAATACGACACCACTGGAATTAACGGGATTAAACTCTTGGTTAGAGATATCAATCCTGAAAACACTAACTATTACCGATTCAGGCCTGATACCACTAATTTTTCCGGTGATTCCTTGCCTGGTTTCTTTGAAATGGACAGCGTTTGTTATGGAACTTCCAGTTATCAAGGAAGCCAGATTGTCGCAGTGCTCGTTGACAGCACTGATAACCCTGGCTGGCCCAGGCAATACTGGTATTTGAACCTATCTGGAGGTATCGATACAGTTGAACTGCAACTCACAAAATAATCTTGTATGACACAGAAGAAAAATGGCATTGGTTCATTTCTATCTCGTAATATCTTTGCCCTCGGTTTGGTCAGTCTATTCACTGACCTTTCAACCGAGATGTCCTATGCCATAATTCCAATTTTTTTAAAGGAAGTTCTTAAGGCACAACCTCTATTCATTGGATTGGTAGAGGCGATTGCTGAATCAACCGCGAGCATCCTGAAGACCTTTTCAGGATATATTTCAGATCGATTCAAGAAAAGGAAACTATTTATTTTCCTCGGCTATACTTTTTCTGCGGTTGTCAAACCTCTCCTTGCCCTTGCCACACAATCCTGGCATATTCTGATTGTACGATTTGCTGATCGGTTTGGTAAAGGAATAAGAACTGCTCCAAGAGACGCATTAATTGCTGAATCAACGACTGAAGAATACTATGGTAGAAGTTATGGTTTTCATAGGGCAATGGACACAATGGGTGCAATATTAGGACCGCTTTTCGCATTTTTAATCCTTTCTCATTCTCATCAGAATTACCGACTCTTGTTTGCCCTCGCCTTTATTCCAGGGCTCATAGCACTTTTTTTTATTATCTTCGGTGTAAAAGATATAGTTCCCGAAAAAGAGAAGAAATTTAAGTTTTCTCTGAGAGAAATCAATCCACAGTTGAAGACTTTTCTCATAATCATGATTATCTTTACCCTGGGCAACTCCTCAGATGCTTTTTTACTTTTGCGCGCAAAAGAACTTGGGTTGGGCGTGACACTGGTACCCATCCTCTGGTTGGTTTTCAATATATCGTATTTTCTGTGGTCTTATCCTGCAGGTTACATTTCAGATCGTGTAGGTAGAAAGAAGACAATCACATTTGGTTTCTTGATTTATTCAATTACATATACTGCTCTGGCATTCAACAAGAATGTATATCTTCTCTGGCCTATTTTTATTGTTTATGGTTTGTATTATGGTTTTACAGAAGGAAATTTAAGGGCATATATCGCGGACTTAACATCAACCGAACAACGGGGGACTGTCTTTGGTATCTACCATACAGTTGTGGGTATAACTTTGTTACCCGCAAATCTTTTAATGGGTTATCTGTGGCAGAAATTCAGTTTTGATATTGCACTTTTGATTGGTGCCAGTTTCTCCCTTATTGCAATATTTCTTCTCAGTATATTAGCAAAAAAAAACCAAAATTGAAAATATTCTAAGTACTCTTATTTCTCCGGTTTCTTCTTTTGAGAAAGTCTGTTCTTTATCTCCGAAAGTCTGATTTCAGCATTACTGAAACCCGGATCCAGTTCCATTGCCTTCTCGTACATTTGCAGTGCTTCTTCTAATCTTCCACCCCCTTCATAAGCCAGACCCAGATAGTAGTATAGTTCTGGGTCGTGGGGATTAATCTTTAATGCCGCACTGAATTTTACTATTGCTTTGTCATACTCCTTGTTAAGGAGATATGATTGTCCAATTTCTAACAAAACCTCAGTTTCTCCTGATTGCATGCTCCTTTCCTTTTTTAAAATAATTATCAAGACTTCCTTGATTGCGTATTATTTGTATCATTTTGCAGAATGCCGAATAATCGTATCGTGAAGAAAATCATCATCCTTCTCCGGATAATCCAATATATGGTGTAGTCCCCTTGACTCCCTTCTTATTAAACAAGACTCAACGATAAGCCAGGCAACATCTACCATATTCCTTGATTCCGCATTTATCAAATGAATGCCTCCCTCAAACTGCTTACTGAATTCATTGAGTGTTTCACTTGCTTTTTTCAATCCATCTTCATTTCTAATAACACTAACATATTGAGACATAAGTTGTTTAAGCTGAATCTTGAAATCAGGTCCAGTTCGCGCTACTGGTTTCAGCCTTGGTAGCTTTTTCAGCTTCAATGTCTTTACCTGGGAGACTTTCTTTGCCGCCCTGGTGGCAAAGACCAATGCCTCAAGTAAAGAATTTGAAGCGAGACGATTTGCGCCGTGAACACCTGTACAGGCACATTCACCAAGGGCAAACAGTCGTCTTATTGATGTCTCACCCCAGGTATTTACTTTTATTCCGCCACATAAGTAATGGGCTGCTGGTACAACGGGTATCGCCTCTCTGGTAATATCAATGCCCCAGCGCAGACAGGTTTCGTAGATCGTAGGGAATCTATTTTTAATGTAATCAGGTTTTAGATGGGTTACATCAAGGAGGACATAGGGGTCGTTGTTCTCCAGCATTTCAGTTACACAAGCACGGGCAACAATATCCCGGGGTGCGAGATTTTCAAGGGGATGGTATTTCTTCATAAATGGTTTACCCGATTTGTTTTTTAAAATACCACCCTCTCCCCTGACCGCCTCAGAAATCAAAAAAGAACGACCATCAATCTTTATGTTATACACCGCGGTTGGATGGAACTGAACAAATTCCATATTGGCTATTTCTGCACCAGCACGAAAAGCCATTGCAATACCATCACCCGTAGCAATTGGTGGATTGGTTGTATGTTCAAATACCTGCCCCACACCACCGGTTGCCAGAATCGTTGCACTGGCATAGATTGTCTCTATGCGCTGAGTATCTACATCAAAGTAATAAATACCAAGGCATTCACCATTCTGCACAATCAAATCCAGTACTACTTCATTCTCACTCACGGTTATATCATATTTTTTAGCCTCCTCAATCAGAACCCTTTCTATCTCCTGACCTGTATAATCTCGGGCATGGACAATTCTACGGTGTGAATGTCCTCCTTCCTGCCCAAGTTCAAAATCACCGTTCTGGTCAACTGAGAATCGACATCCCATTTTGTATAGTTCCCTGATCAACCCAGGCCCTTCCTTCACCATAATTTCCACTGCATCCTTGTGACACAGTCCGTCCCCTACTCGCAAAGTATCCTCAATATGGCTTTGTAATGAGTCATCTTTACCAAAAACACCTGCAATACCTCCCTGGGCATAATTGGTATTAGATTCTGCCTTATGTTTTTTTGTGAGGATAAGCACACTGCCATATTTTACACTCTTGGTTGCAAAGGTTAATCCGGCAACACCGGAGCCTACAACCAGAAAATCCACCTTTCTGGCCATCAAAATATTTTACACAAAATTCTTTAAAAGTCAACAAAAATATGCACGGTTATTTTTTCTAACCACTTGTCTCACTGATTCAAATCTCGCACTGAAATACAGTGAAACCTCAAGAAATTTTTGAAATTTAACTTATATTGACACTGGTAGCAATCTATGTATAATCCTTTCATGCAAAGATTATTGCAATTCATACTTTTTGTTTGTTCATTTTCGCTCAGCCAGGTAAACAGTTTAGAACAAAAACAATTTTATGCATTTGATTCACCACCATATCTCAGTCCAACATCTTCACCAACCACATCGGTAATTGTGAACTGGAATACAAAAAGGATGGAACCAAGCGCAATCACCCTTGGAATTTCTCCTTCTCTTGAAGATACAATCTTTGTCAATGACAAGACCAACTATCATCATGTTATCCTTAACAATCTCATCCCCGGCACTGAATACTATTACAAAATATTACCTTATGGTGTGGTTCGCCAATTTAGAACCTTTCCAATTTCCACAGATTCATTTAATTTCATCGTTGTCGGCGACACACGGAGCGATTCGGCAAGTCATCATGCCGTAGTTGATAGAATGCAAGATTACAAATTTGAATTTCTTGTTCACACCGGAGATTTCGTTTCAAGTGGATACGACCCCGATGATTGGAAAACATTTTTTGACATAGAAAGCAAAGTGCTTTCTGAAAAAATGTTTTTGCCTGTTATCGGAAATCATGAAAAACCATTCTGGCAATATGATACACTATTTGTTTTGCCGGGAGTAGAAGATTTTTATGCTGTTCGATATGCAAATGTACACATAATCTGTTTGAATACAGAGATGGAATTGACAGGTTTTCAAAAAAAGTGGTTAATCAATGAATTAAATTTTGCTTCAACTGACACCACAATTGACTGGATATTCATAAGCCTACACAGACCGCCATATTCCTCAGGCAGTCATGGTAGCAATTTGAAAGTACGGGATGCCTGGTGCCCAATTTTTGAAAAGTATGGTGTGGATATTGTCTTCTGCGGACACGACCACTCTTATGAGCGGACAAAAGAGATCAACGGTGTAATCTATATCGTATGTGCCGGCGGCGGCGCACCTTTATATAATGTGGGGAAAAGCGACTGGACTGAACACTCTGAGAAAACACACCATTTCTGTTTTGTTTCAGTAAAAAAAAGAAACTTGAAATTACAGGCGATAAGACCAGATGGCATAGTATTTGATTCATTGGTTTTGAAAAAACAATAAGATGATTCCTGTCTTTGACCTTCATTGCGACACACCAATATATATCAAGAAGAAAAAATTTAATCATATCCAGCCTTCAGATCTAAAACCCTCCATTCTTGTCGGTGCAATATTTGCCCATTTTATATATCCAAAAGAAAAACAACCTTTTGACGCTGGAATAAGATTGGTGCTCAGCACCATCAACTATTTGAAAAATAAACAAAAGATTAACATCGTTTATGACCTTAACAAAATTGATTTGAATAAAACAAATATTATACTCGGTGTTGAAGGTGGACATATTTTTGATGAAGATTCCTTTCAGTTTGAAACACTTTATGAACTCGGTGTGCGCATCTTTACAATCACCTGGAACAATTCCAATAGATTTGCCCATTCAGCATTTGATTGTGATAAGAAAGGACTTACTAAAAGAGGCAAGAAATTTATAAAATTCCTGAGGGGCTATGATGTACTGATTGATCTCTCCCATTCATCCACAAAAACAGCCCTTGATGTATGTGAAATTGCTGAGAATCCAGTTTTCGCCTCGCACTCCTGTGTCAGGACACTGAATCCCTTTATACGGAATATTGATGACCACGCAATTAAGGCCATTACATCGCTTAAAGGGATTGTAGCAGTAAATTTCTCAAAAAAACATCTTGGTAATTATAAGGTCATTGACCACATAAACTACCTGTATGATAATTTTGGTTTAGATTCAATTGGTATAGGAAGTGATTTTGATGGTATAGATGATCCAATTGGCAAATGTCCATCAGGCTATGAGCATCTTTTTAATATTTTGACTGATACAGGCTTTACCAGAAAAATGAGCGAAAAGATATTCTACAAAAACTTTCTGAATTTGCTGAAGTCAGTATAGCGCTATGGGGTCACATCTGTATAACGTACAATGAATGCCGATTGATCATAGACATCCTGAAGACTGATTTTCCTCTCGGAGAGAATACTCTTAATCTCAGGCAGTCTGTTTTCAACAATCCTGACATGAGCCCGTAATAAATCACAGTATTGACGGGTTCGTATTTTGGTTCCATAAAGAATCTGAACCGGACAGCGGCCACCACAATAAAAATGAATTGCACATTCATAACATCCAAGATAGTTCTTCAAAGATAGCAGTTTTTCAGGATACATTTTCAATTCCTTCCCCAGCTCAAAAGGCAAATCTACACAAGCAAGAATTTCGCCACCAACCAGATCATAATTTGTCTTCAATTCGGCACCACACGCAGTATGATTTCTTTGCTTCTTCGTAATCAGATACAGAATTAATTCATTCAAGTGGGCAATAGGTAATAAGATCCCCTTCCTTAATTGAATTATATAATTATCAAGAATTACTTTCAAATCATCTGTATAACGGTCAAAATATGAAGAAAAATCTACAAAGTCTTCCTGTGTCTCAAGCCAATGCCAGAAAAAATGGTTGATTAAACCGCTATCATACAATCTCATAAACTCATCAAAACAATTACGCAATGATTGTGCCTCCCTTAATGTTGACCACATCAAGACATTACCCTGATAGTTTTCTTTGACAAACCTCAGATTTTCCTTGATCCTATTCAGGTCCGTACCCAACCTGAAGCGATTATGCTGAATCTCATCACCGTCAATAGAAACTGCATATAACCATATTCTCCTCGCAATCTCTGGATATTCCTTAAAGAAATTCATAAGATTTTCTCCATTTGTATACACCATATACCTTATTCCACTGTCGCCCCTGGTGTTCTCCAAACCTTTGATTATTTTAATAAATCTGTGGGCTTCCAGCAATGGTTCGCCCCCATAAAATGCAATCGTTGCTGGCATTCCATTATGTTTTTCGAGTATATTTTTCAAGATATTCAGATCACGCTCTGGATCAACTTCCAGAGTCTCAAGATTCAAATGGGAATTGTTCGTAATTGCTTGATTGATACACTCCTGACACCGGGCATTGCATTTACCGGTAACAAAAAGATTTATAATGAGTCCTTTATTTTCTTGAAAATCTACATAATTCAATCAATTCTCCTCTGAAAGATCACAAATTTGCCTTACTAATCCATCATCTATACCCAGTGACAAGGACAATTATTACTGTAACACCTTAGAAACCGTTTCACAATGAGAACTTGTCATAAAACTTTTGGGAAAAACTCACCAATTATTTGTTACTGGAGGTGAGCGGAGTCGAACCGCCGACCTATGCGTTGCAAACGCATTGCTCTCCCAGCTGAGCTACACCCCCGAACAGATGATCTATAGTTACCAGGTATGGAGACCGGTAAGGAAATAAACCAGCATCTTAACCCAATAACGATTCCTTAAAATCTTCCGAAGTCTAAGTTCAGGCCAAATGAACAGAAAAAAGTTGTATCCTTGTCAAAAAGACGTTCCTGATTAAGGTGGAAATCAATATTGAATTCCTTGATGCGCAAACCAATTCCTGGCTCAAATTGCCACCCAGTAGGAATAAGGTCCTGATCAAATTCTTCGCGAGCACCCATTCTCAGGCAAAATGTTCTGTTCAATGGAAGTTCAAAACCTGCAAAACAATAGGCAAAATCGGCGTCAATATCACCTTCTCTTAATAAACATTCCATTCCTAAGAAAATAAAACCATCATTGAGGATGAGCCGCTGGAGCGTTAAGCCAACATTATGACTCTGATAATCGTATGGTTCAAACTGGATGCCTAAAGAGTATCGTGGAATAACAATATATTCACTCATTCGTCTTAATAGTCTCAGATTGAAATTGTAGCCCTCATTGACATTTGTCTCATTATTGATTATCCCTGAAAAATCAATCCTTGAATTGAATGTTGAATAACCAATTCCTGCGCCAAGTCTATTGCGATCCTTCACAGGTGAACCCATAATACCCAGTTCAAATTTCTTTACGATTATTCCATAGCCGATATTGAAGTTCTTATGCTGCCAAAAAGCAATTCCACCATATTTTTCTATGGGTGTGATGACCACTCCGTAGTCAGTATGGGAAAACAGAATATCACCGTAAAAAGCATTTGGAAAAATATTGATGTGCTGAGGATAGATATCAATATTCACGGGATCATCAATGTAGTCACCCACCATTAATGTATTCATTCTCGTCCAGTTAGCCCAGATTGGACTCAGGACAATTATCAATCCAGATAATAGTATTCTCTTCATAAAAACATTATAATCAAAATTCGCTTTCAGTCAAGAAGAATTTGCGAAATCTTTCTTGACTATTTCAACAATTCGTATATTATTTGAAAAAGGAGAAACTATGAAAGTTTTCAAGAAATCATTGACCTTGTGGATTTTGACTGGATTATTTTTTTGCTACGGAAACATTCCATCCTTTTACGGTCACAATAAATATCTTTTGACATCACCTGGGGCTATGGGAGTTGGTCTCTATGGATATGATAATCCTGCGCTCCTGACTTATTTGCATCAGTTTGACCTTAGCCTTATGTGGTCCGATCAAGTCGGAGAATGGAATGATTTCAATGACTGGATTTTCTTCACAGGTGTTCCCAACCTTGGTTTTTCAATCAGTCACCAGGAATTGCCTGCAGGTTCAATCACTGGTTATAATCTATCTTTTGCAATGGGCAATAAGAAACAGAGTCTGGGCATTGGTTATGAATGGTCAAAGAGCGACACGAATATTCTACATCAGCCCAATATCTGGAGATTTGGCTGTCTGAACCGTCCTGTTAAGTTCGTATCTTTAGGTCTGGTTGGTTCATTTGCAAGTTCCAAAGGAGATCGTGAAGGCTATTTAGATGTAGGATTCAGACCTCTTGGCAATGAAAAAATTACACTCTTTGCTGACTATGCACTCCACAAAGGAACAAAGATGAAAGACAGTCCCTGGAGTACTGGTATAGCAATTGAACCATTTTCCGGTATCAGAATTACAGCAAGATATTTCAATGACCGTTCATTCACTACCGGCATAAATCTTAGTTTTGGCAGATTGGGTGTAACCAATCAATTACATTTTGATACTGAACAAAAACATATCTTTAATACCTATGGTATCAGACTTGGTGGTTATGATCGGAATATTCTCAGACCAATTATAGAATATAGAAGAAACTATCTTGAACTTGAACTAAATGGTACAATAGACTACCAACGATATCTTTTGTTTGACAAAAGTATCACCCTATTGTCATTACTCAGGACCATTGATATTGCCAAGAATGACCCCACCATCAGTGGTATTGCACTAAATCTATCCGGAATAGATGTCAATCCGGAAATGGGCTGGGAATTAAGGGAAAAACTCAGTGATTTCAAATCCCAGGGCAAACACATTGTAGTATATATTGATGAAGTGGAAATCTTTACATATCATCTTGCATCGGTAGCGGACAGAATCGTTCTTGACCCTGAAGGCACAATAAATCTTCCAGGAACACTAATGGGCAGGATGTTTTTCAAGGGTGCCCTTGATAAACTTGGCATTGGTGTGGATGAATGGCGTTTTTTCAAATATAAATCAGCGGCAGAGACATTCTCAAGGGAAAGCATGTCAGAACCAGACCGGGAGCAGCGCCAGGCAATGGTTGATGATTTTTATAACACCGTTAAGCATGATATCTGCAAATCAAGAAATTTTACTCCTGAACAATTTGATTACCTTGTAAATGAAGAATGTATCTTCCTGTCCAAAGATGCTCTTGAAAATAAACTCGTTGACACCCTGGGCAGATGGGAAGAAGTAAAAGAAACTGTCAGAGCACTTAAGGGTAGAAAGAAAAAATTTGTTTCTGCTTCAACAATGGATTACAATCAATTACCAAAAGACAATTACTGGGGTGAAAGACCAAAGATTGCAATTATCTATGGACTTGGTGAGTGTGCTATGGATACAGGCATAAAGGCAAGGAGTCTGGTAAAAGATATTGAATGGGTGACTGAAAAAAAGGATATCCTGGCGGTGGTCTTTAGAGTTGACTCACCAGGTGGTAGTGCACTTGCCTCTGACATCGTTGCTGAAGCAATAAAGAAATGTCAAAAGAAAAAGCCCGTAATCGTTACTCAAGGCACAGTTGCAGGTTCTGGCGGATACTGGCTGTCAATGTATGGTGACACAATTGTTGCTTCACCATTGACAATCACCGGGTCCATCGGCGTAATTGGCGTATGGCTCTACAACAAAGGACTAAAAGAAAAAATCGGACTTTCCACGGATTTTGTCAAAGTTGGTGAACATGCTGATCTTGGTTTTGGCTTTGTTTTTCCTTTCATCGGACAACTGCCTGATCGTAATCTAAGCGAAGATGAGAAGCAAAAAATGGAAGTATTGATCAAATCTTCCTATGCTGAATTCGTTGCAAAAGTTGCCGAAGGTAGAAGCAAAAAATCCGAACAAATAGAAGAAATCGCCCAGGGCAGGGTCTGGTCAGGCACAAGGGGCAAGGAAATAGGACTGGTTGACACACTCGGCGGACTTGAAACAGCAATAATGATTGCAAAGGAAAGGGCAGGCATTGCTAAAGAAGCCGAGATAACGATTATAGAATTACCAAAACCACAACTTTTTGCACCTGATATCTTTCAACCCAAACTGCTTGATACAAGAAGTGATTATAATAAATTCATCCGCTATCTCAAATTCTTCGCGGAACACAATGGTGATGTCCTTCCTGTTATGCCCTTGGAGGATATAATCCTGACGGATTAAAATATTTTTGTATTTCTTGACTTTAGAGTCTTTTTTTGTATAATAAATTTATGGCAGAACAAAGGAAAGAGGACGAAGCACAGCCATTACTTGAAGAGCCAGTCCCAATTAAGGATATCTTGATGATGACCATTCTCTCCCTTGAAACCAAAGCCTGGTCATATCTTGGTCTAATCGCCCATCCTGAAACCAAGAAACAGAAAAAAGATTTAAACGAGGCTAAACTCGCCATTGATTCTATTGAGGTCCTATTTAAATTGATGGAATCAATTTTGACAAATGAAGAAAAAAGAGACATTCAGGTTCGGCTAACCAATTTGAGGTTGAATTTCGTGAAAGAGTGAATTCTAATCTGCTCAGATTCAGATTTTTCACACCGATTCTTCTCTTTATCATAGTCATAGGAATCTATATTTATTCTCTATGCCCAACAATCTATCTCATTGATTCTGGTGAGCTTGGAGCAGTAAGTTATACATTAGGTATTGCCCATCCTACAGGCTATCCACTTTACACATTGATTTCATACTTTGTCGCCCATGTCCCTGGTGAACCTATCCGAAATCTCAATTTTCTATCAGCACTATTCTCTGTATTCGCAGCAATGTTCCTATATTTTACTGCCAACAAAATTGTGGACAATAAATTCCTCTCCATTCTCATCGTTCCGCTATATGCTTTTTCGCTAATCATCTGGCGGACTTCAGTTACCAATGAAGTCTATCCCTTGACAGGATTATTTTGTATTATTCTATTGTATTTGTTGTTCAATCTAAAAGATTCAAGAATTTATTATATAACTATGTTTCTCATCGGACTCTCTCTTGCCAATCATATTATCATCATTTCCATTGTCATTCCATTATGTGTTTACATTCTTTGCATTTACAAACCAGATGCCAGGAAAATCATATTTGGGTTAATCTTCGTTGGCATTGGATTATCAATATACCTGTATTTGATCTTTCGGACACTTGGTGGAGCAGAAATTGCCTGGGGCAACACCTGCAATATCCAGCGTTTGTTATGGCATGTAACCGGCAGACAGTATCAGGTCTGGATGTTTTCCCTTCCAATAAAAGAAATTTTGAATAATGCCCGAGAAGGAATAATTTTCATTGTGAGAAATTTCTTGTATGTTTTTCTCATTTTCATCTTTGCCGGACTTTACTGGTTATTCAAAAACAATAGAAAAAAATTTTGGTTTTTTCTGGCGATCTTCTTTTTGAATTTCTTATACACAATAAATTATGCAATACCTGATATTGAATCATACTATATCCCTGGATTTGTTGCCCTTTTGTTTATCAGCATTTATGGATTGAATGTGTTTCAAAAATATATGAAAATATTTATTACCATTCCTTTGAGTTTAATTATACCAATCCTTAATTATCCGGACTGCACCTTAAGAAACAACACATTTGGCTTGGATTATAGCCTATTCCATATTACCCAACTACCAGAGAATAGTCTATTGATCTGCTCATACTGGGATATCTACTCACCAACAGTCTATCTGAGAAAAGTAAAACATTTTCGTAAAGACCTGGCGATAATTGACAAGGAACTCCTCAGACGCACTTGGTACATCAAATATCTGAAAAATGAATATCCGGTTCTATACAGTTCTGCAGAAGAGCAGATAAATGAGTATCTAAATGAACTCTATAAATTTGAGTATGGCAAGCCCTATAGTCCTAATGCAATCCAGATTAAATACATAAAAATGTTAGAAAAATTTGTGGAGGCAAAGGAATCAACTGGTGTATTTTTTGCCCTGCCAGTTCCGGATTATGATTTGAACAATGTAAAACCGCACTATTTACGCATTCCGTATGGTCCCAACTATCTGATTACACTTGTTCAGAAAAATATGATGTTTGATTTCGCCAGTATGGAAATAAACTTTCCTGAATTCTTAAATGACCAGCGTTTGAAACACAATATCCATTTGCTGGAAAAAATGGTGATCAACAACATTAACTACCTGAACAAAACCAATAATCCAAATCAGGCAGACAATGTCCAAAAATGGCTAAAAAAATTTTCGTTAAAGAAACGATGATGCCATAAACCTTTTGTCTCTATTATGCGTCATATTTAATATATATATGAAAGTGTCTCTAAGGTTATTGCTTTCCGCAATCGTTATAAGTAGCATTGCTTTTAGTCAAAATGACCAATATGGCCCAGGACGAATAATGGGCGCGGTGGTAGAATCTCTGACTGAGCAACCCATTGAATTAGCCAATGTTATAATTTATGACCAAAACCATAAACAGGTATCTGGAACTGCAACCGATGAAAATGGAAGATTCATTTTGACCGGAATAAGGTTTGGTAATTATTCCATTGAAATTTCTTTTGTCGGTTTTGAGACAAAGAGTGATGATATCCGCATTACGAATGAAAATCCAGTAATCAATCTGGGGGTAATCAAACTTGAACAGAAGCCCATATTTGTTGAGGGAGTTGAAATAACTGCTGAAAAACCACCCATTGAGTTCAAGATTGATAAAAAGGTAATCAATGTAAAAGAACATTATGCAAGCCAATCCGGAACTGCAGTAGATGTGCTTGAAAATATTCCTTCAATAACGGTTGATGTCCAGGGAAATGTGAGTTTGCGCGGTAGCACAAATTTCCGGGTCTTGATTGATAATAGACCATCAATTCTTGAACCAAGCGATGCTCTACAGCAAATTCCTGCAAGTACGATTGACCGGATAGAGATAATAACCAATCCCTCAGCCCGTTATGACCCTGAAGGACTTGCCGGCATAGTAAATGTAATAACAAGAAAAAATATAAAATCAGGTGTAAATGGTATTGCGAACTTGAATCTTGGGCTTGAACAAAAATATTCAGGCGATTTTCTTTTGAATTATCGTTATAAGAAATTCCGTACATTTTTTGGTTTAGATTATAACAATTTCAATTTTCCTGGAACAGAAATTGAAAACAGAGAGACAAAGACCCAGGACTCTACATTTTATTCATTGACCCAGGGCAATAGTTCCTGGCTAAGACGATTTTATGGTTTCAAATTCGGGACTGAATATATAATAACTCCGAAGGCAAAGGCAGGCATAAACCTTGAATTGCGAAAAAGGGGTATGGAACGCTCTTCTTTTGAAGAACTCACCAGGTGGTCAATACCCGGAGATACAACAAATTCTTTACGCAATAACGAGACCGAACGAGACGGATTGATGTATAGTTTAAATTCTGATTACCTTGTAAACTTTAAGAAAGACCAGAAATTACAAGCCCGCCTCTCTATCAACCTCAATGATGGTGAAGATAAATCAACGAATGAACTCAGTACTAAGGATTCTATAATTTATAATGGATGGAAATCAATAGAAAAAGGTCCAATGAAAAGGATTCTTTCTAATCTTGATTATGCCCAGCCCGTCAATCTGTTTGGCAAAACAAATGGCAAATTGGAAGCTGGAGGACAGGCGACCATCAATTTGTCCAATGGTGGTCAGGATGTATATATATACGATACAATAGCCGGAGAATATGTCTATAGCCCGGAATTCAGCCGCCTTGCTGATTTCATTCATAATGTTTATGCATTTTATACAACCTATGGTGGCGAAATCAAAAATTTTGGATACCAGACTGGAATAAGGGGTGAATATACATACAGATTCCTTGAATTGACCGGTACCACCCAGAATGTAAATATAAAAAGATTTGATATATTCCCAACCATTCATCTTTCATATAAATTTCCACCCTTTGACCAGGTGATGCTGAGTTATACACGGCGTGTGAATAGACCAAGGGATTGGGACCTTGAACCATTTGAAATCCGCCGCGACCCATATTCAATCCGCAAAGGAAATCCTGCCTTATTACCAGAATTTGTTAATGCCTTTGAACTTGGTTATCAGAGGCAATGGAGTGGTCTTTTGCTATCCCTTGATGGATATTACAGATTAACCGACAATCATATTGAATATATTCTACATAGCTACGGTGATACACTGTTATCTACAGTTGAAAATACAGGAAAAAACTATGCCTATGGCATTGAACCAACCCTGGATTTAAGAATCCTTAAATGGTTAAATATTAACCTCTCAGGGAATATTTATGAGCACCGGATTGAAGGAACAATAGATAATAATTCTTTATCACAGAAGAGCCGGACCTGGAGTATAAGGAATATGAATTCAATCATATTAACAAAGACCACAAGATTACAAATAACCAGTATGTTCAATGGTCCTGAGATTATGGCACAAGGTGATAGAAATTCCTTTTTTATTGTCAATGGTGGAATAAAACAGGAAATCATACCGCGTTCATTAAATCTCACACTCCAGGTGCGTGATATATTTGGCACCGCCAAATTTGAAAATACACAGGAAGGGACAAATTTTTATATCCATCAGGAGCATAAAAGAAAATCACCAACAATAATCTTCGGTCTAAGTTATAATTTTAACAATTATCGTGCCGAACCTAAAAAATACGAGGTTGAAGAAAATTTTGAGGATATGGAATATAATTTTTGAATTGATTTTTTAAAATATTTCCATATAATTATCTTATGCATATCCTTATCTGTGATGATGAAGAATCCCAGCGCGAATTACTTGCCGGATTTCTGAAAAATCTTGGCTACACAGTAACAACTGCAGAAAACGGCAAAGATGCCATTGAAAAAAATCGTACCACAAGTTTTGACCTTGCTATTCTTGATTTAAAAATGCCTGAGATTGATGGCATTGAAACAATGAAACAAATGAGGTCAATTGATCCCCAGACCTATTTCATTATCTTAACTGGATTTGGTACCGTGGAATCCGCGGTCAGAGCAATTAAGTTGGGCGCCTATGACTATCTAAACAAACCTGTTGACCTTGAGAAACTTGAAATGCTCATCAAACGCATTTATGAGGATGCGATAACACATCAGGAGATTGCATCCCTGAAGGAACAGATGCAGGACAGATTTAAGTTTGACCACTTTGTTGCGCAAAGCCCCAAAATGCAAGAAATTGTAGCGCTCATTCCCAGAATTGCAAATTCAGATGCTTCAGTTTTGATCCTTGGTGAATCCGGCACTGGAAAAGAATTGATTGCCCGACTGATCCACGAAGCAAGCCCACGAAAAAATTTCAGATTTGTACCCATATCCTGTGCTGCCCTGCCAGAAACACTCATTGAAAGTGAACTTTTTGGTTATGAACGGGGCGCTTTTTCCGGTGCAGAAAAAAGAAAATTTGGCAAATTTGAACTCGCTGACAAAGGCACGCTGTTTCTCGACGAAATTGGTGATTTGCCATTGATTGTACAGGTAAAATTATTAAGGGTTTTGCAGGAATTTACTTTTGAAAGACTTGGTAGTAATGCTCCCATAAAAATTGATGTTCGTCTAATTTGTGCGACAAATCAGGATTTGAAAAAGAAGATCGCGCAGGGTAGTTTTCGCGAAGATCTTTATTATCGGTTAAACGTAGTCTGTATCTCTCTTCCTCCTTTGCGCGAACACAAAGAAGACATAAAACCGCTTGTTGAGCATTTCATTGATAAATTTGCCAATCTTGGAAGAAGACAGGTAAAAGGCATTACAAAACAGGCCTTGAATGATTTGATGCGTTACGACTGGCCTGGAAATATAAGGGAACTTGAAAATGTTGTAGAAAGAGCACTCGTTTTATGCCGCGGTGACTGGATTGATTCTACAGATGTTTTCCTGCAAGCCAGATCCCCTTCTTATGACCTTGAAGGTGAAACCCTTGCTGAAATTGAGAAGAATCATATCAAAAAGGTTTTAGAAAAGAATGACTGGAACCTTGCTGAGTCAGCAAGAAAATTAGGGATCCATCGCAATACCCTGAGGTTGAAAATAAAAGAATACAACCTCACAAATCAGAAAAAGCAAAACCCTTGACTTTAGGAATTTTCTAACTATACTTACTAACATGGAAACAAAGTACATCTTCGTAACTGGAGGCGTTGTTTCCTCTCTCGGCAAAGGAATCGCAACTGCCTCTATTGGACTGCTTCTGAAATCATATGGGCTGAAAGTAACTCTGCAAAAGATTGATCCCTATATAAATGTTGATCCGGGCACAATGAATCCTTACCAGCATGGTGAAGTATTTGTCACTGCTGACGGCGCCGAATGTGATCTGGATTTGGGACACTATGAAAGATTCATTAATGAACAATTGACCCGCGATAATAATATAACAACGGGTCAAATATATTATTCGGTGATCAATAAAGAGCGAAAGGGCGAATATTTGGGAAAGACTGTCCAGGTAGTACCTCATATTACCGACGAAATCAAATCAAGAATGAAAAAACTGGCAAATCAGAATAAGTTAGATATTGTCATCACGGAGATTGGTGGTACGGTCGGCGATATTGAAGGACAACCATTCTTAGAAGCAGCAAGGCAAATGAAACTTGACCTGGGAAGAAATAATGCTTTGTATATTCATCTGACTCTGGTGCCGTTTATCAAAACCACCAGAGAATTCAAAACAAAACCAACTCAGCATTCGGTTCGTGTGCTACTCTCCATGGGGATCCAACCTGATATCCTTCTATGCCGGAGTGATTCCTGGCTTGCTGAAGAAGAAAGGAAGAAAATCTCCTTATTCTGCAATGTCCCTACCAATGCTGTAATTGATGCAGTTGATGTAGAATGTATCTATGAAATTCCTCTTATTTTTCACCAGCAAAAACTCGACCAATTGATTCTGAATTATTTAGGCATTGAACGTAGAGATCTGGATATAACTGAATGGAAAATTTTTGTGGATCGCGCAAAAAACCCCTTAAAAAATGTTGAAATTGCTGTCTGTGGCAAATATGTAGAATTAAGAGATGCCTATAAAAGTATCATTGAAGCACTTTATCATGCAGCAGTCGCCAATGATGCACAGCTCAAAATCAAGTGGGTGGATACTGATAGAATTGATGACCTCGTTCTTTCCAATGTGCTCTCTCATGTTGATGGAATTCTTATTCCTGGCGGGTTCGGTATGAGGGGGGTTGAAGGTAAAGTTAAGGTTGTCAATTATGCCCGAATCAACAAGAAACCCTTTTTAGGCATCTGCCTTGGAATGCAGTGTATGGTTATTGAATTTGCACGCAATGTCTGTAATATGAAAGGTGCAAATTCCACTGAATTTGATGACAAAACAGAATATCCCGTGATTGACCTCTTGCCTGAACAAAAAAAGATAAGAGATATGGGTGGCACAATGCGGCTTGGCAACTGGCCCTGCCAAATTGAACCCAAGACCCTGGCACGCAAGATATACGGAAAGGAAATAGTTGAAGAAAGGCACCGGCACAGGTATGAAGTGAATCACAAATACTTCAAGGTCCTGAACGAAAAAGGGTTGATTTTCTCGGGAAAATCACCTGATGGAAGATTGATAGAAATCGCTGAATTGGCTGGCCATCCATTCTTCATTGGCACCCAGTTCCACCCAGAGTTTACTTCAAGACCTTTGACGCCAAATCCTATATTTTACCATTTTGTTGAAGCTTCGTTAGCAAAATCAGGATAGATTAAATCCGGTGCAGTTTCTTTTACAAACAATAGTTTTTTCCGCACTCATTTCTATATACTGGTGCAACCACGACCGCCGTCAACATCTCAAGCAGAAAGTTGGTAGGAATACCTATTACAATCTCAAAATGGTAGCACGAAATATTGCTATAATGATTTATCCCGGCAAAAAAAACAAATTATCTGGTGATCCTGCTCTCTTGACAAGAGGTGCGGTTCTGTATTCTTTTCACTTTGGTGTCTGGGAACTAATGCCCCACATAATCAGGCAGTATTTGGACAAAAACATTGGAGTTCTCGTAAATCGTTATACTGATAACAATCCTCCATTGGTCGGCAAGATACTGGATAAAATTCTGTATTATTGGCGCTCGCGCTACTGTATAAAAATATTCTATCCTGATGAGGTATATAGTATTGTAAAATTTTTGAGAAACGGTGGAATATTTGCTGCCTTAATAGATGGTAACACAATTTATGCAAAATTCAAAAAAATTGAAAAACTCGCCCATTTATGCAATGTGCCCTTAATTCCTTTTGCCGTATACTATGATAAGGGAATGGCAATCATGCAATTGAACTGTGATCTTGAGCACCTACTCAAACAAAGACCTTATGATTACTGGTGGTTTTACAGGTCAAGAATCTCAAGTAAGACTTTATGATAAGACGATTTCTAATTTTTGCATTATTCTGGTTTCTTTGCTGTGAAGAAGAGACAATTCAGCAAAATATTGAAAAGCACATGCCGCGTATCACACTTGAGAATTTTACATTGACAGAAACCAACGAAGGCAGGAAAAAGTGGAATCTTGTTGCGGTCTCTGCCTATGTTTATGAAGAAATCATAAATGTTGATACGGTAAGGATTAGGTTCTACAATGAAGAAGGCAAAGAATATGCACTGCTAACCGGCAATGCTGGTCAATTGAATACCAAGACACACAACATACTGGTACGGGATAGCGTCGTTATGATAACAGATGATTCCACACTTTTACACACAGATTCACTGTTCTGGTCAAATGATTCCCAGCGAATTCTTACAGACGCTCCAGTAAAAATAATTAAAAAAGACAGTACGGTTATTCAGGGTAATGGTTTGAAAACCGGACCTGACTTACAGAAAATAGAAATAATTGGCGACATAAAAGGTACCTCACCTATTAAGTTTCCCAAAATAAAATAATGGTTTTTCTATTATTTTTTCTCAGCACTACACCTTTCCGGGCCGATCGTGTTGAAATAGTTAAACAGAATGGCGAGACTGTTGTCTACCTTTTAGGAAATGTAGAAATTGAACAGGAACAAACAAAAATCACCTGTCTTGAAGCGGAACTTAATGAAACAAGAGGTCTGGTAGTATTAAATGACAGCGTTCTGATTAAGGATAACAACGGACAGATTTATGCTAATAACGCAATTTACTTTCTTCAAGAAAAAACCGCTGTTCTTCGCAAAAATGTGAGAATGATCTCGGGAAATCAAATCATTATGGCGGATTCTCTCAATTATGACAGCAGCAAAAGATTTGTAAAGATGCATCAAAACATTCATCTGGAGGATACAAAGAACAAAGTTGTTGCCTATGGAGGCGAAGGATGGTATGATTTGAATTCAGAAATCGGCAGTCTGACCAAAAAACCTAAAATTGAGATAACAAGAGAAAACAAAACACCAATGATTATCAATGCCCGAGAATTTTTGCTCAAAAACAAAGAAGAAGTGTGCCTTGGCTATGATTCTGTCATTGGTGTTATTGATAGCATTACGCTGTTTTGTGACACAATAACCTATGATACAAAAAGGGATAGCGGTTTTATGAACAACCCGCTGGTTGTTGAAAAGAACAATGAACTGAAAGGCATCACCGGCGAATTTGGATTAAAAAATAAAACAATTGATTATTTTAAGGTATTTTCGGGTTTGGCAAGTTACTGGACCAATGAAGGTGCGCATAATATCATTGAAGGATCAAGCATTAACATTGTTTTTCAAGATGGTAGGGCATTCAGAGTGTTTGTTGAAGGCAATCCAAAAGGAAAATTGTATCTAAAAGAGGAAAAAGAAAATGCTGGAGACTAAAGAATTAACAAAAATTTTCGGCAAAAGGACTGTTGTTAATAGAGTTAATATTTTGATAAACCCCGGTGAGATAATTGGTCTTTTAGGACCGAATGGCGCCGGCAAAACAACGACCTTCAATATGATTGTTGGTTTGATTTTGCCTGATGCTGGTGATATTCTGCTTGATAACAACACTATCACTACCTTACCAATGTTCAAAAGAGCCCGCATGGGCATATCCTTTTTGTGTCAGGAATCAAGTGTTTTCAGGAAAATGACGGTCATTGATAATTTGGTTGCAATCTATGAAATCCTCGGTGTAAAGACGAAAGAAGCAAAACAACTGGCAACAAAAATGCTGGAGGATTTTAACCTCATTGGAATAAAAAACCAGAAGGCATACACACTTTCCGGTGGCGAAAGACGACGCGTAGAGATTGCCCGAGCGTTAATAAGCAAACCAAAGTTCCTGCTTCTTGATGAACCGTTCACAGGCATTGACCCGATCGCCCGTGCTGAACTTCAGGAGATAATTGTGGGTTTGAAGCAAAAAGGCATTGGCATATTGATCTCTGATCATAATGTAAGGGAAACCTTAGAAATTACAGACCGGGCATATCTTATTTATGAATCAAAAATACTTTTATCCGGCGATGCCCAGACTTTGATTAACGATCCCAAAGCACGGGAATTATATTTAGGCTGGAAATTTAAGATCTAAGAATCTATTTAGAAACATATCAGGCAAAAATATCCAATGCGGCCCTTATTTTAAAGGATACCGGTACTTACCCTTTTCCCACAAATAGACTTCTTTTCGCCCTTCTTCACTACGATTGCGATAAACAAATTTAACCTCACTTATTTCATCAATTGCAATGCCATAATTGTTTTTGAAGAAAGGGATGAATTCATTCTTTACAAGCATACGGAAGTTTTCTATTGCCCTTTGAGCCTCATCAGAACGTTCTTTCATTCCATACAATTCAATGACAATGGTCGTGTCTCTTCTGTCAAAGAAACTGTAAATGAATACATCATATTGAAGCAAAGAAACCTGCCAGGCAGCAGAAGCATAAAGATTCAATTGTAAGGATGCCATATCACCTTTGCTAACTGCAAGCAATTCATCCAAATTTGATGCCTGAACAAAAAAAAGAGAAAAAACGGACAATAGCAGAATAATCATTCTTCTAAAAATTTCATTTATTTCCATTTTATACTCCCTTGTCAAAATGATTATGCACATTTTCATTGTGAAGTCAATGATAGAATGCATGGGTATGTTGTTGACTGTTTCTCGCTTCTGAATATAATAAACTATGCTTGCGCTGGCAGTAAGAAATCTATATAAAGAATTTGGTAAGGTAAAGGCAGTGGATGATGTATCATTTGAAGTTGAAGAAAGTGAAATCTTTGGTTTGATAGGACCTAATGGCGCAGGAAAGACAACCACGCTGAGAATGATTGCAACCCTTTTACAACCAAGTTCAGGAAATATTGAAGTATTTGGATTAAATGTATTAAAAGAAGGTGCGAAGATAAGAGGGATGATAAGCTATCTCCCTGAAGAGGCAGGTGCATATAAGAATCTCAAAGGGATTGATTATCTCAAATTTATGGCGGGGTTTTATGCCAGAGACCTTCAGGAAAAACAGAAAATAATAGCGAGGGCAATTGAGATAGCAAAACTCAGTGACCGCATAAATGACCATGTCAGAAATTATAGTAAAGGAATGGTAAGAAAATTGCTCCTTGCCCGTGCCCTGGCTACACTCTTGGCATTGTTTGCCCAGGATGTCAAAGATGCCCAGACCACAATTATGCCACTCACCATAATGATACTCATTCCCTACTTCTTTGCATTGACATTTGATCCTGGCACGATGAGTCTGGGTATAAAGATATTCACATTTTTGATTCCGTTTTCTCATACATTCTTTGCCTTCAAATTCCTGCTCCTTGGACAAAGATTACCTGTCATACTCGGTAATATCTATCTCTTTCTCTTTGCTATTGGACTGCTCTTTATGGCAACAAAAATTTTCTCATCAGAGCGGATTCTTACAATGAAGTTCAATCTTGGTAAATTCAGGAGAAAGGTATGAAAATCTTAATACTTGGTTGTGGTATGCAGGGAAGGATTGTCGCAAAAGATCTTTCAATGTCAGCCCACAAAATTACGGTGCTTGATGTTGATAAAAACAACCTTGGAAGATTAAATTGCCCGGGCGTGAAAAAAATACAATTTGATATAAATGATCGAAGGAAATTGATAAAAATAATGAGTGATTATGATTTGATCATTGGTGCCCTGCCGGCAAGATTTGGATTTTATTCAATGGAATGTGCGGTTGGGGCCGGAATTGATATGGTTGATATGTCTTATTCTCCAACTGACCCATTCTTACTTGATAAGGAGGCAAAAAAGGCGAAGATAAGGGTTGTGCCAGATGCTGGATATGCACCGGGATTGAGCAATATCCTTGTCGGCGAAGCATTCGCCCTTATGAAAAGAATAGACAGATTGAGAATAATGGTAGGCGGAATTCCACAAAAGCCGATTCCGCCATTCAACTATCGCATTACCTGGTCTCCTAATGACTTAATTGAAGAATACACAAGACCGGCAAGGATTTATAAAAACTATAAGGTGATAACTGTACCCGCACTCACAGGGATAGAAGAATTTTACATCCCTGACATCGGCAAACTTGAGGCATTTTATACAGATGGCTTGCGTACCCTTCTAAAGACAATGTGTAAAATAAGAAATATGGAAGAAAAAACAATTCGCTACGCAGGACACGCTGTAATCTTTAAAACGCTGATAGATTGTGGATTTTTTTCCGATGAACCCATAATAATGAATAATCATAGAATTCCGTGTGCAGAGTTTACCTTCAAATACCTGAGAAAACAACTTTCTCAGGGTCCTGAATATGATCTTACAATTTTGATAATTGAATTAGAAAGTGCAGGTATCAAGAAACACTATCGTATCATTGATTATTATGACCGAAAGAACAACATTACCTCAATGGCAAGGATGACTGCATATTCCTGCGCCATTATTGCCCGATGTATAAAAGGATATCCACAATTTGGCATCATCCCACCTGAATATCTTGGAATGAAACCAGAAATTTGTGGATTTGTCAAATGTGAGTTAAAAAAACGTGGAATAAAGGGACTTTAAAGGTTTCAGGTACTTGTCTGGTATTTTACATTGCCATTCGCGATGATATATTCAGCGCGGCCCGTGAGTTCTTTATTCAAAAATGGGGTATTTTTTGATTTTGATCTTATATTTTCAGAATTCAATTGCCATTTAACATTGGGATTTATTATTACAATATCAGCAATTGCGCCTTCTTTTATTACCCCCAATTTTTCTTTCAACACCTGAGCAGGCTTTATTGTGAGTTTGTCCAGGATTTCAAGCCAGGAGAATTTTTCAATATTAATGAGTTGCATTATTATCATAGAAAGGGCGGTTTCAAGCCCGATCATACCAAAAGGCGCCGAGGCAAATTCCAGTTCTTTCTCTGCCTGGGTATGCGGTGCATGGTCAGTGCTGATACAGTCTATTGTTCCATCACGCAATCCCTCAATGATTGCCCTCCTATCAATCTCACTCCTTATCGGTGGATTCACTTTATAATTTGTATTGTATGTCTCAAGGATGGTATCGTTAAAGAAAAAGTAATGAGGACAGGTCTCACAGGTCACATCAACACCCTCTTTCTTAGCCCTTCTAATGAGTTCAACTGACCTCTTTGTAGAAATATGGCAGAGATGGAGCCTTGCACCTGTGAATTTCGCAAGTGTCAAATCCCTTGCAACAATTACTTCTTCTGCAACTGCTGGTGAACCAGCAAGGCCCAATTTTGTTGAAACCTCGCCCTCATTCATTACCCCGCCCTTACTCAAATATTCATCAATTGGATGCTCAAATATCGGTATGTCAAAAATCTTTGAATACTCCATTGCATAACGCAAAACTCTTGTGTCATTTACTGTATTACCATCGTCCGAAAAACCTTTTGCACCCGCCCTCACAAGTTCACCGAATTCAGAGATTTCTCTTCCTTCTCTTCTTTTTGTAATCGTGGCGATGGGAAATACTCTACATAGATTGACCCTTTCTGCTTCTCTCAAAACATAATTCACAATTCCTTCATTATCAATTGGGGGCTCAGTATTAGGCATACAGCAAATTGTAGTAAAACCACCTGCCACAGCTGCCCGGCAACCACTTTCAATTGTCTCTTCATCAGGCCTGCCCGGATCACGCAGATGGCAGTGCAGGTCAATGAAACCTGGACTTATAATCATTCCATTTGCGTCAATTGTTCTTACATTTTCAATTTTGATATTCCTATCAATCTTTTGAATCTTATTTCCTTCTACCAAAACATCAGCAATCCGGTCAAACCTTGATTTGGGGTCAATCACCCGACCATTCTTTATCAGAATACTATTCAATCTTGCCTCCTGCATGAATGAATAGTATCGCCATTCTCATTGCCACACCATTTTTCACCTGTTTCAAAATAACTGATTTCGGACCATCTGCCACTTCCGGATCTATTTCCAGACCACGATTTGTGGGTCCTGGATGCATGACAATACCATTGGGTTTCATCTTCTTCACCCGCTCAGCTGTCAAACCATACAGATCCCGGTACTCCCTTGCTGAAGGGAACAACCCTGATTCCTGTCTCTCTAATTGAATTCTCAATGCCATTACCACATCAAAATCACCAATAATCTGGTCAAGATTGTAAAAGACCTCAACATTGAGTTTCTCAATATCTAATGGTATCAAAGTCGGAGGTGCACAGAGACAAACATTTGCTCCAACCGCCTTTAATCCAAAGATATTTGAGCGGGCAACGCGCGAATGTAATATATCACCAACAATCAATACATTCAAATTTTTTAGATAGCCAAAGTGCTGGCGCATCGTCATCATATCCAGTAATGCCTGGGTTGGATGCTCATGGGTTCCATCACCGGCATTTATGACAAAGGCATCAAGATTTTCAGCAAGAATCTTTGGGGCACCGGATGCATAATGCCTTACCACCACACCATCAACTTTCATTGCTTCAATATTCTTCGCAGTATCCAGGAGTGTTTCTCCTTTTTTTACGCTTGATGAAGTGGCTGAAAAATTCACCACATCAGCGGATAATCTTTTGGCTGCAATACTGAAAGAAATCTGAGTTCTTGTGGATGGTTCAAAGAAAAGTGTTAGTATTGTCTTACCCCGTAGAGCAGGAATTATCGGAATAGGGCGCTCCAATACTTCAGTGAACTTCTCTGCTGTATCAAGATAATTTTGTATTTCCTTACTGCCTAAGCCTTCAATCCCTAAAAGATCTTTCTTTGGATTCATTATTTTTCTGTAATTTTCAACTGCTCAATCTTAGGTCTGGGCTGATGTGACATTTTGATACGTCCCTTTTTTATCTTTATTTTTTTCAATTTCACTCTTTTGTGCACGAAGACCAAATCCTGACCATCAAGTTCTTTAAGGAATACATCCACTATCTCTTTTTCTGTAGTCGTAATTCTCTTTCCAACATAATCAGCTTGAATCGGTAATTCCCTGTGGCCGCGGTCAATCAGTACAGCAAGCTGGATTTTCTTTGGTCTTCCAAAATCAAGTATTTCTTCAAGTGCTGCCCGAATTGTCCGACCACTGAATAGCACATCATCAACAAGCACAATGACCAAATTGTTCACATCAAAATTTATATCGGTACCTTCAATTATTGGCGTTTCTGAAACAAGCTGTAAATCATCGCGATAAAGAGTAATATCCAGGGCGCCGATAGGAACCTTGTTTTTTTCGCACTCCGCAATTTCCTTACCGATGCGCTGGGCAAGTATATCACCACGACGTTTTATACCGATGAGTGCTAAATCCTTTGTTCCTTTGTTTCTTTCAATTATTTCCCGGGCGATTCTTGTAATAATTCTTCTAATATCTGTGGACTCAAGGATTTTTTTCATAACTGAATGTAATTATAAACAGAATCCGGGAAAAGTCAAGGCTTGACGAAAAAATCGTAATGAGTATAATATAAAATGAAAAAGGCAGTCATTGCACTCGGTGGAAATGCAATTTCCAGCACCGGACGGGATGATATCCATGTCCAGTTTGCCAATACAAGAAAGAGCCTTGAGGTCGTTGTTGAATTGATAAAACAGGGATACCACCTTGCCATTACCCATGGTAATGGCCCCCAGGTCGGCAATGCGCTTTTGAGGGTGGAAAGGACTGCCCAGGAGATTCCTGCACTTCCCCTTGGTGTTATCGTTGCGGATACTGAAGGTGGGATGGGTTATATGATTGAGCAGAGCCTGCAGAATAAATTGAAAAAATTTGGGATTGAAAGGGATGTGGTCACGATTGTCACCCAAATAATTGTTGATGCAAATGACCCATCAATAATAAATCCCACAAAGTTTGTAGGTCCATTTTACAATGAAAAACAGGCGAAAAAACTCGCTGAGTTGTTTAACTGGACAATCAAAGAAGATCCAGGAAGAGGTTATCGCAGGGTGGTTCCCTCGCCGATTCCAACTAAAATTGTGAATTCACGGATAATAAAGTACCTTGTGGAACAGGGTGTAATAGTGATTGCTGCTGGAGGAGGTGGTATTCCAGTATATATGGAAGTTGATGGTTCTTATGAAGGTATTGATGGCGTGATTGACAAAGATCTTGCCTCGGCAGTCCTTGCTATTGAAATAAAGGCACAGATTCTTGCAATACTGACTGCGGTTGATTATGTATATCTAAATTATAAAAAACCCGACGAGAAGAGATTGGAAAGAATTACCTTAAGCGAGGCAAAGAAATATTTAAATGAAGGGCACTTTCCATCCGGCAGTATGGGACCAAAGATTGAAGCCGCAATAAGATTTTTGGAAGCAGGAGGCAATGAAGTTATAATAACTTCTTTACAGAAGGCAATAGACGCCTTTTTGGGAAACCTTGGAACTAAGATTGTGCCGGATTAGTTAATCTCTAAAACCTCAACAACGGACGATAAGTCGCAGCCATGATTGCACCGGCAATTGCGCCCACAATTATGTTAATAACAATCATCACTATTATGGAAACAATCATATAACCAATGACCTTTTCTTTAGGTGTGGACATCATTACCGGCATGCCAACATACATTAGATACAACCCGTAAAGCGAAATTAGGGTTACGAGTATGCCGAGCACAGGGAAAATATATAGTATTCCGGCAACAAAATAGGGGGTCATTGAATAGACCGCCAATTTAAAAGCATTTGTGCTGTTCTGAACTGAATCAAATGAAGGGGCAAGTGCATTGATCACAACCCCTTCAATGTAAAGTCCTACAAGAGTCATTATAAACCAGACAATTGCCCAGACAATACCTGAAACAAATGGGTACCTGATGGTCCCGAACATTCCCACATTCACACCAATTAGTACATAGCCCAAAAATCCAAATATTGTGGGAATCAGGGCAAGGGGTATCGCATAACCAGTCATAACCTGACCAATACCTGTTTGCTCTGCCTTTACTTTTTCCCATTCAGTCTTGGGACTGAATAAGATACCCTTAATCCGTTCAATCATTATTGCCTCCTTTATATTGATTATACATAAAATCTACATAAAGTCAATACATTATTACCCGGAAATAGTAATTTCAACCAGATAGAATCTTTATCATTTTATAAAAATAGTTTTGAATAGGTTTTTTATTTGTGTAAGTCTGTCCAAACGGTGTATAAACAATATTACCTTTAATTTCACCCACCATAACCCCAAACTTTTCTTTTTCAATTGCCTCAACTGCAGAATAACCAAGTCTTGAAGCAAGTATCCGGTCATTAGCAGTTGGCGTTCCCCCACGCTGGATATAGCCAAGAACCGCAACCCGGTAATCTTCACCAGTCAACTTTTTGACCTTCTGGGCAATCGTTAAAGCATTTCCTGCCTCATCACCTTCAGCAACAATGATTATGTTTGACCTTTTTCCTTTTTTGATATTGTCTTTGATCGTCTCAGCGATTTCACCAATATCAGTAGGCGTTTCTGGAATTATTACATCTTCAGCGCCACCAGCAAGCCCAACTGCCAGGCTGATAAATCCTGCATATCTTCCCATCACTTCAATAAAAAATACTCGTTCAAGGGATGATGCTGTGTCCCTTATACGGTCAACAGCCTCAAGTGCACTGTTTACTGCTGTATCAAAGCCAATTGTAAAATCGCTACCATAAAGGTCATTGTCAATAGTACCGGGTAGACCAACAAGTTTCGCCTTGAATTTTTCTTCAAAAGCCTTTGCCCCACGCATCGTTCCATCACCACCAATGACGATAATGCTATCAATTCTATTTTTTTCCATAACCCTTTTTGCCTTTCTCATCCCTTTTTCGGTTTCAAATTCGTCACACCGTGCGGTACCTAATATTGTTCCACCTCTTTGAATAATATTCGCCACAGAATGGTGATCTAATCGTATAATGTCATTTTTTATCAATCCCTTATAACCATATTTAATTCCAAAGACTTCATATTTCTTATAAAGGGCTGTACGGACAATCGCCCTTATCGCTGCATTCATTCCTGGTGCATCACCACCACTTGTAAGCACACCAATTCTACGCTTCATATTGTATTATATCCTTTCAACCACAAATGTCAACAAATACAATTTGTTCATCTTAGATTACTTGACACTTCTTATTGTTTAAGTATACTTTTATTATGAATGAAAAGGGTTTTGTGCTTCTCAGTAAATTGCAACTTCCCGAGATAAATCCAAGAACACTCCACCGGAGCAGACTCATCAATCTTCTTTATCAAAATATTCATAAAAAATTTATCTTTATGTGTGCCGGTGCTGGCTATGGAAAGACCACACTCTTAACCCAGTTTATCAGCGAAGTAAAAATTTCATATGTATATTATCAGTTAAGAAAAGAAGATAGCGACCCTTCGGTCTTTTTATCGCATCTGATTGGTGGAATTAAAAGCATCTATCCTGAATTTGGTAAAAATATAGATAAACTGAGTCAATTCTTCAATCTCCAGCCAGGTATGGAAGGGATTGTTTTGGGAACCTTTATCAATGAAGTTGTACAGACAATAAATAATGACACATACTTGATTTTTGATGATTACCATACACTTGAAATTTCGTCGGCAATTGACGGCATTATATCATACTTACTGGAAAATATGCCAAAAAGATTGCATATTATCATTTGTTCCCGTATGAACCTTTCCTTTCCATTAGCAAAATTGAAATCAAAGGATGAAGTATTTGAAATAAATACTGACCTTCTCCGTTTTACAAAAGAAGAAATTCAGGCGTTATTTACTACATTTTTCAATATAAAACCCAATTTAGAACAGATTGAATGGTTATATAAACATTCAGAAGGCTGGCCAGCATTTCTTCGCCTGATTCTCCAATCCTATGATCTTGCAACACCTGAACAGCGCGCTTCTTTCTTTGCAAAAATGCAGGAAAATTACAAAAAGATTGCTGATGATATCTTTGATTATTTTGCCTTAGAGATCTTTAAAAATGAGACTGAAGAAAATCAGAATTTCCTGATTGATTGTTCATTGCTTGAATATTTAAGTCCCGAAATCTGCAGGGTGATAACCAGAAGGAATGATTGCCAAAAAATCCTTGAAGAACTATCACGAAAGAATGCATTTGTTTTTTCCTTGCCTGATGGAAATTTCAGGCTCCATTCATTGTATAGGGATTTTTTAAAGAACAGGTTCCTTAATGATGATAGAAAGAAAGAGATATATAATCTCATTGCTGAATATCATAAAAAAAAGAATGCGGAAGAATCATTGAAATACTATCTGCAGGCAGAGAATTTCTCAGGTGCAATAAAGATTATTGAAGATGTAGCAAAGAAGATGCTTGAACAGGGAAGGTATACAACCCTCGTCTCATCAATTGAAAAATTGCCGGCTGAATTAGTTAACAACAATCCAAAGGTATTACAATTTTATGCTGAGGCATTGAGCTTCCTCGGCAATCAAATAAAGGCAAAAGAGATTCTCAACAAGGCATTGAAATTGAGCAAAAATATGGCGGAGTTGAAGTCCGAGATAATCTATTCACTCTCAGGGGTGTTCATTAACGAGGGAATCTTGAACTTGGCTATTAAACTTCTTGCTCGGCTTATAAAAATATGTCCCAAGAATCTTGACCTATTGAAGGCATCGGCACTAAATTCGCTTGGTGCAATTTATAACGCAATGGGTGGTAAAAGATTTTTTCAGGCAAAGACGCTTTTCCGGGAGGCATTTAGAATTGCTGAAAGAAATCGTTATCAAGAACTAAAGACGAGCATATTAAACAACTGGGCAATGAATGAAATTAAATCGGGTAATATTGCAAATGCATACGAGAAGATAATTCTTGCTGTCAACCTATTAAAAGACCATTTTTCCTTAGGATGTGGTGCCGGGTTTTATAATGGTGCAAGGATTTCATTATTGCTGGGGCATAAGGATGTGGCAGAAAAAGTGCTTGAAATTGGTTTAAATACATGTAAACCGTTCAATGACCCCTGGTCAATGGCAAATATCTATCGCGGTTATGGACTATTATACATTGAGAAAGATGAATTAAAAAAGGCAAAAGAATTTTTTACCCGGGCACTTGAGATCTACGAGATGATAAAAATTCCATGGTTAATTGTTGCAACGCTCATTGAATTGTGCAGGTTAGAGGTATTAGACGAGAACTTCACAGAAGCAGAAACGATACTGAACAGGATAAAGGAGTTAAAAAAGACGGTAGATGCTGAAACAATCCACATTCTATCTATTGATGCGCAGTTGAAAATTGCACAGAACGAATATACAAAAGCAAAAGATATCCTAAAGGAAGCAGCAAAACTCAGCAGAAAATATAATCTTCCGCTTGAAGGATTTTTGATCAATCTAAAACTGTGTTCGGTTCTTCAAAAACAGGAAAAAAAGAAAAAGGCGGTTGGAATTTTGAAAAAGTTAATTATTTATGCAGAAAGAAAAGGTTATGATTTTCTCCTGATTAAAGAATTAAAAAAAGAGCCCGAGATGGTAGATCTGATAATAAGGGGCAGGATTAATCTTAATTACATATATTCAAGTTTGAAAAAATACAAAACATTTAACATAATCAATGTATCATTCTTTGGCTCACCGACGCTGGAAATAAATGGCAAAAAATTACAGGGTTACGAATGGAAGACAGAAAAGACAAAAAAATTATTTTTCTATTTATTGCTCAATAAAAATAAAGAAATTTCACAGGAGAAATTGATAGATATTTTCTGGCATAAGGCTGGTTTGAAAAAAGGATATGACAGCTTGAGAAAGGCAGTTTATCATATCAGGAAGACACTCAAAAATTATGGAGTTGAAGAACCGATTTTGGTCCGCACGGGCAATTATCAACTTTCACCTAACCTGTTTATTTATTCAGATATTGATGAAATTGATGTTCTCATAAGAGAGTATAAAAGAAAAGGGCATCTTGATAAAAAAGAGACTCAAAGATTTTTTGATTTGTATAAAAATGGTTTT
>JBNAVN010000010.1:0-59340 GCA_049700315.1 bacterium
CTCAATATTGATTTATATGGGCAGGGCTTGTTGCTGTCCGAGAATTCTACATTTCATCCAGGTGATCCGTCACACTAAATGGCGGATGGACGCTACAATTTTTTACTGCTTTTTTTTCTAAACCTTAGGATTTGCCCTACGACCAGCCGAATTAATAAATAGAGATCAATTTCTCAATTTGACAATTTTCAAATCGTGGAATTGATTACTACAATCAAACGAAAATCTTTTTTTCAAAACTCAACATTTTTCACCCTGTGTCAAAAAAGTTGACTTTTGCTTCATCATAAAACTTCATTTTAACTATTCAAATTTTTTGACTGAATAGCGGTGACTATAATGCCCCTAATTTTGTCCTGTAATACGCATTTGGTTGCCCCAAATTACCTTCAATTGCCCCATAATATTTTTTCTTTCGTCCAGATGAATCTGGATGCTACAATTTTCTACAATCTGAAGACTTGCCTACGATTTATTTCACCTTTTTTCAAAACAGATATAGACGATATTGATACCTGTACAATTGTACATATATCGATATAGCACAATACCGATATGTTTTATATGAATCTATTTGACTGTCACGCCATACCAGGGTAACTTCCCAGCTCATAACGATCATAACGGTTCTCCCAGAAGAGGAGAGTAGTTTGGGAGAAACTTACTATAGATGACTCTCGGAAATCTTATTTTTTTAAAATAAGATTTTAATCAATAATTACAACTTTTACATATTTTTCAAAAACGGGCTTTTCGTTATTTCTCAGATTCATTCTTACAAAATAGACACCCGCGGGTAAGTTATTTACAAAGATTTTATAATGACCGGGCTGTTTTGTTCCCACATCTAATTTCTTTATCATTCTACCAAGAGCATCATAAATTTTAAATTGGACATAAACATTTGTACTTAGCGTGTAATCAAAACTCAATTCACGCATGGGATTGGAGCGGAATATGATTTTATTATCCAGATTTTCTTTTGAGATCTCTTCGATACCCGTATATATATATGATTTGCAAAGAATCCAGGTATTCGGGTCAAATCTTATGGAATCAACATTCTGGCTTACCAGAAACTCAGCGTATTGCGGAGAACCGTTGACAGGGATATTCAATAGGGTGTCGGTATTCGCCATATATAATTTGATCTGAACCGGCATATGAAAGACTGGCGGTGCATTGGTCTGGACTTGATAGATATATGTTCTGAAGAGATAATTACTACCTGAGGGATTTGAGACCCAGTAGATATTGTAAATTGGATAGCCCTGTCCATAGACCCATTCATCAAAGAACCAGGTTAGGTCTGTACCATAAACCTGGTTAAATATGTTTTTTAAATCTTCTGTGCTGGCACATCCATATTCAAATGAATCGCGGTAGACTGCAAGGGCATTGAAGAATTGTCCTTGATTCAAATATCTAAGCATATGGACAACCCAGGACGCCTTGCAATATGTGTGTCCCCAATCAAACAATTCACTCAATGGTGGGTCATAGATTGGATGGCGCCATTGGGCATCGGCGGTGAAATAATCCTGTGCCCGGCTTTGCATTGTGGTGATAAAATTATTATAACCAAAACGATACCAGTTGTAATTTGCATCACTATATGTAGCAAACCCTTCATTAAGCCATATATCTCTGAAATCAACACAGGTCACCATATCGCCCCACCATTGATGGGAAAGTTCATGAGCCATTCCATTTTCTGAATTATTCAATATCCACCAGCGGTGGATTGTAGTCTGGGTCTGATGTTCCATCCCGCCCCAGGCATAAGGATATACTGCATCCTGCCCATAACGGTCAAATGGATAATCACCATATAAAGAATCAAATAAGTACATTGCATCAGGGAGATGTTGAAATGCAATCAATGACTGGGTTGAATCCTGGGGCCATATGAAGTGTCTGATCTCAATTGAATCACCATCCGGGTCATGGTACCACTGGGACCATTTAGCAAATCTTGAAACACCAAAGTGCATAAGATATGTGGCAATCGGATTTGTTTCTTCATAGGTCCAGGTTTTGGTATTATTGGGATTGTTTACTACATTGATCAATTGACCATTGGCACACACCACAAAAGAATCCGGTGCAGTTACACTGATGATACAGCCCTGGTCAGCCTTGTCAAATGGTTCATCATAGCAGGGCATCCATCTTCTTGCATCCCAGGGTTCACCAAGGGTATAGGCGAGTGAGTGTAATGTATTGCTATTATAATTCTTAGGCCAGTAGCAGAGTCCAGTCTGGGAACTCGTTACGCTCCAGGATCCATGATAATGGACTGCTATATTGAAGGAATCACCAATATTGAATGGTTGTGGCAAGTTTATATGTAGGGTTTCATTCGCGGTTGTATATGTAGCATTAATATTATTCACCTTTACTGAATCAATAATCAGAGTGTACGAATGCAATGTAGCAACATTTAAACCATTAGTATTACTTTTGCATTTAATTTGATTTTTACCCTGGATTGAACGGGATGTCATAGGAACATTGACATCTAACTCATATTTCAAGACATCAAAAGAATGGAGTGATTCAGCAAAAACGAATTGATTCTGAGGCAATGAAGAAAGATACTTGCCTTCTGCGTTATCAGAACTCCATTGCATAAACAAGAAAATAATAAATTGCATTTACGCCTCCTTTCTAAATACTACATCTATCGCATTCATAAAATCAGTATCAAGCACTATTTCCAGAATCCAGTAAAATAGCCGATAGCCCTGATGATTATATAGGCGTGCACGAGCGTCCCAATCCCCAAGATTATGGTCCAGATGATATGAGGTCTTACTCTTTCAATTATCCCCTGACCATAAATTGATATGGTCCCTATAAATGTTGCAATCATTGAGAATAGCAAACTGACAAACGAAAGCATCGCAGCGATCGTAACATAGGCAAATGGATTTGCACCCTTGACAAAGTATTGAACACCGATGAGCACAAAGGAGATCGCAAGATATATTAACCACCAGAGGAAGTAAACTCCTTTTATATTGTTGTTGTATAATTTTCTCAATCGCTCAGAAATGTTCCAGGTGATATCTGCATTCTGTCTTACCAGGGCTTCTGCTGTAGTCAACTGGGTATTAAAAAACAAAAGCCATGCCATGAGTAAGAATAGGAGTAATCCAATGTTGCCGAGAGGAACAGCAAAAAACTGCGCCTGATGTTTTATTACATCAAATCCCTTAGGTACCAGACCTGCGGGTCTTAAAATAGAATCAGATAATCCCACAAATATGAAAATTGTAAAAAGGCTACCAACAAAATAGCCAATCCATAATACAAAATGGGAACGCATTATCCAGGTCTTCAGTCGCAAGACATTTTCTCCATTCTTCTCAGGAATAAAGCCAGTTCCTACTGGATTTGCAGATTTTCCAAACCACCCGGGGATTGCATCAATATATCGTGCCATTCCCCAGCCAGCATCCCTCATCCAGTATGTATACCAGATGAGCGTCGGTCCTGCACCAACCCAGGCAATGGTTGAACCTAAAATCCACCAGTCCATATTCTTTGGTACCTGCCAGGTAATGAGACTGGAAAACATTCTCATAACTGTCTCGGATTTTATCGCCAAAAATGCTGCAATTATCAGTATTATCCAGACAATGACCGTTGTCCAGGTCGCAATGTGCTCTATATATTTACGAGCAATCCTTGAAAGAAAGGCTACCAAAAATACAATAATAAATGTGATATATGCCCAAAATACGGTGCCGGTCTTGATGTCCACTGGCCAATTCAGAATTTCTCTCAGTGCTGAAGCAGCGGATGTTGCCCAGGCAGGAAGCATAAATGCAAGAAACATAAATAGACTTATTGAAATAATTGCACCAGGATAAGAAAGAATCCGAGCATTACCCTGAACCGCATGTTCTCCTGATACTACAGTCCAGCGGGCTAATTCCTGTGCCCAGACAGTTTGAAAAAATAATGTCAAGATCATTAAGCCAAGCCAGCCCACACCAAATCGAGATGTCAAATGTGGATACAAGATTACTTCACTTGTGCCTAATCCCAGAGCAACGGTCATCATTACTGGTCCGATCCAGAGCATAAAATGCTTTCTTGAAGGTGGTTCAGGCACTTCAGGTTTTGTTTCTATATCAAGGCCACCTATCTTAATTCTTTCCATAGTATAAAGTATAGTAAAATATTAATAAAAATCAATACTCAAAAATCTGCAATTGACTAATTTTGAAAATTTAATATAATTTCAAGTGTTGGTTATTGGGTCAAATTCTGTCCCCAAACCCATTGACCATAGACTATCTGTTAGCGCCCGTAGTTCAATTGGATAGAACGGCGGACTCCGGCTCCGCAGGTTAGGTGTTCAAATCACCTCGGGCGCGTGCGAAGAGGAGGTCAACAATGGATTTTTATGAAGTCGTTAGAAAAAGAAAAAGTGTGCGAAAATATAAACCAGATTCAATACCTGAAGATGTCCTGAAACGTATCCTTGAGGCAGGCAGGATTGCACCTTCAGCAAAAAATATCCAGCCCTGGAAATTTATTGTAATAAGAGATCCGGACAACAAGAAAAAAGTTGCTGAAGCGTGCCGGGGCCAGCATTGGGTAGCAGATGCTGATGTGATTGTATGCGGTTGTGCCTTAGAAAAGATTGCCTGGGGCAGAATGGGTGGTTATATGAGTTCATTCGCAGTGGATCTGGCGATTGCTATGGACCATATAATACTTGCTGCTGCAAATGAAGGGTTGGGAACCTGCTGGATTGGTGCATTTGAAGAAAATAAGGTGAAAGAAATCCTTGGAATTCCAGAGGATGTCAGGGTTGTTGCCTTAACACCGATCGGTTATCCTGCAGAAGAACCGAAAGATAGAGGACGAAAAAATTTCAATGAAATATTTGTTTATGAGAAATATGGTTAATCGTGGTCTGTCAGGAATGTAAAAAAGAAAAGGTTCTATCAAAGATACTTCCTTATTGCCCAGAATGCATAAGAAAAGAATTTAAAAAGTTATTACCTGAGATTACAAGAATCCATGAGAAGATAAGGGGAGAATTCAGACTACCAGAAAAGATTCCAGATAACAAAGATGGCTTGTATTGTGGCATCTGTGTAAACAATTGCAGAATAGGAAAAGAAGATACTGGTTATTGTGATGTAAGAAAAAATGTGGAAAATAGAATTTCAGGTCCTGATAGTGAATGGGCTTATGTAGACTGGTATCACGACCCAATTCCTACAAATTGCGTTGCTGACTGGGTATGTGAAGGAAATAAAGATTATGGATACAAGAATCTTGCAGTATTCTATGAGGGTTGTACATTCAATTGTCTTTTCTGTCAGAACTGGCAATTCAAAGGGAAAAAGAATCGGGCAGGAGTGATTGATATTGCATCCTATGCAGACCCATTGACAAGTTGTATATGTTATTTTGGTGGAGACCCTACATCTTTTGCCCAACACACGGTTGCCCTTTCTCGAGAAATTCTTGAAAGAAAAAAGCACAAGAGATTCAGGATTTGCTGGGAAACAAATGGTTCAGTTGCACCGTCTTTAATGAAAGAATGGATTGAAATTGCTCTTGTGACGAATGGTTGTATAAAGATTGATTTTAAGGCATTTTCTGAAGAATTACATACTGCATTATGTGGCGTATCAAACAGAAATACAAAGGAGAACATAAAACTTGTGGCAGGATATATGGAGAAAAGAAAAAAACCACCGATTCTGATTGTTAGTACACTCCTGATCCCTGGTTATATAGATGAATATGAAATCACTGAAATGGCAAAATTTTTAAGCTCAGTTAATAAAGGAATTCCCTGGTCATTCTTGGGTTTTCATCCCCATTTTTATTTTAATGACCTGCCTCAAACATCAATAAGGCAAGCGGACAGTGCAATACAAACTGCCAGAAAATATGATATGAAAAAGACCCATATGGGCAATGTGCATTTACTAATATGAACATCATAAACTTTGATTGCTGGCATACTTTTTGTAGATTGTCAGGAAATCGAGAGGATAGGTTTTCAGTTTTAATTGTTTTTTACTGGGAATGATATGTAGCAAATTGCATTTTTTCAAAAAATCCATTGCCTCTTCCTTAGGCTTTTCTTAAGATAATCTTGGGATAGGTCAAGATTTCCCTTTAGCATTTCAATTTGACCAAGACGTAAGAGTGTAGATCCCTCTAAGAACAATTCGCCTTCTTTTATAAAACTGAGAGATTTGCGAAAATATGTCTCGGCTCTATCATATCGTCTCTCTTTAAAATATATCCAGCCGATGTTGAATAAGCAAACCGATAATGACTTCCTCAGCTTATATTTCTGGGCAATCTTCAACGATTTTCTGTAGTAAGCCAGCCCCTTCTGATTATCACCCATCATATCATAATAGATGCCATACAATTCAAGATAGGACAGTTTTTCATCAATCTTCATTGGAAGATGTCTCAGTTCTTTCAGTACCACTACCATCTTTTCATATTGAGTACTCCAGTCATATAATCCGGCAAGGCCATATAAAACTTCTTTTCTTATATCTTCTTTTTTCTTAAGTTTTGTTAGAATCTGCTCAGCATCATAATAATCAGCCATTTTGGTCAAATAAAGTGCATTGATAAAAGCACCAACATCTTTTGTATGTTCATCATCATAATTTCCTAATCTCTGAATAATATTGGCAATTTCATTATGGAAACCCTTGTCATGAAGTTCTTCAAATGTATTATACCAGTAAGGCAAAGCCAGATATGCCTCACCTGCCTCAGTAAGGTGATGTGCAATTTCATAGGGAGTTCGTTTTTCTTCAATAAAAATCTTGCTGATCAATTTCTCATATTTCTTGCGATTGGTATCAAGCAGGGAATGCTGAATTGCGTCTTGAAAAAAAGCGTGTTTAAATTGGTAGATCTCGCCAATTTTCAAGATAATCCCCTTCTCATAGGCTGATTCAAGATTGAACTTTTTATCTGGAGCGATTTTGGCAAGGGTTGCAGCAGAGAATTCCCGACCAATGCAAGCAGCAATTTCAATTATCCTTTTCGTATCATTGGGTAAGTCATTGAAACGGGATAATAGGATGGAATGGATACTAAAGGGCAATGACTGGGCATCATCATTCATAGAAATAATGTTATCTTTTTTAAAGATCAAATTTTTTTCCTGTAAGTCATTCAAAATTTACTCAAAATAAAATGGGTTGCCCTGACTGCGGCCTAACAGAAATTTGAACAGTTTCCTTTCCGGTAATGCGCCTTGTGCTTCTTTAAAGAGATTTATCAATGCGCCAGAAGGCAGATTTTTCAGGAATATTTTCTTTAATTGCAAGAAATCAATGATTTTTTCACCGTCAGGTCTTGATGAGGTAACCATCAAAAAGGGCAAGGGTAATACTTCTTTCAATAACATCAAAGAAGCATTTTCAATCCAGTGTAAGTCTTCGACAAACACAATCAGTTTATGTTTTGTTTGAAAAAGATTCTTTAGTAATTCTACAACTTTCAGCACTGGTAGTTGAGCAATGCCCCCAAAGTAGTTTTTCAATTCCGGGAAATCACCTTCAGGGAAATATTTGAATAATTCTTTTAACAAAAATAACGGCGGGGCGACCGGTGAAAGTGACAGCTCAATGATACTTCTTTGATCTAATCGTCTTTTGACTTCATACAGCATTCTTGATTTGCCCATTCCAGCATCGCCAATAAAAGATATTCCTTTTCCTTCTCTTATCAACTCTAATGCTTTATTCAGCTCTTTTTCCCGACCAACAAATCTGTGAGGAAATAATAAACGGTTCAAAACTTCAGCAACCCTTTTTTGTGGCTTATATACCCGGACTTTTGCCTCTCTGCCCTTGAGCCTTATTTCACCTACATCAATAAGGTGAAATCTGCCTCTAAGTGATTTCTTAATTTCTTCAGAGAGATACACACCATTGTTGGGAGCCACAGTGCACAGTCGTGAAGCGATGTTAACCTGGTCACCCAATAGCATAAACTCCTTAAATTTACGTGTCCTGACCTCGCCAGCAAAGACAACGCCTGAAGATAATCCCATTCTTAATTCATAGTTTTTGAAATTTTCTTTCAATTCATTAAATGTATTAACAAAGATTTCGGGCTCCCGGCCTGTGGCTTCAGGAAAACCAGCAATAAGCAAAGCCTTGAGGGTGCTCTTTCCAGGTATCCATTTGAGAAGATTTAAATTTCCTCTTTTGGCAAGAAATGAATCGGTTATTTTATGAATTAGATTGAAATCCTGGGGTACCTCAAGAAATGCAATATACAAAGGTCGGTGGGCAGGTGGGTATTGTATTTTGTGCACGGAATCAGGATGGTCGGTTAGCGACATATGTCCATGCAATTCAGAACTGGATATGACATACATGCGGCCTGCCGGGGTCTTATCTTCTAACAAGCTTAAATCATACATTGCCGGTCCCTTAATAAGTAAATCTTTGTATTCACCATACATATCAAGCCAGTCACCTTCAACCATCCCACGCACGCCAACAAATCGGGTTTTGAGATTAGTTTTTCTCAAAACTGGCAAATTGAGGAGTTCGTTGCCCAGTGATTTCAATTCATGGATGTTAGTGCTTGCTGGAAATATCGCATAATATGCATCACCAGCAAGTTTAAAGATTCTTCCGTTGCAATTCAGTATTTTTTTCTCTGCTTCATTGAAAAATTCAATGATTATCCCACATAATTCTTCAGTTCCCTTCTTTCCTTTTTTTGCGAGTTGTTCGCTGAGGGTAGTAAAACCACCAATATCCTGAATTGCTATCCAGTAGACACCTTGAAACTGCATACTACAGTTCTTAATAATACTTAGATTGTCTTTGAAGTGATTAATTCCTTTATATCAACAGTTGAACTGCAGAGTATCCGCGAAACCTGGGCATCGCGGAAATATCGTTCAACCGGATAATCTTTCATATATCCATAACCACCATAGATTTGAATTGCATTGGTTGTAATCTCAGCAACCGCCTGGTTACTAAAATATCGCGCAATTGCTGAAGCACGCAGGACTTCTTTATTACTATCTCTGATATTCCCCGCATCATAGACCAGATTTCTGATTGCCTCAATCTTTGTTGCCATATCGGCAATCATTTCCCTGACCATACCAAAATTGATGATTGGTTCGCCAAATTGTATACGTTCTTTTGCATATTTGATCGCATTCTCCATGCTGGCTTCAGAGATACCTAAATTTATTGCCGAGAAACCCAAATTAGCAAATGTTTTTATTTCATCAAGAATAGATTTTCCATTTCCGTCATTACCTAAGCGATTACTTATTGGTACTCGGCAATTATCAAAGGCGATTTCTGTGATACCGCCGGCATTCATGCCGATAATATTGTCTTTTTTGTTTCTTGTAATAGAGGATGTTGTTTCATCAATTATCAGGGCATTTGTTTTACCTTTTGACTCAACGAATATTATGAAAGGTCCATTTGCACTGCCATTTAGTAATATGTGATTCTTTCCAGAGACGATATAAGAGTTATTCTCTTCAAGGGTGGTGATTTCATTGGTTGTTGTTTCAGCAAAGCCGCCAATGATTTCACCGGAGGCCAACCTTGATAAATATTTCTTTTTCTGTTCTTCATTGCCAAACTTAACAATGGGATATGAAAACAGAGTGTTATGTGTTAGCAGTATCAGGGCAGTTGAAGGACAAACCTTGGTTATTTCTTCCAGTGATACAAGAAATGAGACTGTATCAAGCGCACAGCCTCCATATGATTCTGGTATGGTTGAACCAAGGATACCCATTTCTCCGAGTTTCTTAATGTTTTCTAATGGGCATATACCTTGTTTATCAAATTCATCAACCTTCTCGGCAATTACCTCTTTGGCAAATTTTCTGATTTCATTCTGTAATAACAAAGTCTCTTTATTGAATTCCATTTTTACTCCTTTTTGTATCCTGCTTCGCGAATTATCTCCAGGGCGATTTGAGTGCGCTGAATTTGATTTGTCCCTTCGTAGATTTGCGTAATTTTTGCATCACGGAGCATCTTCTCCACATTATACTCCCTTAGTAATCCATAAGGACCCATAATATCAATTGCATCAAGGGTTGTTTTCATTGCAATATCTGATGGAAAGAGTTTGGAGAATGAAGCAGGTTTGGTAGTATTTTTTATTCCCGCATCAATTGATCTTGCTGCTGAATAGATCAACGCACGGGCAGCTTCAATCTCGGTCGCCATATCAGCAATTTTACGCTGGATATATTGATTGCCGAAAAGATTTTTCTCTGCTGAAAATTTCAATACTGCTTCATAAGCACCCTGTGCTACACCAAGGCCAATCGCACCGACTCCTGGTCGCGCGCGGTCAAAGTTACGCATTGTATAGATAAAACCCATACCTTCTTTACCCATAAGATTTTCTTTTGGTACTTTGCAATCAGAAAAAACAAGTTCGGTTGTGGTGGAAGTCCGTATACCGAGTTTATTTTCGTGTTTGCCAAATTCAAAACCTGGGGTTCCTTTTTCCACAATAAATGCTGATATTCCACGGGCGCCACGGGACTTATCAGTAGAGGCAAGCACCACATACACATCCGCAATACTACCATTTGAAATGAATTGCTTTACACCATTTAGAATATAAAAATCACCTTCTTTCCTTGCGGTAGTCTGGATATTTGCCACATCACTACCTGCCTGTGCCTCAGTAAGCCCAAATGCACAGCACAATTCTCCACTTGCAATTTTGGGAAGGTACTTCTTTTTCTGCTCTTCGGAGGCAAAATAGACAATTGGTCCTGAGCCAAGCGCACCAACTGCATAGGCAGTAGCAACACCAGCGCAGACACGAGCAACCTCTTCACAGGCGATACTCATATCCATTATCTTTGCACCAGTACCTCCATACTTTTCTGGAATAAAGATCCTTAATAATCCCTGACGCGCCATTTCCTTGATAATTTCTGCTGGAAATTCAGCTTTTCTATCCAGTTCGTCACGCAAAGGAACGATTAATTCTTCAGCAATTTTGCGAACCTTTTCTTTTAAATTTCTTTCTTCAGCACTCAAAAAATATTCCATAAACCTCCCTTTTAATCAAATCTTTTCAAAAGAAGATATATTTTAATAATTTTTTGATCAAAGTCAAGCAATGTATAAGGAATTCTCAAAACTGAGTATGTGCTGGAATCTTATTCGCCTTCTAATATCTTAAGTCGTGCCTCGGTTCTTCTCAAATACTCCTGCGCCATAGTGTGTCCTGGATTATACTTCAGAACTTCTTTGAATATTTTCAATGTTTCTTTGAATTCTTTATTGATAAATTTTGCAACTCCGGATTGATATAATGCTTCAATTTCCTCCGGGGTTTTTGTTTTCTTAACTGGTTGTGAAGTGGACAATGTTTGAGGCTTGTTCTTCAAGGTAAGCAAGGAATCTGTTCTATGAACACCTGTAATTGCTTCTATCTGCGAGGAATCAAATTCTGCAACCTTCCGGTAATAATAGAATGCCTCAGCATAACTACTTGAATCTTCTTTAACTCTTGCCAGATTCATCAAACTATCAATCCAGAACTTTTGCAGATAATTGTAGTTTGCTATGATTTCTTCATCAAGGACAAAGCCATTTTCTCTAAAAACCTGAAGTTTTTTCAATAATTCTTTCGCAGTGGGTAATTCAAGGTTCTTTAGTACATAATTGAATGAGTCCATAATTGATGAAAATTCACGATATTTATTTTTGAGTGAAATTCGATCAGACTGTTTAACCATTTCAAAGGTGAATGTGCTATGGGTAGAAGAAAGATAGATTTTCTTATTCAATATTTCATATTCTGGTGCATCAAGGATAAAATTGTATTCACCTGCAGGTAACATAAGTACAAAGGCGCTTTTTGAGGTGGTGAATGATTTGTTGAGATTTGCTACAGTTACGCGCACCTGAGGGATAGCTTGCTTTGTCAATGAGTCGCAGATTGCTCCCCGGATCTCAACAACCGCATCTGATTTCTGAGAAAAAAGAAGGCAAAAGCCAAGCATCACTGCAAAAATATACCCTATAAATATCCTTTTTATTAACATAGTGAATTATATATAACTATTTCACACTGTCAATATCTTTTGAATAAATAGTCCTTGATTTTTGGGCAAAATAGGATATTATTATGTATATGAAGATAATTAAACTCAGTGAAGTGATTCCTGAAATTCCACAACTGTCCGGCACAAAAGATACTACCTTGCAATGGTTAATAACGAAAAATGATGGCGCTCCTCACTATGCAATGCGTGTTTTTACGATCAATCCCGGTGGTGAAATTCCCGTACATTCTCACAACAATATGGAACATGAAATCTTCATTCTTGAAGGTGAGGCAATATTGAATAATGGAGTTTCAGAGATACTGGTCAAAAAGGGAGATGCACTTCTGGTTCAGCCAGATGATAAGCATGGATTCATAAATAATGCAAGTACGCCATTCAGATTCATCTGCGTCATACCGATTTTATAGTAGTTGTTTGTGGAATATTTTGACATAATTGTTGTTGGTGCTGGACCCGCAGGTAGTAGTGCAGGTCTAAGTGCCGCAAAAGAAGGTGCTTCTGTATTAATCCTTGAAGAACATTCACAAATTGGCGTGCCTTTGCAATGTGCTGAAGGACTTTCCCGAAGTACAATAAAAAACTATCTTGATATAAAAACAGAGTGGACGGCCGTGGGACTTTCAGGTTCAATTGTACGTGGACCAACCGGTGATGAATTCAAAATTGAGTATCCCAATGTCGGATGGATATTGAATAGAAAGATATTTGACCCTGCATTGGCATCTCTTGCTGTAGCAGAAGGTGCAATTTTAAAAACCAATACCCGGGTTATAGGTATAGAAGGCAGTGAAAATCTTGTTGTGCAGGAAAATGGTATTATAAAAAAATATCGTTTTCGCTTTTTGATTGGTGCTGATGGAATGGCATCAAGAATTGGGACCTGGCTGGGCATTGATACAAGATTGAGTTTGGACGAGATTGAAATCTGCGCAGAATATTTTCTTGAAAATATTAGAATTGAGGCAGATTATACTCATCTAATCTTTGACCAAAATCTTGCACCAGGTGGTTATGCCTGGATATTTCCTAAATCAAAAATTTCGGCAAATGTTGGACTTGGTATTTCACCATTGAAAACCAGCAAGAAGGCAAAAGAATATCTGGATAAATGGATACAAAAAGAATTTCCTGATTGTGTGATCAAAGAGAAAATCTTTGGTGGAGTGCCTGCAAAAATTATAGATAGATATTCGGGTACAAATTTCTTTCTGATTGGCGATGCAGCAAGATTTACTGATCCTTTAAGCGGTGCGGGTATCGCAAATGGCATTAAATCCGGTATTATTGCCGGCAAAAATGCGGTCCTGCGATTGAAAGGCAAAAAAGATTTTTATGAGCAGGAAATAGAGCAAGAAATACTTTCGGAAGTCAAGTTTCATAAAAGAGTCCGTGATGCATATTTAAGATTAAAAGATGAAGATTATGTAAAAATTTTTGAGATCGGTAAGAAATTCTTTGCTGGTAAGATAATACACGACATCAATACCCGTCAATTAGTGAAGGAGGTTATCAAAAACCTTCCTTATCTTCTACCTCTTTGCCTGCGCCTTTTATTTTAATTGATAATAAATTTCTATTTGAAGGAAATTTCTACCGGATAGCTGATTTCGCCAATAACTGTTTTGATATAAGCCTTTGCCTTGATCTTATAGGAAGCACTTTTGAACCGTAATGCATCAACAATTGCCTGACCGATTTTGGTATATTCCAGAGTGATGGTTGTAGTAAAATTCTCTGATTTACCTGCAGAAACCTTCAAACCCTTGCCTGTAGTACCAGAAAATACATCGTTTTGGTTCACATAGAATGTGTAATCAAGTTTGTCAAGGATTGCATCAATATCATTGGGATTTTGCACCTTTAATACAAAGTCAACATTAAGGTCAGAGAAAGTGAAGTCATAAGCGTTTGCTGAAAGAAATGTAAATTTGCATTCTTTAATCGCAAGGCGCTCTTTTATTGCCGAACATGAAATAATAAAAAACACCAAAATTATTGAAGTTATTTTATTCATATAGAATTATAATTAGATTAGATATTAAATCAAGTGTTTTAATTTCCAATAAGAGATGTAATAACAAAATGGGGGATGGAAAATAGAAAAAGGGAGCGTTGCTCCCCTTTTCTTATAAGAAACCGAATATCTATGCTGCTGGCTTTACAAGTTTGAAGTAGTGTTTTACTTTCCACCCTTCACTTAAGAGTGTGTAGTAACCATCATATCCATCCGGATCAGGTTCAGCAAAGAATTCATACCGGACAAAAATTGTTTGGTCAAATTTTGCCCAGTTATCTTCACCTGTGCCAGAACCATCTGAGCCAAAGCGGAATTGAGCAGAAAGTCTTATATCAGAAGATGTTGTGATATCAATGGCAGCGGCTTCATCAATCGTGCTATTATCAAATGCATAACGATACCAGGTGGAGTTCCAATTCCATTTGAAGTCACCTGTAACATGGGTTGTATCAGGGACACCCACTACTGCACGGAACCAGATATTGCGGTTATCTGCAAGAAGACCAATATCCAACTGTGTGATTGTATCATTCATATGGGTGCTATCCCAGATATCTGGTGTGAACATAAGATACAAATGTCCGGAATCAATTGTTACACTCTGGCTATCAACTGGAAATTTGATAACAAACCGATAGTAAAGGTCTGCCCATTCATCGGGCACATTGAATGTATCAGGACCTTCCCAGAGTGGTGGTGCAGCAAGAAAAGAATTGCTATAGGCATCAACATCAGTCATCATTCCAAGAATTGCAAGCCCTTGGACCAGATTATTTGCCTCATATAGTTCATTCTCATCAGTCTTTTTGCCGCAACCAACAAACACCAGCAACATCATTAGACCTGCAACAACGAGTCTTGGCTTCATATTACCTCCTTTTTTCTATTATGAATTATATTCCAAAATCCTCGTCTGTCAAGACATACTTGCAAATTTTGTGCCAGTTGCCAAAACAAAATTGCTTTAAAAATCATAAGTTTTTATTCGTTTTTCAGACATAATGTTATAATGAAGGTCAAGCGTTGCACAAAAAGATAACAGGAGGGGCGTTTTGCACCCCTCCTGTTTGCATTGTCTTAATCCACAAGGATGAGCTTAATTGTTTCGTGATTATCACCAATTCCAAAGTAAATTCCCTGATTCAGACGTATGCCATTATCATCACAACCATTCCATTTGCCGGTTCCCTTTTCAATGCCAAGATTTTTCACCAACCTTCCACAGGCATCATAGATCTTGACCTTGTTCACATGGGTTGCGAAGTTTATTGCCGTTGATTTCTTGAATGGATTTGGTGTTGCATAGGCTGGTCTTGACCCGACCCTAATTTCTGGATTGAGTTCTTCAACATAGCCAGGCCAGAGTTCAATATTTGCCCTGATAAGGATATCCATTGTAGCATTGTCACGATGAGGTGCCCAGGAACCAGTATACTCATAGCCTCTCATTGAAAAGAGTGGGTCAGTGTCCATTGAGAAGGCTGGTTCTGCTGCATTTTCAGCAATTCCACCAACATAGAATGCACCGTTTGCAATCATAAAATAATGGTTAGAGATATCTATATATCTCCAACCTGTATCGGTTACAACAATCAGGGTGTCAAATATCACAGTTCCAGGATCACCATTTGGACCATCATCATCTATTAGTTGGAAATGAACTGGTGCGTTACCACTTGTCACTGCACCAAAATGGAAACTCATTTGATTGACCTTTATCGGGTACTTTGGTGGATAGAATTTGTTGCCCCAACCAGAATTTGGTCCATTCCAGGACATTGCCTGTTCGTAGGTTCCGTTGTCATACTGGAGTGTTGCAGGATATGTAACAATCCTTGATTCTACCAGTGTTGAATCATTTGATGGCGTCATATCACCGCTGAGCAAAGACTTGACTTTTACTGAATATGGTCCATTTACAGTTGGGCTCCAGGATGGTGTAAAAACCAAGGAATCTGTCGCACCTGGCGCAAGGCTTGTGACTGTTACCGTATCAGCAAACACGAGCATATTGGATGGATTTCTAACCTGACAGTAGACATCAAAATTGGCTTCTGGTTGATTACCGGTATTCTTAACAACTGCCCAGAGATTTACTGAATCACTATTATAAACAAAGAAACCGCCAGATACATCATTCATAACTTTCCATACCGCGATGTCGTGTACCTGGTAACTTGTTGATTCTGGAGGATAATAAAGGATAGCAAGATTAGCATGAATTGTATTGTAACTTGGGACATTGTCGTGATTATATTGCAATCCAACTGTTCCTGAAACATTCTCAATACCCACGGTCAAAAAGTTTGTTCCGCCACCCGGAGTTCCATTCTGCTCAAGATACTGAAATGTTATTGTACTGTCTGGTTTTGAGAGGATGATCTGAAAAGTATTCAAACTTGATCCCACATTCCAGAATCGGACGCTATCGTATTGGATAATACAGGTGTCATTTGCTGAATTTGTCCAGTACCAGCATGTGCCCTGGGGTGTAAAATCAATGTCACTCATAAGAGGTGCAAGCACATTGTTTGGTGTTTGAGGATTTGGTAAGGTCTGGAATGGATGTGCTTCAAGGGTTGGATCTCCAAATGCGATATAACCATTTGAACCCACAAAGAAACTATTCACCTTATACCAGTAATACGGAAAATCAAATCCGATAGAGAATGGACCAACCACATTATCGTCTGCCAGACCTGTAATCTGCGTACCAATGCCCTTTATATCAATCCAGTTAAAACTCGGACCACCTGTGGTATCGCTATCAATCCACCTGTAGCCATAAGCATCTGGACCACCAGCACCCGTGATTATTGGTTCAGTACTGTTTAGAAATGGTGAACCAACAACCTGAAACAATATTAATAGATATATCATAAAACCTCCTGTAGTCTAATACTATTCAAAAAATTCAATAAGTCAAGACCTGAGTTTAGACAAAAAAATCATTCCATCAATTATTCTTGATGCGGCGCCGGATGTTCTGCTTACATACTATTGTGAACTTATTGTTTTTCTGTCAATTTCTGTTGAATCAGTAAGCAAATTGATGACTTCATAAACCTCTATCATTTGACTGATATTTTTTAATCGCACCGGAGGAAGTTTTTTGACATTGACATAATTTCTTACGGCATTATAAGTATTTTTGCTAATCAAGATCTGCCCGGGCTCGGCAATATCCTCAAGCCGGGATGCAATATTTACAGCGGTAGATACCACGGTATATTCCATTCTTTTCTCATTACCAATGTTCCCTGCGATCACTTCACCAGTATTGATGCCAATGCCTATGTCAAATGATTTAACCTCCGGGATTTTCAACTTTTCCTGCCATTGTTTTTTTAATTCCTGAACCCGTTTTTTCATACCCAGGGCGCATTTTATTGCCCGTAGTGGATCATCAGTATGGGCAACTGGTGCACCAAATATTGCCATTACGCAATCGCCGATGTATTTATCAAGAGTCCCTTCATACAGGAAAACTTCTTCAGTCATACTGCTCAAAAAATCATTCAGAATTTCAACCGCAACAATTGTATCAATCTTTTCAGTAAGAGAAGTATAACCACGAATATCGCAGAACAGAGTTGTAACAATACAATGCTCACCGCCCGGTTTGATTGCCTTTTCTTCCGCTACAATCTTTTTTACAACCTCCGGTGAGAAGAAACGTTGAAGTCTTTCAGTGATCTTTTCTTCTTTCTTGACTTTTTCATATAATTGGGCATTTTCAATGGCAATTGCAGACTGACTGGCAAAAGATACTATGAATTGATTGTCATCGGCAGAGAATCTATTAGCACCAACCGGGTTATCAAGATATATAACGCCCAAAATGGTTTTTTCTTTTGATATCAGGGGAGCACAGATTACTGAGCCGATTGCATAAGTTATAACACTTTCCTGGGTTTTGAATCTTTCATCCCTTGTAGCATCATCAGTTGTGATTAGAGTGCCAGTTTTGTATGATTCGTAAGCGATGGTCTGGCTGACTCCGGATGTCTTTTGTAAATCTATCGCACCTCCCATATTCCGTGCAACCTTGATTCTTAGTTTTTTTGCCTCATTATCATAGAGCATAATAAAACCGCGCCTCGCCTGGACTATTCGCAGGGCGAGGTCCATCAAAAGATTCAGAAGGACATTCAGGTCAAAGACGAAATTTATTACCTTTCCAACTTCGCAAAGGGTGGCAGCGATTTCCCTTGACTTTTCTGCCTCAATCAGTGTTTGATGATAGGACTTAATTTCATCCTGGAGTTCGTCAATAGCCTTCAATATTTTTTCTTTTTTTTCACCCTTGCCCAATAGGTTTTTCAGGACATCAATTTTCTTATCCAAATCAAAGGTTTCTCCAAATTTTCGTGTAACTGTCTTGCGTTCAGGTATCTGATTTAGTTTCTGTTCATCAACAAATGTAATGATGATATTTCCCAGTTGAATTTCATCACCGTAATTTAATTTTTTTTCAGTAATCCTCTCGCCATTGACATAGGTACCATAACGGCTTTTGTGGTCTTTGATAATGTAGTAAGAACCTTTTTTAATTACTTCAGCATGGTGCCGGGATACAAATATGTCATCAAGGATTATATCATTGTCTTGAAGTCTGCCCAGGGTAAAAAATTCTTTTTCCAGTCTTATTATCTGAGTTTCTTCGCTGGATTTGTGGATAAGAAATGTTGCCACTAACGATAGATAATCACATTGTCAAAATTTACAGAAGCCTGAGGTGGGGATGTTCTATATACCCACAGTCCAGTCTTGCCTTCGCCGAATTCATTATCAGTTTTTTCTATTTTCAAATCACCGTTAAAATATATTTTAAAGTTGTCATCACATACCTCTACCCATAAGTCGTACCATTCATTTTGCATAATGAAATTAGGAGCATACTGAAGAACCGTAGTTATGCCATTCTTTACTTTACAGAAGGTTAAGATTTCCCTGGAAACGGATACAATGTAGTAATTCAAACTGTCTTGCAGTCTTAAGACAACACCTGCCTGGGTTAAGGTATCTACTTGGCTTAGAAATTTGAAGTCCATACTAATTGAGTAATTCAATACTGCTTGATTATAGAGTGCCAGCCCGTATTGAGAATTGCAGTTATAGACATTTGGTGCAGATGGTGCGCTATTGTCATTCTGAACACTCCAGATACCAGTTACTTTTTTGAAATCAAATGGTTCAATTGTGCCCACAGAATCATTATCAAAATTGAATATCATCGCGCAGAAATAAAGGTCAACTGTATCAGATATACCAGCAGGAAGACTTTCCGGATAATATTCCGCAGGCAGGTAGTATGGAATAAATGCCATAATCTTGTAAATTCCCGGGTCTATTTCAGTGAATTCATATTCTCCATTTTCGCTTGAGAAAGTTGAATCATAGACTTCGTGATCAAGAGTAAAAAGTTTTACTTTTGCTTTTTTTACCTTACCATCCGGTGATTCTACTACTCCGGTCAAATATGCCTTGTCTGGATTATCGGGATCAAATTCATTGTCCCGAGGTGGCTTTAAACAGGTCACCATCAGGATTAAAGTTATTAGAATAAATATCTTCTTCATTTTTAACCTCCCATGAAACCAAAAAACTCTATCTAATTTGGACATTATATCCAAATTGAAAATAATTGCTTGTTGATCTGCAGTAAAAACCTTTGTCGTTTACATTCATCGACGATTTTATTCTTGGTTTTGTAACAATTACATCATAGATATTATAAGCGTATAATCCAAGATAGGCAAACCAGGAGAATGCCGTAATATTATACCAAATTCGATATTCCCTGTAAGCACGGTTCATTTCATCTTCATTGCCTGGTTCAATATCCAGATAATTATCGTGCTTGACATTCTGGATTGAGGTGGCAATCAAGGAAGTGGGCAAAAGAATTGCCGTAGCAATCATCAGTTTCTTGCCTTTTGAACTCTCCCCTCTGTACATTTGTCCCCAACCAGGCAGGCAGCAACTGCGCACAAGCGCCCCGGTTGTGCTGACACCTGCAGGTCTCACTTCAGGTTTGGTTGGTTTTGGTGAAGGTGGTTGTGCTGGTGGAGGTTCAACAATGGTTATCATTTCAGCCTTTGCCTCTTCAAATACTTTTATGATCTTGGGTGATACTGTTGCGGGATCCAGTTCTAATTTTGGATCCAATCTCAATGCTTTCTTGAACTGTTCTTTTGCCTTGTCTTTATCACCAAAGGCAACATAACTGAATGCAAGGTATTTATATGCCTCAACCTGTTCGTTTTGATTGAGTTGTTTTAAATACTGAAGGGCGTTTTCCAGTTGTTTGATTGCACTTTCGTATTCACCATTATTGTAGTAAAACTTTGCACTTTCCAATAGTTTTAGTAATGAATCACCACTAACCTGTTGACCATAAACAAGACTGATAAGGACTGCACTAAAAAGCACAAAAATTTTATTCAGCATTTTTTACTCCTTTCTTGAATCAAAAAATTTTTCATTTACGCTCCAATTCCACATTTTTTTTCAAGACTTTATTGGGGGCAATCTCTATGGTTTCTTCATAAGGTTTGAACAATGGATTTATCAACTTCAATGTATGCCGACCTGCAGATAATTTTATAGGTTCGGCAATTGGTGTTGTTTCAAAGAATTTTCCATCAACATAGACATCTGCCCAGGGTTTGACGATCAGTTTTAGAAAACCTTCAAGTGGTTCAAGCCGGACATTCAAATCTACGGTCTTACCAGGCGCAAATTTTATATTCCTCTGCCATATTTTGAAATTGGGATTTTCCAAACGCAGTATGTGGTTGCCTGAATTCACTGAGAGACTACGGGCAATCGGAGTTGTTTCAATATACTTGCCATCAACATAGATTTTTGCCCAGGGTTCAACCTTTACCCTTAGATAACTCATTCCTTCAATCGGTTCCTGGGGCTTTTGCTTGGGTGGCTTAGAAGCTATAACACTATCGGTCCTGACAATCTCGCTTGTCAGGGTGATGTTCAAATTGACTGTATCATTTCCTTTGATTTCGAATTTCTGAAACATCGGCTTATAACCTTGTTTTCTTAACTCAATCTGATGTTCACCAATTTTTAAACTTTCCAGCATAGCCGGTGTGGTTTTACCAGTGCTATCACTATCAAAAAAAATTTCTGCACCGACAGGTGATGAAATAACCATCGCAATTCCTGTGATCTCTTGCGGTGCGATAGGAGGCTGGGTATTATTTGGCAGAAATTTGAAAAGAGTAAATATGACTATCAATAACGCAATTATTCCGGCAACCGGGACAAAGACCGGAATGGCGGTTTTTTTTGCTGGTTTTATCTCTTGTTTTGCAGGTTTCTTACTTACCGATGGTGTCTTATCTTTCTTTTTCTTCAATTCTCCAAGGTAAATTTTTGCCTTTGAATCATTTGGATCCAGGATCAAAACCTTTTCAAATTCGCCAATAGCATCATCAATCTTCTCATAGCCTAAATTCATAAAATAGATGCCTCGTTCATAATGACGTTCTTTTCTCTTTTGTAGTAAATTCTGAAAATTCTGGGTGGGTGCAGTGATAAATTCACCAAGGTCTTTTCGGCTTACCTCAGCACGTGTTCTGCGCAGGTAATTACTTATGTCTTCAGATATTTCATTCACATTCTGATACCTTTTGTCCGGGTCTTTTTCCAGCATTTTTTCAATGATTGTGCTGATTTCCCTTGAAATCAGGGGATTTGCTTCAAATGGTTTTGGTGGATCTACTGTGAGAATTTCATTGATGACAGAAGAGTAATTCTCACCACGGAATGGTTTGATTCCGGTGAGCATTTCATAGACAACTACACCCAAAGAAAAAATATCAGAACGATTATCAACTTTTTTGCCTGCCGCCTGTTCTGGTGACATATATGCAGGAGTCCCAACTATTGAACCAGTTACAGTTATTGATGTCAAATCCTGTGCCTGGGCAAGTCCAAAATCAGCAATTTTTACTGAGCCATCATTGCCAATAAGGATATTTGCCGGTTTCACATCCCGGTGAACAATACCCTTTTGATGAGCATAGTAAAGACCTTTGCTTATTTCATTTGCAATGCTCAGGGCAATTTCCTGGGGAATGAATTTTAACTGGTTCAATATTTCTTTTAAACTCTTACCTTCCACATACTCCATTGCAATAAAATAAACCTCTTCATCACGGCCAAAATCAATGATGTTGACAATATTTTCATGTTGAAGATTTGCAGCCGCCTTTGCCTCTCTTTCAAAACGGATAATAAAATCTTTGTCCTGAGCAAGATGTCCATGCAGAATCTTAATTGCCACAATTCGGTCCAGCGAAATTTGGACTGCCTTATAAATTGCTGCCATTCCACCTGTTGCAATAAGTTCTTTTATCTCAAAATTTCTGACTTTTCTATTAATCATAGGAAACTTCAATATTATATTGAAATAAGGTTATTAGTCAAGAAAAGGATTTGAAGATATTTGAACTTGACAATCAGAAAATTTGGATTAAAATTGAATGTGGAGGTGCAATGAAAAAGACCATGACTTTGAAGAAATTTTCATATGATCCAGTATGTGCGCCAAAGGGTATGAATCTGAGTTGCAAATCCTGGCAGCAGGAAGGTGCCTTGAGAATGCTACAGAATAATCTTGACCCTGATGTTGCGGAAAAACCAGAAGAATTAATTGTGTATGGTGGTAGTGGCAAAGCCGCGAGAAATTGGGAGTGTTACAAAAAAATTGTAGAGTCATTGAAATCCCTGGAGAATAATGAAACATTATTGATACAATCTGGAAAACCAGTTGGAATTTTTGAGACATTTGAATATGCACCAAGGGTATTGATTGCAAATTCTCTCTTGGTCCCGGCCTGGGCAAACTGGGATTATTTCAGAAGACTTGAAATGCTTGGTTTGATAATGTATGGACAGATGACTGCAGGGAGCTGGATTTATATTGGAACCCAGGGAATCATTCAGGGAACCTATGAAACATTTTCTGCCTGTGCACGAAAACATTTTGGAGGTACACTGAAAGGAAAATGGGTATTGACCGGTGGTATGGGTGGGATGAGTGGTGCCCAACCCCTTGCAGTAACAATGAATGAAGGTGTGATACTTGATATTGAGGTAGACCCAAAAAGGATTGAAAGGAGGGTAAAACAAGGATTCTGTGATATGATGGTTGATAATCTTGATGAGGCATTAAAACTTGTATTTGAAGCACTTGAAAAAAAGATTCCGCGTTCAATAGGTCTTGTAGGTAATTGTGCAGATATTGAACCAGAACTCGTAAAAAGAAATATAATACCTGATGTTTTGACTGACCAGACATCTGCCCATGATGAATTGAATGGTTATGTGCCCGGTGGTATGAGCCTTGATGAGGCTTTGGAATTGCGGAAAAGAAATCCTGAAGAATATAAGAAAAGGGCCCTTGAATCCATTGCCCGGCAGATGGAGGCGATGATTGAGATGCAGAAAAGGGGGGCGATTGCATTTGATTATGGAAACAATATCCGTGGTCAGGCAAAAAAGGCAGGGGTTGAAGACCCATTCAAGATTCCGGGATTCGTTCCTGAATATATAAGACCATTATTCTGTGAAGGAAAAGGACCTTTCCGCTGGGCTGCACTTTCTGGCGATAAAGAAGACATTTATTTGCTGGATAAACAAGTTCTTGAAATGTTTGGTGATAATCCATCAATCCGCCGCTGGATTGAACTCGCCCAGAAAAAAATTCCATTCCAGGGTTTGCCTGCAAGAATTATGTGGCTTGGCTATGGAGAAAGAGATAAATTTGGTCTCAGGATAAATCAACTTGTAAGAGAAGGAAAGTTAAAGGCGCCAATTGTGATTGGCAGGGACCACCTTGATTGTGGTTCTGTAGCATCACCGTATCGGGAAACCGAAGGTATGATTGATGGTTCTGATGCAATTGCAGACTGGCCAGTCTTAAATGCGCTATTAAATACCGCGTCAGGTGCATCCTGGGTCTCTGTTCACCATGGTGGCGGTGTCGGTATTGGATACTCAATACATGCAGGACAGGTCCTGGTCTGTGATGGCACAGAAATGATGGATAAAAGGATTGAAAGGGTTTTGACCAATGACCCGGGCATTGGTGTAGCAAGGCATTATGATGCAGGATACAAAGAGGCGATTGAGTTTGCAAAGAAATATAAAATAAAGATACCAATGGAAAAATAAATGAAAGATTACAAATCCCAAATGTCAAATTTCAAAATAGTTTTTTGTTTGATAGCATCTCTTTTTAACCTCTTTTTGTCAAGATGTTCCCATCAGAATAATCAAATCACAATTGTATACGATGCAATGCCTGTAAATCTTGACCCACATTTAAGAAGAGAGATTGTCACCATTTCAATCCTGTGCAACATATATGAACCACTCATAACACCTGATCCGAATATGAAGATAATCCCCTGTATCGCTGAATACTGGGAGAAGATTGATTCGGTCACCTGGCGATTTTATTTGAGAAATAATGTGCGATTCCATAATCAGAAGAGATTGAATCCCAATGATGTTGTATATTCACTTTACAGACCATTCAATCTTTCAGGTTCACAATACACCGCACTCAGGGGTTATATTGACACCATAATTCCTGAAGATACAAATAAGGTCCTTTTCCATCTCAAGGTGCCCCACCCTTTTTTATTATATGACCTTGCAAACATCTATATAATTCCTGAAGGGTTTGACCCATCAGATGGAAAATTCTGCGGAACCGGACCATATAAAGTAAAGAATTTGCAAAAAGACAGGATTGAACTCGTTAAATTTAAAGATTATTGGAATAACAAAATTGACTTTGACCGTGCTACATTTCTTTTCATCCCTGAAGTGGAAAAAAGGATAGAATTATTAGAAAAAGACGAGGTTGATATCATCACATTCATTCCTTTAACATATTTAGAAAGACTTTCAAATGCAGGCCGGGTGGTTGCTACTTCTGGTGTTGCTGTGAGGTACATAGAAATGGATTTGAGTAAATTTCCATTTAACAGAGTTGAATTTCGCCAGGCATTAAATATTGGTATAGATAGAAGACTTCTTGCTGAAAAAGTATATCACAAATTTGCAGTTCCAGCAAACCAGTTTATAAGCCAGGGATTATTTGGTTTTGATTACAATCTACAACAATTTATGTATAATCCTGATAGCGCGAAGAAGTTATTGAAGAAATTGGACGAAATCCCGGTGATTGAATTTGATTTTGCAGAGTCCCGTGCCTTTATAGCCGAGGCAATCATCAATAATTTAGAAAAAATTGGTATAAAGATAAATCCCCATTCCCTTTCTGTTGAAAAATACTGGGAAAAGATAAATAACAGAAAATCACAATTCTATCTCATTGGAAGTGTTCCGCTTTCCAATGAAGGAGTGAGCATATTGCGCAGTTCTTTTCATACAAGAAATTTAAGCAAAGGACTTGGGACTTTGAATAATACTAATTATTCAAATAAAGAATTGGACCAACTCATTGAGAAGATGATAACTACTTCTGACCTGAAAGTTTGTGCAAAACTTGTAAATGATGCACAGAAGATTCTATTAAGAGACCTGCCTAAAATTCCAGTGGTCTGGGAAAAAGAGATATATGGTGTTTCAGATAGAATAGAGTGGAATCCAAGGCTTGATGAGTTGATAATTATAAAAGAGATAAGATTAAAGAAATGATTATGCAGATAAAAAAATTGAGCGCCTTGATTTTGATTCTCTGTATGTCATTTTTTTCCTGTCAAAAAAAGGTGCATACAATTACTATTTTATATGACCGACCACCGAGGACATATGACCCCCATCTCCGTAATGAGATAGTGACAATTTCCATTCTCTCAAATATCTATGAATCACTCATTGATTATACACCAGATTTAAGGATGCTTCCCTGTCTTGCCAAGGAATGGTATCAAACCGATAGTTTGACCTGGATATTTGATTTAAGGGAAGATGTATTTTTCCATAATGGTAAGAAAATGGATGCTATAGATGTTTTATATTCATTATACCGACCAATTCGTAATAAAGAGAGTGAAAGGTCGGGTCTTGTTAGAATCATTGATACGATATATGCAACAAATTCTCATTGTATCGCGATAAAGACAAAATTTCCCTATTATTCTCTTTTAAACGAACTTGATTTGCTATATATCATCCCCGATGGTTATACTGATTTTTCAAATCCAGTAGGCACCGGTCCTTACAGGGCCACTTTTATTTCTCAAGATTCATTTGTTTGTGAATTGTATCAAAATTACTGGGGAAAGAAACCAAAAATCACCAAGGCAGTGTTCAAATTTATACCGGAAATAGAAGAGCGTATTAAATTACTGAAAGATTCTAAAATATTTATTATGTATGGTGTGCCAATAGATTTATATAACAAATTTAAAGATAGTGTAAGAATGGAAATAATAACGGGTGTTGCCACAAGGTATCTCCAGTTCAATTTGAAAAGGCAACCATTTGACAATAAGGATTTACGTCGTGCACTGTCAATGGCGATAAATAGAGAAGAGATTGACAGAGACCTCTATTATGGACTTGCTGAACCTGCAAATCAATTCATTCCTAAGGGTGTGATTGGTTATTGTCCTGACCTGCCACCACTGGATTACAATCCTGATAGCGCAAAGATACTAATTGAGAAATTTGGCAAAATAAAGATTCTTTTCTGTTATGGAAAGCCAATTCAAAAAATCGGAAATAAAATTGCCAATTATCTGCGTGCGATTGGTATAGAAGTAGATGAGAAAGCCTTTGATACTGAAGAATTCTGGAGAATAGTTGAGAAGAGAAAATTTGATTTTATTTTGATTTCATCATTGATCACAACCTTAGATGGACTCAGTGGAATGCTTGCTCCATTCTTTTATACATATAATCCTGAAGAAGGAACAGGGGTTATGAATCGTTCTGGCTTTTCAAATCCTGAAATTGATAGTCTTATTGACCTTAGTTTTAAGATTGAAGACCCTGAACAGAGATTGAGTCTGGTGAAAGAAATTCAATCCATTATGTTAGATATTATGCCGATAGTGCCGATAGTATGGGAACCGAGGATATATGGATTTTCAAAAGATGTTGAATTCAAACCAAGGATTGATCAGACGATTCGGCTAAAGGAAATAGGTTTCAAAAAATGAAACTTTCATTCAAAACAAAACTGATAGCGATAATCTCCTGTATTATCATTGTCATCTTCACCATAATGGGAATATTTATGGCATCATCAAGGGTAAAGGAATTACAGACTGAAATCATTAGCGGTGCTGAAATGTTTGTCAGGTTATCGTATGACAAAATTGGAGATGCTTTTCTTCGCTATTTCAAAAATGCATTTTTTAAATTTCGTTCAACTGTAATTGATCAGAAAGAATTGAATAGGGATTTGAAAAATATTCAGGTGGTTGACCTTCAGGGAAATATCCATTATGACATGGACCTTTATGAAAAGGGTTTTTATTCATTATCTGAATTGCAACGCTCTTCTGACAAATTTATTTTGAACAATTTGAAAAAAATGGAGATTAGTATACATACCGACAATGAGGTTTGTATTATTGCTCCATATACAGATGAATATGGAGTTCACAAGTACTCTATTGTCTATTATTTTTCTTTTGAACGGCTGAAAGGTGAATTATCAGCGGTTGTGGGAAGCAGTATTCTAATGGCAATCAGCGCCATATTGCTGAGTATAGTTCTGTCCATTGTTGCGTCAAATAGAATTACAGGGCATTTAAAAACCCTGGGTGAAGGGGCGAAGAAAGTTGCAGAAGGAAATTTTGACCAGGTCATAGATATGAAAACCGGGGATGAATTTGAAGAACTTGCAAAGGCATTTAATCTTATGACTGAAAGGATAAGGGCAAATATTCTGCAGTTAAATAGTTTGATTAAAGAATTAGAAAATAGAGATGCCCAGAAAACTCAATTTCTTGCCAATATTTCCCATGAATTGAGAACACCTTTGACTGCCTCCCTCGGTTATGTTGACTATCTGGAAAAGGACAAAATGGGTACGCTTAATCAGGATCAAAAACATGGACTTGAAATCATTCGGCGCAATCTGGAGCGTCTAAACAAAGAAATTCATTCTTTGCTACAAATCTCTAAATACACCCTTGAAGGTATCAAGATACAGCCTCAGACTTTTGTGATTACAGAAATGATTGATTCAATTCTCAGTAATTTTGAACCTGAAATTAAATCTCGTGGTTTGAGTATCAAAAAGACACTGTCAGTAAAAGAGCTCTACGGGGATAAAGAAAATCTGTACACTGTATTGGAAAATCTGATCAACAATAGTATAAAATTTGCTGAAACCAATACTCAGGTAGAACTCAGTACGGATAAAATTGAAAAGGAGAATGAAGAGTACTTCCGGTTCAAGATTTTGAATAGAGGAGTAACTATACCTCAGAACCAGTTACAAAAGATCTTTGAACCATTTTATCAGATAGATGCAACCACATCACGCAAGTATGGAGGGATTGGTCTTGGTTTATCAATTGCCCATAGTATTATTGAGGCGCATCAGGGTAAAATATGGGCAGAGAGTAATGAGGGAGTTACGATTTTCTTTTTTATCATTCCTTTAAGGAGGGTAGTATGAATAAAAACATTTTGGTGATTGACGATGAAGTAGACATCCTTGATTTTGTGGAAAGGGTATTGAAGGATGCAGGTTATTCAGTATTTAAAGCCAAGGATGCAAAACAAGGACTTGCAATTTTACAATCGGAAAAGATTGATCTTATCCTTCTTGATATTATGCTTCCTGAGGTTGATGGGTGGCAAGCAATGCAGATTATGAAAGCAGATGAGAAGTTAAAAAAGATTCCGGTTGCTATGTTAACAGCACGGGTTGACGCCTATGATAAGATCATTGGATTAAAAGAAGGGGCAGTGGACTATATCTGTAAGCCATTTACAGCAGAACAGCTGTTGAAACGGATAAATGAAATATTTTACTACATAGAGAAAAACAATTTATGAATAACGATATAGAAAGAATTCAATCGGAATTACTGAAATATCGGGCTTCTCTTTATGACCGGGCAAGTGGTCTGCCTACAGTCAATGCAATCTTTGATGATTTGAGAAAGATTCTTGAGCAGGAAAAGACTATTGGAATACTGTATCTGGCAATTGGTGATCAATCGCGCATAGAACCAGTCTTTGGTTGGGAAATTTATGATGAACTCGTAAAGATTTTTACAATTTGTGTATTGGGGGAAGTTGGCAAACTCATACCCGGTTCAGCACTGGTTGCGATTTCTTCGGTAATGGGTGATGGTTTTTTCATTTTCATAAACAGAACCAAATCTGGTGGCATGGTTAACAAAGATTATCTCAGGAATCTCTCTGATGAATTTAGTGAGAAGATGAAAAAAATAAGAGAAGAACTCAAGTTTAAGGAAATAAAAGATAGAATAGACATACATACAAGTTATCAGATATTCCGGGTTGATCCAATGGTTAGAATTGAACGCTTTATCTATCAGGCAATTGAAGATCTGAAGTACGCAGCGTATTTCAAAGAAAAATTGATGGAGAAGGATTTGTATGCAGAACTGCAAAGGCTTATTCGTAATAAGGATATTACTACGGTATTCCAGCCAATCTACAATCTGCAGGATAATTCAGTATATGGCTACGAGGCGCTCACCCGGGGACCGAAAGGTTCTTTTTTTGAAGATCCGGATACAATATTCTCTTTTGCTGCAAAATATGAATTGTTGTCTGCAATGGAAGAATTATGTTTATACAATGCAATCAAGTCAGCATCCAAGTTAAACTCTAACGGTCTTATTTTTTTGAATATTACACCCGATCAAATTCCTAAATTGTTGGATAATCATTTTGAAAACAATCTGTCTGAATTCAAACTAAATAACAATCGCATAGTTATAGAGATGACCGAAAAGTTTGCGATTCCCCATTATGGCATTTACCAAGAGATAATTGTAAGAACCAAAGGCAAGGGTTTGAAGATTGCCCTGGATGATGTAGGAGTGGGTTACTCAACCCTGGAAAGAATTAGTGAGATCAGCCCGGATTATCTTAAGTACGACCGGACGTTGGTCAGGGATATTGATAAAAATCTCATTCGCCAGGAATTGATAAAGTCCTTTGTCAATTTTGCCCAACGGATTGATGCTATTATCATTGCCGAGGGTATAGAAAACAAAAATGAATTGGATTTTATCAAAAATCTTGGCATTACTTACGGACAGGGATTTTATCTATGCAAGCCAAAGTCCGTGGAGGAACTGCGGAAATAAATAAGAATACAGGATTTTGTGCTTGCGGGATACAAAATATCATAAAGAGGAATTTTTTCTGAAGAATGTTGTAATTAAGAATAGCAAAGGGGGTACAATGAAATCTTTCTTACAAATCAGCATAGGCATATTAATGCTTGGTTTGGTAACGAAGATCGGATCTATTGGACCACAGAAAGAACTGAATCTTAACATTCCAGTTGAGGGACTCAAAGGCGAACTGGGGAAATGTGAGGTGTGGATTCTTGATACAGAAGACAATGTGATTGGTGAATTTGCTCGCTGGATATATGTTAATAAGGACTATTATTCATTGCCAATCAGAATAAAATTGAAGAAGGAAATTGATGACCCTGACCTTTTACGGATAAAAACAAGATTTAAGAAGATAGAAAAAACATATTCACTATTTCAACTTCAGGACAAGATGATTGTGAAGATTTTAGGTCAGGACCAATTTCTCAGCGGGGCACCGATTATATATCGCATTATTGTTAAAAATCAACGGACCGATGAACCGATTTCAGGTGCTAAATTAAAGGTCATAATGAACGCTGATAAGGTTGAAAAGACTGTCTATGAAGGCATTACTGATAATACAGGAGTTTGCCAGGCAAATTTTAATGTGCCTGAAAATATTAAAAATGCGGAGTTGAAATTCATGGTTGCCTCTGAATTGGGGAAGGATGAATTTACAACAAATATAAAGATAACAAGCGAAAATTTGACCTATCTGGTTACTGATAAACCGATATACCAGCCAGGTCAAACAATTCATTTGAGAACTCTTTCATTGCAGAAACCTCAATTAAACGCTGTAAAAAATGATGAAGTAACCTTTGAGATTGAAGATGCAAAAGGGAACAAAGTTTTCAAGAAAATATTAAAAACCGACGAATTCGAAATTACTTACACTCCGTTCTTGCTGGCTGATGAATTGAATTTCGGCAACTGGACAATTCGCGCAATTCTTGATAATGAAAAAACCGAGAAAACTGTTAAGGTGGAAAAATATGTTCTTCCCAAATTCAAGATTGGTCTGAAGACGGACAAAGAATTCTATCTGCCCGGCGAAAAAATGGAAGGCGACCTTGATATCCAATATTTCTTTGGCAAACCAGTGACTGATTCAAAGGTCAAAATCACTGTGTTTAAATTTGACATTGGCTTCAATAAAGAGGCAGTGATTGAAGGAAAAACCGATAAAGATGGTTTGTATCATTTCACTTACCGATTGCCGGATTACTTTGTTGGTGAGCCATTAGAGCAGGGTAATGCCTTTGTCCGGCTTGACATTGAAGTGATTGATAAGGCAAACCACAGTGAAAAAATTTCTGCGACGAAGAAGATTGTGCAGAACCTGATAAATATTGCGGTCGTTCCTGAGGGTGGTGCACTCAAGCCCAATCTTGAGAATAGAATTTATGTGGTGGCAAATTATCCGGATGGTTCACCCTGCCTGGGACAGGTTGAAATGAATATTGAAGGTATGAGACTGGCTGGCAAGACTGATGATTATGGCGTGGCTGAATTTATTTATACTCCAAAAAAAAATGCATTTGAGATTGGTGTTAAGGTGACTGACAACAAAGGCGAGAAGGCAGAGATAAAAAAAGACTTTAATCTTGATACTGGGCAGGACCAGGTCATAATGCGATTGAAAAGAGGGATATTTAAGGTCGGTGATGATCTAACCCTGGAATTCTTTACAACCAAAAAGTCCGGCAGATTATACCTTGACATAATTAAGAATGACCAGACCGCATTAGCAAAGTCTATAGAAATAAAAGACGGTAGGGGCAATTTACAGATACGCCTGACTCCAGAACTTGCGGGGTCAATCTGGTTACATGCCTACATCGTGACCCAGGGTTCAGATATTATTCGTGATACAAGATTTTGTTATGTGCATGGTGCAAATGATCTTACCATAGATGTCAAACCGGATAAGAAAGAATATTTGCCCGGTGAGGATGGTGAAATACTATTTACCATCACGGACAAAAATGGCAGACCCAAAATTGCTGCACTCTGTCTTGCAATTGTTGATGAAGCAGTCTTTGCTGTGAGTGAACTGCAACCCGGATTAGAAAAGGTGTATTTTACACTGGAAAAAGAAATAATGACCCCGCGTTATGAGATCCATGGATTTGAGCCAGCAAATATTGTAAAAAAACCAGCAATTGACGAAAGGGCAGAAAATGTACTTTTCTCAACGCTTGTTCCCAAAGAACCATTTCCAGTAAATTATACTACGCCAAGGGAAGTAAATAATAAGATAGTAGATGCATTCTATCCCAGACTTTCAAACTTGCGCAACAAATTGTACACGGCAATAAACAAGTATTATGATCAAAACAGGAAATATCCCAAGACATCTGAAGCACTCGCAATTTTTGTTAAAGAAGGGTTGATAAAAGAAAATGATCTACTTGATCCCTGGAACAGAAAGTATCGTATTACCTGTGAAGATGAATATTTTTCTTATTTTACCATTGCTTCGTCTGGTCCGGATGGGGTATTTGATAATGAAGATGATGTTACTGAATGGGGCTGGGGTTGGAGAAATTTTGAAGGAGCAGATGAAATGCGCGTCATGGCACCGAGAGCAGGTATGGTGATGCCTGCCGCAGAAAGCAAAACAGCAGTCGCACGGGACAAAGATATACAAACAAAAAAAGCTCCAGAAGAACCAAGGGTGCGTGAATACTTCCCTGAGACATTTATCTTTGAACCCGCCTTGATCACTGATGCAAGGGGAGAGGCAAAACTCTCTTTGACCATGCCCGATGCCATAACAACCTGGCGAATGACAATGTTTGCTTCTTCAAAAAATGGTGAACTCGGTTCTGGACTTTCGCAAATCAGGGTTTTCCAGGATTTCTTTGTGGATATTGATCTTCCAGTTGCATTAACCAAGGGTGACGAAATATCAATTCCGATTGCCATTTACAACTATCTGCCAAGGCAACAAAAGATCAGATTGGTCCTGGAAAATGAAGACTGGTTTGAAATCCTATCATCTTCTTCCTCCACCTTGAAGGGGGAGGATAAAGGTGGGGGTGAGATCACAAAGGTATTAAATAAAGATGAAGTCTCTGTTGTATACTTTCCGATAAGGGTGAAGGAACTTGGTTATCATCCAATCACAGTTAAGGCTTATGGTGAGGTGAAATCAGATGCGATAAAGAGGCAGATCGCAGTATTGCCTGATGGTAAAAGGTTTGAAAACATAATCTCTGACCGCCTTGAAGGAAATGTAGTAAAGAAAGTTAGTTTTCCTGCAAATGCAATCCCTGGAGCAAATTCATTGATCCTGAAATTATATCCAGGCATATATTCACAGGTGGTTGAAGGATTGGATAAAATGCTTGGGATGCCATTTGGTTGTTTTGAGCAGACTTCTTCAGTCACCTATCCCAATATTCTGATTTTGAATTATCTCCGTCAGACCCAGCAGATTAAACCAGAGACCGAGATGAAGGCAGAGGAGTATATCAGTATTGGTTATCAGAGGTTGTTATCCTTTGAGGTGAAGGGTGGTGGATTTTCCTGGTTTGGTGATGCACCGGCAAACAAAATGCTCAGCGCCTATGGCTTGATGGAGTTCAATGATATGAGCAAAGTATATAACATTGATGAACGGGTGATTGAAAGAACTGCCCAGTGGTTAAAGAATCAACAGGAAAAAGATGGTTCCTGGTTACCGGATAAACAGTATCTCCATGCTGAAGCCTGGGGAAGGATCCAGCACAGTGATATAATGCCCACTGCTTATATTGTCTGGGCACTTGCCGAGATAGGTCAGAAAGATGGTTCTGCACAGAAAGGGCTTGATTATCTAAAAGGTAAATGGGAGAAAGTAGATGATGCTTATATCCTTGCACTCGTTGCCAATGCATTTGTGGCAATGGAACCAAAATCAGAGATGACAATCAAGGTTTTACGCAAATTGATTGACATTGCAAAAGAAGATAATGGTGCACTATACTGGGAATCAGATATTCCATCCATCACAATGACAAAGGGTAAAGGTGCAGATATTGAGGCAAGTGGTTTGGCAACATACGCCCTTGTCAAGTCCGGCAAGTTCTCTGATGCAACAACCAAGGCATTGACATATCTGATTCGCTCAAAGGATGCCTCTGGGATGTGGTATACTACACAGGGAACAATCATTGCCCTGCGTGCACTCGTTGGAGCACTTGGTGGTGTGAGTGAAGATATTAATGGAACGGTTGTTGTGATACACAATGGTAAGAAGATGAGTGAGATAAAGGTTGACAAAAATAATGCGGATGTGATGCAGCAGATTGATTTAAATCATAATCTCAAAGATGAAAATACTGTGGAGATTCAACTCAAAGGCGAAGGCAATTTCTTATACGAAATTACCAGCGCATATTATATCCCCTGGAAAGACCTGCCAAAACCACCAATGCCTCTATTTGCCATTGATGTGAATTATGACCGCAAGCAACTGGCAATCAATGACCTGGTCAATGTTGATGTTTCCATAAAACTATTGAAGAGTGGTACTGCCCAGATGGTCATGATTGACTTAGGGATTCCTCCGGGATTTGAAGTCCAGACCCCAACCCTGGATGAATATGTGAATAATAAGACCATTCAGAAGTATAATTTGACTTCACGCCAGATAATTGTATATCTTGAATCAATCTCTTCGGATAAACCGATCAAATTATTATACAGTTTAAAGGCGAAATATCCGGTTAAGGCAAAGGTCCAATCCTCAAGAGTTTATGAATACTACAATACCGATAAGGAAGCGATTGCCGAACCATTTGAGATAAGGGTGGTAAAATAATACAATTAGAACAACAGGTAATCAACCGCGGGGATTTCAAACCCCGCGGTTGATTTTTTCTGAGTTCTTGACTATCAGCATTATTTAGTTATAATAACAGGTATGCCAATCTTTATTTTTGCCGTTTTCTTATTTAGTCAATCTTTTGGTCAGAATAAAATTCAGTATCGGGATTTTAATTTCAAAATTTTGTCCACAGAGCATTTTGATATATATTTTTATGATGGCGGTGAAGAAATCGCAGGTTTTGCTGAAGATGTGCTTGAAGATGGTTACCAGAAATTGAGTAAAGATTTTGGTATTGAAGTGGATTTTCATATCCCTGTTATTCTCTATAATTCACCAAACCATTTTTCTCAGACCAATGTTACCCTTGAATTGATTGAAGAATCGGTGGGCGGTTTTACAGAAATCTTGAAAAACCGGATGGTCATACCATTTAATGGTGATTATGAGGAATTACGTCATGTCCTGGTGCACGAACTTACCCATGTATTTCAATTTGTCATATTTTTTCCTTCAAAACTTGAGGCAATTCTCACCGGTGATCTTATGTTCTCAATTCCCTTATGGGTAATGGAAGGTTGTGCTGAGTTTTTATCCCAGGGCTGGAACCTTGAGGCTGATCTCTATATGCGAGACCTTGTAATGAGTAACCATGTGATCTCTATTTCTGATTTGGGAAATTACGGTGGTTATATAATTTATAAAGAAGGGCAGGCTTTTTATAATTATGTTGCTATAAAATATGGACGGGAAAAGATCAGCGAATTTATTCATCTTGTGAAAGCCAAGAGAAATTTAGACAATGCGTTCATAAGTGCATTTGGTATGGATGTGGATGAATTCAACAAACGCTGGATTAAATTTTATCAGGTTAAGTACTGGCCTAAAATTAAACTTGCTGAGAATTTTGACAATTTTGCCCGGGTTGTTTATGACCACAAAAAAACTGGTTCTTTTTATAACACTTCGCCAGCGATTTCACCAAATGGTGATAAGATTGCATTTATCAGTGACCGACAGGGAAATTTAGAATTAATTGTTATATCAAGCATTGATGGCAGGATTCTGAAGAAATTGATCAGAGCAGAATACTCTTCAGGTTATGAAGGTTTACACCTGTATCAGGGTGGAATTACCTGGTCACCTGATGAAAAGTATGTGAGTTTTGCAGCCAAGGCACAGGGCGAAGATGTGCTGTATATCATCAATGCTAAAAATGGCAGGGTTTATAAGAAATTCAAATTGAAACTTGATGGAATTTATTCACCCAAATTTTCTCCTGAAGGCACCAGAATCATCTTCAGCGGTCTAAATGATTCCTATCTTGATATTTATCAACTTGATACAAAAACAGGGAAAACTGAAAAAGTAACCGATGATATCTATGTAGACAAATTTCCGAATTTTTCACAGGACAACAAGATCGTTTTTGTTTCAGACCGTCCTGATTCAAACGAAGAATACCACTATGGTAGTTATGGAATATTCATAAAAAATGGCGAGGCTATAGAAAGAATTGTACCCCGCACGACTTATATAACCTCACCTTGCTTTTACGCTGATTCTGGTCTATTTTTTGTTGCTGATTACGATTCGGCATATAATCTTTACTATTTTTCATTTGATCATAACAGGATAACCAGGAAAACGGATATTCTTACTGGTATCTATTATCCTTCAATTTCCCGTGATTTTCAAAAAATTGCATTTGGCTATTATAATGATTATGGCTATGATATCTGTGTGGTAAAGGAACCCCTTGGGAAAATGGTTGATTGCGGCACTACTGAAGAGAACATTGCGGAAAATTATTATGAGCCCACAGAACTTGAGAAAAGAAGGGTAAGAAATTATCGGCTGAAACTTACGCTTGATTACATTGTCGCAAGTGCATCTTACTATAGTCCATTAGGATTTTCCGGGATGACTCAGATTGCGCTGAGTGATATTCTGGGTGACCATCTTATCCAGTTGAGCACTGACTTTTATGGAAGCATAACTTCATCTGATATATTTCTGGTTTACTGGTATTTAAAAAAGCGGACTGATTTTGGAGGTGCTTTTTATCAATATCTAAATTATTTTGCGGATGGTAATGATCTTGTTATCTGGCGTTATCTTGGTGTTGGCGGTATGGTCCAGTATCCTCTGACAAAATTTTTGCGTAATGAATTGGGTTTGTATACATATAAGATTTACGAAACAAAATGGCTTGACTTCTTTGATGATCTCTATTCTGATAGATATATTGATACATCTTATAATTTCACATATCCAGAACTTTCCCTAATCTTTGATAATGCAAAATGGGGTGATACAGGTCCTCATAATGGTCGACGCGCAAGGATTACTGGTTATACTACAGTGTTCAGTGATTTTGATATCAAAGTTGGGATTTTTGATTATCGCAGGTATTTTCAACTGTCGCCGCGCGCAAGTTTTGCTGCAAGATTGGTGCTGGCAGGAAATTTTGGTAAGGATAGTGAGCTCTGGTCTATTGGTGGTCCGGGTTCTATAAGGGGTTTTGACTATTATACATTTACTGGTTCAGATTTAGGGTTTTTGAATTTTGAATATCGATTTCCATTTGTTGATCGTATTAAACTTGCCTTTCCTCTACCCATTGAGATCAGGAATATACGCGGTGTTCTGTTTGCTGATTTTGCGGGGATTTACTCTGATTCATTTAAGGTCTATGAATCGGCTGATGGTCTTTTGCCTTTTCGGCTTAAAGATGTCAAGATGGGGTTGGGATTTGGTTTGAGATTCAATTTTCTTTTTGCGATATTTAAGCTTGACTTTGCCCGTGCAAACAATCTGCAGAACTGGATCAATGAAAAAGGCGAACCTTCTCATTGGAAGTTTTACCTGACGATTGGTCCAGAATGGTAAATAGTATCAGGTGTGGTTCTGGAATATTCTTGTCACTCTTACTATTTAATAGTTCATGTACCCGGGAGAATAAAGCAACAATATATTTCTGGCATGTGATGGGCGGTCCGATCGGCAAACAACTTGAGCAGATGATTCAGGAATTTAACAAATTGCATCCTGAGGGAGAAATAAAATCTGTTCAGATGGGCTCTTATGATGCCCTGGCCCAGAAACTTATGGGCGCAATTGCTTCCAACTCCACGCCGACTATTGCCCAGATGTATGAATCCTGGACCGACCAATTCTATAAGGCAGGATTTTTAGAACCTCTGCAGACTTTCGTTGATGCTGATACCGAATTCGATCTTCAGGATTTCTATCCGGTCTTCATTGAAGATAATACATTTGAGTCCGTGGTCGTTACGCTTCCCTTTAACAAAAGTCTGCCAGTGTTCTATTATAATGTTACAGTTTTTGATTCTGCAGGAATAGATCATTTTCCAGAGAATTGGACAGAATTTAGAATTGCTTGTGAGAGATTAAGAAAATTGAAGATCTGGCCCACTTCCTGGCCCATTGATGTATGGTATTTTAGTTCAATGCTTTATCAGGAAGGTGGTGAATTGTTCAACTCTGATTTGAAAAAACCAATGTTCAACAGAGAGGCAGGCATAAAGGTCCTTAATTATATCGTTGAATTGGTCAAGGATAGTTTATTCTATTTAAATCCTGGATTCCAGCGCCAGGATGAATTTTTAAGTGGTAATGTTGCAACCATTCCGGCGTCAATTGTATCATGGGCATTTTTGAAAGGCAGACCCAGATTTGAAATGGGGGTCGCACCATTTCCCCAGGGAAAAAACAAAGGAGTTGTGATTGCGGGCACAAACATCGGAATGTTTAAGGATGCAGGTCAAAAGCAGAAAAGATTTGCCTGGGAATTTATTAAATGGTTTTTAGAACCTGAACAGCAGGTACAGTGGACAAAAGCGAGTTACTATTTGCCAACAAGAAGGAGTGTAACCAAATTGCCAGAATTTCAAAAATTTCTCTCGGAAAATCCGAACTATGACAAAATCATTGCCCAACTTGAATTTGCCCACACTGAGCCAAAGACCAAAGAATGGTTTACCGGACGTATTTATCTGAATGAGGCATTGGAAGAAGCATTAAGGCTTGAACGCACACCCGAACAAGCCCTTGAGAATGCAGCGATTAGACTGCTTGTTGACCTGGAGTAAATATGGAACTTAAAACGGCAAAATTGGATACACTTGCTATGATCATATCATTCATAACCAGCGCATTTATAATTTCACTTTCTTTATTCTTTTTGATGAAGAATATTCCTTTTGCCTGGTTCTTCTGTTTATTAATGATCTCCATCATTGTGATCAGTTATCTGTTGAGTCCCAAGACATACTACATAGAGGGTGGTGCTTTTGTTGTTGAAAAAGTAATAGGCAGGAAAATTTCTATTCCGCTCAACGAGATTGACGGTATCATTGAGGTTGAAGATTTTAATAGATTAAAACCGGTAAGATCAATGGGCAATGGTGGATTATTTGGTTACTATGGATTATTTACTACAGCAGAATACGGAAATGTCAACTGTCAGTTAACAAGATTAAAGAATATTTTGATCATAAAATCAAGAAAAGGATATTTCGCAATCTCACCAGAAAAACCAGAAAGACTGATGGAATGGTTTAGGTCTACGACCGGTAAGTCGGAAATAAAATCAGTACCAGAACAGATTGTGAAAAAGGCGAATCCTTTGATTTTACTTATTCCTGATATGATATTTACCGTTACTCTAATTATGCTTATCCTGCTTTACGGCGAACTTCCTCCTAAAATCGCCAGCCATTTTGACCTCTATGGTAATCCTGATGGCTGGAGTAGCAGAACATCCTTTATTTTTTCAGGGATTTTCCCTCAGGTCATATTGCTGGCAATATCTTTCATATTCTTTTTTATTTCCAGAGACAAATATCGGGATCCAATGCCCGTGTATTTTCTTGTGATTATTATATCTTTAATACAGATTTTTGTTGCCTATACATCATTGGACATATACTGGTTCAATATTTATCATACGCATTTAATACCCATGGGTTATGCATTCGCTGGTTTCATTGTCTTATTATTATTTCTGTTCTTCATATACTACCAGAGGCTGACAAAAAAGTAGTTTACAAGGCAGGCTAAGTCTCAGATTTCTACAATATACTGACGGGAATAATTCTTGAGGATGGTTAGGATATATATTCAGTAATTTACTTAAAAATTTCTTTGCCTTTGCCAACCACCTTATTCAATTGCTCTTTGAAATAGTCACTGTTTTCAATAATATGTTTGGGGATTTGCTGGCAGTAGTATTCCCAGGAACGTTTTATCTCTGTACCCAAAAGTTGAATAAGGGTGCCATCTCGCAGACCCTGCTCTACTTTTGCCTGATTATACAATACCAGATCTGAAGCCAGTGCCTTGGCAAGACGCCGTGCCCTTTCATGCCATTTTTTTTCTTCCTCGCTCATTTCAACGGGCGGCGGGGTGACAGGTTTTGTTACGGTTTCAACTTCAGGTTCAGGGGTTTCTGGTTTTTCCGCTATTGGTGGCTCAGGCATTTCTGGTGCAGGCGGTGAGACTGCTGGTTCCGGAGGTATTGGTTCAGGCGTTTTCTCGGCTACCTGTACTTCATCTTTTGGAGCTGATGGAGGTTCAACCTGGGGTGGAGGAGGTGGTTCAACACTGGGTGGTTGAGGTGGTTCTACCTTGGGTGTCTGTACCGGGGTTTCTACTTGAGTTGGTTCTGGAACCGGAGTTGGTTGTGGAATCTCTTTCGTTATGGAGATTACATTCTGACACTTGGGACAGCGGACTTTGACACCAGTTGCCGGGATCTTGTTTTGATCAATATTATATTTTGAATGACAATTAGTGCACTCAACAATCATTTTTCAACTCCTTGAAAATTTTCTGGCACTGTTTTCTCAAATGCAAAAGTGTGCCATTGTTTTTTATGATATATTTTGCCTTTCGTGACATTTCTGGCTCAGTCTGCTGTGTGTTCAGTATTTTCTCAAACATTTTTCTGGAAATACCCCTCTGAAGCGCCCTTTTTCTTTTCAGTATCTTATTTGCTCTAACCAGGATTGGACAATCAATTTTTCTTAACAGAGCAGGCCAACTAAAAAGCAATGCAGCATCAATCACAATACTTCTTGAATGTGTATTATTCAGTTCTTCATAGATTTTCTTCAATAGCCGGGGATGTGAAAGTTTGTTCAAGGTCTTCAAATATTGGGGATGGGAAAAAACCAGGTTGCGCAATTTACTTCGGTCAATCTTAGAACCTGAAAATACTGCATTACCAAATTTGTTTTTCAACTCATCAGCAATTCCAGGTAATACACTCCAGCCTATTTGGTCGGCAGAAATGTATTTCATCCCGTATCCTTGAAAAATTCTTGCTACTGTTGTCTTTCCTGAACCGATATTTCCACCCACTCCGATCACCACCTTAATCTTCTTCATCAAAAATTTTCATTCCGTAAATCTCTTAAAACATAGTGTTGCATTATGCCCACCAAATCCTAATGAATTTGAAAGTGCGTAATCAATCTTTACCTTTCTTGATTCTTTAACTACAAAATTCAAACCATCACATTCAGGGTCGGGATTTTCTAAGTTTATTGAAGGATGCAGAACCTGCTGATGCAGGGAAAGGACTGTAACAATGGCTTCAATTGCACCGGCGGCACCAAGGGTATGACCAATCATTGATTTTGTTGAATTAAGCATTATCTTTGAGGCGTGTTCACCAAATAGATCCTTTATTGCCCGGGCTTCAAATTTATCATTCAAGTCGGTTGATGTGCCATGTGTATTAATGTAGTCAATCTTTTCTTTTTCACACCCTGCTTCTTTTATTGCTCTTTCCATTCCGCGACGTGCACCTTCACCTTCAGGCGCCGGAGCTGTAATATGATAGCCATCACCAGTCGCACCAAAACCTATGATCTCAGCGTAAATTTTTGCGCCTCGTTTTTGAGCAAATTCTAATTCTTCAAGAATGAGTGTGGCAGCACCTTCTGCCATTACAAAACCATCGCGTGCTTGATCAAATGGTCTGGATGCCTTTTGCGGTTCATCATTGCGTCGAGAAAGGGCACGCATATTGCTAAATCCAGCAAGGGCAAATGGGGTAACCGGTGCCTCAGCACCGCCAGTAACGATCACAGAGGCATTTCCCAATTTGATTTCCCGAAACGCAGTGCCAATAGCATGGGCACCTGAGGCACAGGCAGATATGGTAGTATAATTTGGTCCTTTTAATCCATAATGGATTGCTACATAACCAGAGGTCATATCAGGAATCATCATTGGAATCAAAAATGGTGAAACGCGGGCAGGTCCTTGATTCACATATTTTATATGTTCTTCTTCCCAGGTGAGCAGACCACCAATGCCGGAACCAATTATCACACCGATATCGGTCTTATCATATTTTTCAAAATCAATTTGGGCATCAGTCACAGCTTCAATTGTTGCCCAGAGACTTAATTGGACACAACGATCAAGCCTCTTGATTACTTTGGGGTCTATTTTTGTCTCGGGTTGAAAACCCTTGACTTCTCCAGCGATCTTTACTGAATGTCTTGATGTGTCAAAAGATTTGATTAGATCAATGCCACTTTTACCCTGAAGCATATTTGTCCAGGTTGATTGGACATCATTCCCCAGGGGTGTGATGGCACCTATTCCAGTAATTACAACCCTTCTCATTTTTACTTGAGTTTTTCTTCCAGATAGGCAATCGCCTTACCCACGGTATCAAGTTTTTGGGCATCTTCTTCAGGTATCTGAATATTGAATTTTTCCTCAAACGCCATAATTAGTTCTACAGTATCAAGGGAATCAGCACCAAGATCTTCAATGAATTTTGCGTCTGTATTTACTTTTTCAGGTGGAACATGGAGTTGTTCCACAATAATATTTCTTACATCATCAAATATTGCCATTTTTTTCTCCTTTCATTTTGTTTTGTATTATCTATTTTTGTCACATTACCATTCCGCCATCAAGGGCGATTACCTGGCCGGTAATATATTCTGCCTGGTCAGAACACAAGAAAAGTGCCAGGTTTGCGACATCCTCAGGTTTGCCAAAACGACCCAGAGGAATTAGTTTGGAATATGCCTGCTTTACCTCATCAGGCAGTTTCTCGGTCATCCTTGTCTCAATGAAGCCGGGTGCAATTGCATTTACGGTAATATTTCTTGAGGCAAATTCCTTAGCACAGGATTTTGTAAAACCGATAATTCCTGCCTTACTTGCAGCATAGTTTGCCTGTCCGGCATTTCCGATTAAACCGATGACTGAGGCGATATTGATAATCTTGCCTGAACGTTGTTTCATCATATTCTTTACCACTGCCCTGGTTACCAGGAATGTACCAGTAAGATTGATGTTTATGACCCGGTCCCAGTCTTCTTTTGACATTCGCAAAAGGAGTTTGTCATTTGTTATCCCTGCATTATTTATTAAAATATCAATCTTTGCGAAATTTTTTATAATCTTATCTATCGTTTCATTTACCGATTGTTCATTGCCAATATCAATGTCATAAAAATAAGCCCTTTCACCCATTTGCTGAGCGGTTGCTTTACCAAGTTCCTGGTCAACATCACCAATGATAATAGTTGCACCATTTTCCACAAACTTTCTGACAATCGCTGCTCCAATACCGCTTGCGCCTCCTGTAATCAGACCGATCTTACCATTAAGAACCATATTCAATTCTACTTAAATTTAAACAATTGTCAAGGTCTATTACTTATTCCTGCAGTTGCCTTATCATCTCAGCCGCAGCAACAAAATTTGGATCTAAACTTAGTGTCAATTGTAGTTCTTTCAATGCACCTGATTTATCCCCTTTGAGGTAAAGGCAATAGGCAAGATTGTAGTGCCCCAGAGGGAAAAAGGGGTTGATTTCAACTTCTTTCTGGCATAATAATAATCCCTGTTCAATCCTGCCGGTTAAGGCATTGGCAATTCCCAGGGTGGTGGCTGAGCCAATGAGTGAAGGGTAAAGGCTGATAGACCTTTCCATTTGTTGGCGGGCTTGTTCTGGATTATTGATCAGCACTTTGTTTGCGATTTGTAGTAATAACTTGGCCTGCCTTATTCTATCAACCATATTTTTTGTATAATGGTCATCAAATACCTGGTCAGTCTTTGTTTGGTTGCCATAGTCGTTTATGTCATAGACTGGCTGATACTGGAAATTATAAATCTGTGGATTTTCATTTTCCTTAAGGACCTTGAAAAGACGGTAGAAACTGTTTTGATAGACTAATTCAAAATGCTTCAACTGTTCAGGAGAAAAATGCATCAAGAATACTACAGAATATGTGGGGATTTGCATTCTGCCTGCAATCCAGCGTCCGCCATCACGGCTATTATCAAGCAGCATCTTGATATCATAAACAAAATAACCAATCTGCCAATCCTGGCACAGTCTGTAGAAATTTTCCTCAGAATCATAAAGTGCATCAAAGAATTTCCTTACTCTATTCTGGCAGTTTTTGACTTCAAATTTTGGTTGCAGGGCAATGGGACGATTGGCATAGGCCAAGACCAATGGTCCAGCACCAAAAGAAGACAGGAATATGGCATCGTCCGGAGTTTTGCATCTTATGTATCGGACGAGTTCAACATTGTTTAGACGCCAGTTATATATGTTGTCAGAGATTTCAGTGCCCAATACTTTACGCAATATCTTTAGATAACCGGTTGGGTAATGGAGGTTGCATCCTTGATAGAAATTGAATAAGAAAATAAGTAGCAATCCGGCCGGTATCAGAAATCTACAAAACCTCATTGATTTTTTCATATCTATTGTGCTTAATGATACACTCAGGGTGACAACAAAATAGTTATTTACAACGCCCATTCTTTCAATCAGAAGATAACTGAAGAAGAAGATCAGAGATAGTAACAAAAACAATCTTTTGGTAACCTGAGTCTTTGCATTTTTCAACAAATAAATAAATCCAAAGACTGCAGGGACGATTATGGGAAAGAGATTTTTAAATAGGCTTACAGGATGCGGACTATTGAATGCCTCAATCCATAATGAGCGGGCAGGATAATTGAGCATTTCTGGTTGTGCAGGTTTGATTCCCAGGAATTTGATTTTGTTTATTATCAAAGACCAGACATGTGTATATTCAGCTTCGGTATTAAGAATCCTTGAAACGCTGATGCTGGTAATAAGAAATATCAAACCGATCATTATTCCATACCAACCCTGGAGTGAAGATATAGGAGGTTTTTCAGATTTCTGCTTGATGAGGTGAATTCCTAATATTGTGCCATAGCCAAGGGCAAACGGAATTGAAAAAAAGTATAATCTACTTCTCAGTATCGGGATAAGAAAACTGCCTAAGAATGGTACTAATAATACATAGAAAAGTACTGTGCTGGTATCAATTCTTGATTTCGGATTTTGTTCAAATACCCACAAGTCTAATACCGTGCAGATGATTATTGTAGAAAAAATGAAACGAGAAAAATGCCAGCTTGCAAGGCTTATCAAAAAACACGTTCCCGCAACCAGAGAAGTAACTACAATTCTTCTGGTATCTTTGAGTGCGTAAAGATATGCTGAAAGTCCAAAAAAGATAAATGGCAAGGCAAAATCTTCATTCAAAAAACCGAATGTGGAACGACCTACTGCGACCAGTGAGAAATTCAATAACAAGCCCGCAAGTATTGAATAGAAGTTATTAAAGCCCAGTGACCGGCATAAGGAAAAAACTGCAAATATCCCCAGACTGGCGCACCCTGCAATGAAGATAATTGTCCAGGTATGAAATAATATATTTTTTTCTTTCAGGCATAAGAACCGATAAAACCAACCGCATGGATATTCCATTAAAATGGTTAAATTTTCAAATATTCTTACTCCTTCAGGTGCCTGTAGTTTTGGATCAAATGCAGGGATCGGCATTCCGGTTGCAATTAACTCTGCATAATGATACTGGAGTGCATTTTCTGTCCAGTAGAATGCGGTTGGATTCTGTGCATCATAGTATTCAGGATCTTTGCTCAGGCGCATACGAAATAAAACTGACGCAAAAAAAACTGCGAGAAATACGATAACTAATATAACATTTTTCAGAGTCATTGTTTCATCAACCATATTGTATAAAACGAATTGTTGTATTTGATTTCATAACCCGCACTTGAGAACAGCTTGATTTTATTTTCAAGATAGGTATCAATATTGTACATTAATGACCATTCAGGAAAGGTCTTATCCCATACTGCACAGGAAATTTTTCTTTCCATTACAGCGTTATTAACTTCATTCCTCCATAAAGGGATGGTATGTTCAATGAGATCATACCAGTTGATAGATCTTAGATTTCTTATTGCATCATGGTCTTTGTTTTTCAAAAGATTTTGAATCAGGAGATATGGACCAATAAGTTCTTCGTAGTCAACGATTTTCAATCTTTGCGCTTCATTTGCCAGATAGTGTGGAGCGTGGATTGGCATTTTGTCAGGGGTATTTGTCCGAATAAATCTTCCTGCCCTGGCAACTTCTTTCCGAGGAATGTAACCAAATCCTTGATAATAATCTGGTCTTAAACTGCCGACAAGGACGAAAAAGAGCATTGAAACGGTGATTATAATACCAGGAATTACATTGTCTTTTGGCTTCACAAAAAGATTTTTCAAAAAATAAATAGTGGTTCCACAACCAAGGCTCAGGGGCAATAACAGGTCAATCATATTGTGGGGCCAGCAGGTGGCACTGATAAAAAGGAAAAATAATGTGTATTCAATGAATATGAGCAAGGGGAAAACAAAAATCTTTCTGGACATAAATGCACTTAGGATTATGCCACTGCCTCCTAATATCCACAGATAATTTAGATCTCTCACAAATGAATTCAAAAACCTTATCAAAAAAGTAGCATCAAAACCTTTAAAAAAATGAAAGATAAAGAGCTGGATATAGGCGGGTTCTCCATAACTCAGAAGAAAATAGCCATATATGGCAAGACTTGTGATAGCAAATCCGATCATAGAAAATATTATTGCTTTGTATTCTCGTAAAAGGAGAAGATAGATAATCATCGGTGGCAGGATAAATAATCCCGAAAACTTAATGCCAAATCCTGAACCAGCGAGAATACCGATAAGCAGGCTATTGTATAAATTCAACCTTTTCCTTGCAATGATCCATAAAATGAGGATACTTATTGACAAAGTGAAAATTTCTCGTTCAAAGATGTGATAGCGAAAGAGAAGTGAAGAAAAACTCAAACTCGCAACGACAAATAATGCAATGTATTTACCAAAGATATGCTGGGCAATATCAAACAGTAGTATGGTTGCAATGAAAACAATTATGGCACTGAGTATTTCAGCTACTTGGTAAGAAACGCCGAATATTTCATATAACCCTGTAAGCAAATACTCTATGGTTGGTGGATGGACACATAATGTATCAATAAAAGGTTTCAATCCGGATTTAAAGGCAAAAGCGTGGTAAAGGTAGGCAGAATCCTCAAACCAGGCATAAGGATAAAGAAGGCGGAATAGTCTTGGTAAAAAGGCAATAAGAAATGCAACAAACCAAACAAAAACTATATGCCTGCTAATTTGATTTTTGATGACTGCTACCCTATTCTGCTATTATTTTATACACCTGGTCATTTTCGTGGACAGCAGAATCCACTTTCATTCCAATGCTTTCTCCTTTTTTTGCCTTTTCCACAGGTTGGTGCTCAACTTGCATAGAACTTACCACTTGTTTAAAATCAGTAGTGTGCCCTCTTATATGGATAGTATCACCAACATTGATCTCATCATCCGTGATTTCAATTACAGCAACGCTAATCTTATTGAAATAGTGAGTTACCTTACCAATCAGTTTTTCCATAATGGCTCCTTTTGAATTATTCTATTTATTTTTGACTTGATGTCAACTATTCCGAGAGCATACTGTTCATTTTTTTGCCTTATGCATGAAAAATCCTGCAGAGCAATGGCGTGGTGAACAACTGAAAATGTTGTTGACTTTTTTCAGGATTTGAGTAAAATATCTGTCAGGAGAATTTATATGAAAGATAACTTTGAGCCAAAAGTAATTGGATTTATGTGCAAATGGTGTACATATGCAGCTGCAGATCTGGCCGGTGTAAGCAGACTACAGTATCCTTCAAATATAGTGCCGATAAGACTGATGTGTTCAGGTGGACTTGAACCTTCCTATATAATTAAAGCGCTTAAGGAGGGCGCGGATGGTGTGTTCATTGGTGGTTGTCATTTTGGAGACTGTCATTATCAAACCGGAAATTATCAGACAAACAAACGGATTGCCCTTTTAAAAACATTACTTGATGAGATGGGCATTGATAAACGCCGGGTTAGACTTGAGTGGATATCTGCAGCAGAGGGTGCAAAATTTGCCCGTACAATCAAAGAATTTGTTGAAGAAATAAAACAACTTGGACCAAATCCTCTGAAAAAAGGAGGCGTGTAATGGCAAAACCCAAGGTTGCTCTATACTGGTGTGCCTCTTGTGGTGGATGTGAAGAGGCGGTTGTTGACCTTGCAGAAGATATCTTAAAAGTTGTGGATGCGGTTGATATAATCCTCTGGCCTGTGGCACTGGATTTCAAATACAAAGATGTTGAAGCAATGCCTGATAAATCAATTCTGGTGAGTTTTATAAATGGCGCAATCAGAAATTCTGAGCAGGAGCATATTGTCAAACTTCTCAGGCAGAAATCGCAATTGGTTGTTGCATTTGGTGCCTGTGCCCATTTAGGTGGAATTCCAGGGTTAGCAAATATTGCCAACAGAAAAGAGATATTTGAGACTGCTTATAAATCAACACCTACTACTGCGAATCCAAAGGGAACATATCCTCAGACTGTGACTGAAATTCCTCAGGGCAAATTGACCTTGCCTGAATTCTATGATACAGTAAAATCACTGGATCAGACCATTGATGTTGATTATTATCTTCCTGGATGTGCGCCACCTCCGGACCTAATAATGAAAGGTATTCAAACTTTGCTCTCAGGTAATTTGCCTCCAAAAGGGACTGTCATTGCATCAGAAAAATCTTTATGCGAGACCTGCCCAAGGAACAAAACAAAGCCGGATAAAATGGTTATCAAGGAAATAAAAAGAATCTCTGAAGTAATTGCTGATCCAGAAAAATGCTTCCTTGCTGAAGGCATTATCTGTTTGGGACCAGCAACCCGGGGTGGTTGTGGTGAAAGGTGTATAAATGCAAATATGCCCTGCCGGGGATGTTTTGGCCCAACAAAGGAAGTCATTGATCAGGGTGCAAAATTTCTCTCTGCCCTTGCCTCAATCATTGATGCAAATACCGAAGAGGAGGCTAAAAAGGTTACGGAACAGATTCTTGATCCGATTGGACTATTCTATATGTATTCTCTACCCACATCAATTTTAAGAAGAAAGCAGGGGGTGTAGTATGTATAAAGAGATTACAATAGACCCGATTACAAGATTAGAAGGTCATGGTAAGATTGATATATTCCTTGATGATGCTGGCAATGTTGCCCATGCCTGTTTACAGATTCCAGAACTCCGTGGCTATGAAAGGTTTGCGATTGGCAGACTTGCTGAAGAGATGCCGAGGATTACCGAGACGATATGCGGTGTTTGTCCAACCACCCATCATATGTGTTCAACCAAGGCATTGGATGATTTGTATGGTGTAGAACCACCACCTGCCGCAAAGAAAATCAGGGAATTCCAGTATAATACATTTATGTTTGAAGACCATAATTTACACTTCTATTTCCTTGGTGGACCTGACTTTATTGTTGGACCTGATGCACCTGCTGGACAGAGGAATGTGCTTGGTGTCATTGCCAAGGTTGGGCTTGAAATCGGCAAAAAGGTGATTGATATAAGAAAAAGAACAAGGAATATCATCCAGACACTTGGTGGCAGGGTTGTCCATCCAGTAAATGGCTTACCTGGCGGGGTTTCCAAAGGAATCACAAAAGAACAACAGGAAGAATGGAAAAAGGTCGCCGAAGATGCGGTTGAATTTGCAAAATTTACTCTCAAGGCATTTGATGATATTGTCTTAAAGAATAAGGCTTATGTTGATTTGATCGTGGGTGATATCTACAAGCACAAAACCTATTATATGGGATTGGTTGATGATAACAACAAAGTGAACTTCTATGATGGCTGGATTCGGGTTGTTGACCCGGATGGAAAGGAATTTGCTAAATTCAAGGTAAAAGATTATCTCAATCACATTGCTGAAGGGGTTGAATCCTGGACCTATATAAAATTCCCTTACTTAAAGAATGTAGGCTGGAAAGGGTTTGTTGATGGTAAGCAGAGCGGGGTTTACAGGGTTGCACCCTTGGGCAGACTCAATGCATCTGATGGAATGGCAACGCCCATTGCCCAGGAATACTATGAAAAATTCTATGCAATATTGGGTGGCAAGCCTGTGCATAATACACTCGCAACACACTGGGCAAGGGTTATTGAGGCAATGCAGGCTGCAGAAAAGATGGTTGAATTGATAAATGACCCGGAGATACTTGACCCGAAGATTAGAAATATGGATTTCAAAACACCAAAAGTGGGAATCGGTGTGATTGAAGCACCAAGGGGAACCCTGTACCACCACTATGAGACTGATGAAAAAGGAAGACTGACAAAGGCAAATTTGATTGTGGCAACGGTGAATAACTCCGCAGCAATAAATATGTCCATTGAAAAGGCAGCGAGAAACCTGATTAAGAATGGTGTGGTGAATGATGGTCTATTGAATATGATTGAGATGGCATTTCGTGCCTATGACCCCTGTTTTGCCTGTGCTACCCATAATCTGCCTGGACAGGTGCCGATTGAGATAAATATACACAATGCGAAAGGTGAAGCGATCAGGACAATAAAGAATTAAGAGACGGGTATTTAAGGCAGGTCAATATAGTCGCACCTTTCTGGTGCGACTATATTTTATAAAAAATGAAAAAACTGATTATCGGAATTGGTAATGAATATTGTGGTAATGATGCATTGGGTATAATAATTGTCCGAAGATTAGAAAAGGATTTTCCCGAATACGAAGTGAAAACCGGCGCCTTCAGCGGAATAGATTTTCTTGAGGCGATTGAAGGTTATGAAGAAGTAGTTGTTATTGATAGCATCTTTCAACAAGATGCTCCAGTTGGCGCAGTGATTGAACTAAAGATAGAAGACTTTGCCGGTTTAAAGAGTTTTTCTTATGTCCATAGTATGAATCTTTGTTCTGCTATTGAACTTGGCAGGCAGTTACATCTTACATTACCAGAAAGAATCAGAATTTTCGGCATAGTCATAGATAAAAAAGGCGAGATTGGAGAAGATTTGAGCCCACTTATAAACGAAAGATTGGATAACATCATACTGGCAATGAGATCAATTATTTAGGCACTGACTTTACTTTTTTCTCAGCATATCAATCAAAAATCTTGATGGCAATTGTTGTCTGCCTGAACGATATTTGGGATACAGGAGATACAATCTTTTCTGTGCCCTTGTAATCGCGACATAACAAAGCCTTCTTTCTTCTTCAAGATCCCTCTGATCTGATAGACTCCTGGTCATTGGGAAAATTTCTTCTACAAGGTCAACAATAAAAACAACAGGAAATTCCATGCCTTTTGCGCTATGGACAGTCATCAATTTAACTGCATCTTTGTTCCAGTTCGCCAGATCCATTTCCTGATACAATTTCAGATCAGCTAAGAATTTATTAAGGTCGGAATCTGAATAACTTTTTGTAAATGAGAGGAATTCACTGACATTGTCTGGTTTGAGTTGAGTAAATTGTAAAATTTCAGTGATGATTGTGAATGGTGAAAGGATCTTTGCATTCTGACAATGGTATTCAATTAACTTCATTGCTTTTCTCTGCATTCGCCTGCTAATAGACAATGTGGAAATACTCTGGGCAGTATATTTCTCCAGGGGTTCGGTTGGATCATAATGGCGAAGTATCTCAAGATACCCGAGGATTGGTTTTAGCAAGGCGTTCTCATTAAATGCTGCTCCGCTGACGAGCATATAAGAAATACCAGCACTTGATAATCCTTGTTCATACATCCGGGCAAGATAGTTCATCCGGTACAGGATTGCAATATCGCGACAAACGTAGTCTTTTACTGTAAGTTCTTGTACTTGTTTAACCACATATGCAACTTCATCATCAATATCGTCTGCCGCATAGAAGATTACCTCACCTGTATCCAGATTTGGGATTGCAGTTGTCTCTCTGAGCATCAAATTATTTGCGATGTCAAGTATGGATTGAGGCAAACGAAAACTACGATTAAGGTGGAAGATTTTCACACCATCAAATTCTTTTGCAACGCGATAGATTATATCCTTATTCGCACCACGCCAGCCATATATTGCCTGGTCTTCATCTCCAGTGAAAAAGAAGTTATCTTTGACCAATAAAGAAATAAAATTGTACTGGGCTAAATTTATATCCTGCAACTCATCAACAAAGATATACTCAAATAGATTTTGATAATATTCTTTCAAATCCTTATTCTCTTTAAGCAATTTTGTAGCATAAATAATCAAATCATCATAATCAAGCATATTATTTTGTTTCAAATAAATTTGATATTGCTGATAGGCTTCATTACATAACTTTTGCCAGTCATTGCCGGGAACAAATCTATCCGGTGTAATGCCCTGTGCCTTCAATGTTTCAATCATCCGCATAATGCCGTTTATTTTATATTTTCCTTTTTCTATTTTTAACATCGGAAATATTTTCTTTGGTTCTTCAATGCTGAAATCTTCGCCAATATCAATTCTTTCACAGTCCCGACGCAATATTCTTAAAGCGATGGTGTGAAATGTACCAATCCATAAATCATACTGCGGAGTCGGGATGAATTGGCTAAGTCGGTTCTTTATATCATTTGCGGCTTTGTTTGTAAAGGTACATACAAGTATTTTGGACGAAGGAATGCCTTTTGCAATGAGATTCAAAATGCTATAAACAAGGGTTGTAGTCTTACCACAGCCTGCCTGCCCCAATACCAAAAGTTTTCCATTTTTAGCATTTACAATTTCTTCCTGGCCAGGGGTCAATTTAAATTCTGATGTTTGTCTTTGCCCCATAATGATTGGACTTTCAATCTTGATGCCCTTTCGCTGTTCCCTGATGGTTTTGGTCAATTCTTCTGCATCAGGTCGTGCCTCAGGTACTGTGTGCAGACACCTTACTACAATATCTTCAAGAAAGTCAGGGAGATTAGGTCGTAGCAGACTGGGGATGAGGAGTTTGTTCTTTTCAATCTTTTTTTTCAAACCATCCAGATTATCATCAACAAATGGTGGCGTACCGGTAAGCAATTCATAAAGTATCACGCCGATGCTCCAGATATCCGATTTTTCGCTGAACATGCCGGACCAGACTTCGGGTGCCATATAGACTGGTGTCCCGGCAGTTGATGCAGCGATAGAGCCACTCTTGAAAAACCGCGCCAGGCCAAAATCCGTTATTTTTATTGTTCCTTTCTCGGTTATCAAAATATTCTCGGGTTTCAAATCTCGGTGCAGAACACCTATCTTATGTGCATAATTCATTGCCTCAAAGATTTGTTGAGCAATGTTTAAGAATTCACTTATTTCAATACCGCCCTGTGTTATGATGTCCCTCAGTGTTTTTCCTTTGACATATTCCATTACCAGAACAAATTTGTTTTCAATGATGTCTATGTTGTAGAAGCGAACGATGTTACTATGGTTTAAAGAAGCGAGCAGTCTTGCTTCGTCTTTTAGCATGACAATCTCTTCTTTTCTCATACGGGAGATTTTTAAGGCAAAATGTGTTTCAAGTAAGGTATCGTAGACCAGGAAGACATCGCCAAATCTACCGCCACCAAGCCATTCCACAATTTCGTATTTGCCGAGTTTTTTTAAGAGCATTGCATCTTTGCATCAGCAAGCTGATGCACTCCATCCTTTATTTTTATACCGGAGTGCAGTAGCTTGCTACTGCGCCGTTCAATACTAAAAATTATCATCATTGTACAAAAAAAGATTCATTCAGGGAATGCAGATAAATGTACTGGTATATTGTTATGAAACACGACCTGTCCGACAAATTTTCCACCCTTTAATCGCCTGTGCCCTGATCTGGATGTGGTCGCGCTACCACTCACGGCACTGGCTATTTTTTCAAAAAAATCCTGAACTTGTGGTCTGGTTCCTTTGCTATGCTGATGTTCAATCGCATCAAGTGCATAACTGCGTAGTAATTTTTTCTCAAACTTCTGATATAAACTTGGTGAATAGAAAACATCACACCCAAGTATTTGATTACCCGCAACGCCAATGAACCCAACAGTATTATGATTCAGGGTTTCAAATCCTTCAAGATAGCGTTCAATCTCGTTATTCAGATTGTCAAAAATTTCGTGCATAGAAGATGTCTTTGAAATGGTCTTTGTCACTGTCAATTTTCGTTCAATCTCTTTCCAGATTTGTTTCTGTGCGTCAATCTTCTTGTGCAAGGATGATGCGAGGATTGATCGTACCCTGGGATAAGAACAATAACCGGTTCTGAATCCGCCAATTTCATCCCATCTTTTTTCTTCAGCACAGATGACTGGAATATTGCTCTTAGTATGGGCTTCAACAATGCTTGACTGTGCAATTATCCGATTTTGCATTGAACCAGTTATTTCTTCTCCATCAATCATCAATACCGGTGAATCTCCGCGATTGTCAAAGATGATTTTATTTACATCCGGCACGCTGAGTTCACGAAATTCTCCTTTATTATTTTGAATGAGATCTTCAATTGTATGGTGATGCAGCCTATTATTTTCCGAGCCATTTTTAATAGGATAAATCACTAAGTTTCTCAAAAAAATTGGTTCAGCCAAACTTAGATTTTCCATTATTTCTCCTTTTGTATAAACCAAATAAAATAGGCATAAAAATGCCAGGGTTCAGACCAATCAGTAAACCATGTCCATTCACGATTATACGCTCTGACATGCCAATAAAAAGTATCCGAATGTGAAAGGGTATATATTGTTGAGGTGTCATCTACATTGATAGTAATAGCATTTGAAAATTCGGCGGTGTCATTTACTACTTGTAGTTGGTAATACTCTGCATTACCGACAGCATTCCATTTTAATAAGACATCATTTGGAAATGGAGTGGTATATCCAATAGCGGTGTCATTAAATGGACTAATTAACCGTGGTGCATCAGGTGGTGGATATAAGGAGTCAAATGGTGGTCCGTAGTCCTTGGGATTCTTACAATGGACATTATTGCCGACCAAAATGAGCACTACGGTTGATAGAATAAGAGTGAAGTAGGACAATTTACTTCTTAAAAATCTATTATTTTTCTGCATACTACCTCCCAAATTCTTGTCTTAATTACATGAACATCATTTTTCATCTATTCTATCTTCTGTGACTGTCAGTAGTGTGATTATAACCGCTTCAGCCTCATAATTATATTCGCTGTCAATCTTTTCTTTTCTCAATGTCATTTTTCCGTGAAGACAATGTTTTTAGAAATTAGAAAAGTAATACAGACAAATTTTCTCATAGATTTATTGTGATACCAATCCTTGCCCTTCTTGGTGCGGTATAGGCAGCAACCCAATCATCAGTTGCCTTAATGAGTTCTCTAAATGAATGGAATGTTTCGTATGGAGCCATGATACCATCATGATTGAAATCTGCAGCAGGGCTGTAATATGGATTTGTGAGCGAGAGATAGTCATTGAAATCTTCAGCCCTTATTTTTTCAATCGGCATCAATGGGTAATAGGGTGCAACTTCATACCTCTGGTCAAGTAAATTTATGACTTCTAACTGGAGATTAAATGCGAATCTGTTGATGTTAAATCCTTTTGTTATCACACAATCTATCTGGCGCTGGAATGGCAAACGAAAGATATTCCGTTCTTCGTATTTTCCTAAATAACCCGGTGGTGTGTAGGGAAATCCATTGCCAAAATAAGCAAGGAGAAAGATATTTGTACCCAGTGGTCCTTTTAATCCACCCTGGATAAAGATGCGATGTCTCTGGTCAAAATTAAGATAATAATCCTGTGTTGATCTGGTTACTGAAGTATCGGCATATTCTCCCGCGTAGGAACTTGTCCCCTTTGCCCAGGAAAGTGTATAAGATATCTTGCCGGAGAAATAATTGTTTTTGTATTCAAGGATTGTCTCCATCCCTTTGATATTCGCATACTCTACATTATAATACTGGAAATATCCTGATGGTAATGACACAACATATCTTGTGCCGGTAAGGTCGGAAACATCTTTATAAAAAAAATTCATTGTGCCGGTCAAATTTTCTTTTATCAAACCCTGAAATCCAATCTCATAACTCAGGGTTTTTTCCGGAGTCAATTCTGGATTGCCGACGATGGAAATAAAATTGTAGTATTGAGATGCTAAAGGCAGGAGTTCGTAAATTGAGTAAACATAATCATAGAGTGGGGGCTGGACATACCTTCCAATATTGGCGCGGAAAAGAAATTTTTCTGTCACCATAAAAGAGCAACCTATCCTTGGTGATATATTGATTTGTGGTTTTGCACCTTCAATATCAACAGCAAAATAATCATAACGTGCACCCAATTTCGCATAAAATCCTTTAACATCAATATTATCCTGCACATAGATAGAATATTCTTTTGGCTGGTGTGTATATATATCAGCAATCGGATTGAGTGTATCGGTGCAAACAAAATATGTAAAATTATCAAGGGTTTGATAAATGTATTCAGCACCCACTTTCACTTCGTGGTATTGATGTAACTGGAGACTTGACCTCAGGTTAATGTTGTAAATTTCTGAAGATTTTTCCTGGTACTGGGGATAATCGCCTTCGCTGATGACCTTATAATAAATAACCCCAAATGGGTTGCGATTGCTCGCCCTGGGCCATCTCAGTGTTCTGTAGTCTCGGAATTTGAAATCATCAAAGATACCATATGTACCGGGTTCCCTTACACCATAAATCTTCTCGTTAAATAATCTGCTCACCGTAAGATTTAATAATTTTTTATTGTCCGGAAGATAATTTATATTTAATGCTACTAAATCACCTTTGTGCATATCAGAACGGTAATGGTCAAGATAGAATTTAAAGAATGGATCAGGACCTGAATATCGGTCAAACTGGCTCCTTGATTTTGCACCACTCAGACTGAATTTCAATTTGCCAGAAGGGCTAAATAGCCATTTGCTATAAAGAGAATAATCGTTCCTTTGTTTATGGGGTAAAATATATAATCTTGGGTCCCAATCATCAGTTTTCATTATATCTATAGATGCAAGTCCCTGTAAACTATTTGTTGCGGGTAAATGAATCGTGGATTGGTAGCTTTTATAGCCGAAATCATAATAAAAAGGCATTATCTCTTCGGTCTTGGCATATGTTTTACCCTGTAATTTTTTCTGGGGTCTTTCTGAGATCAGATTTATAATACCGGACATCGCCCTTCCATATTCCGCATCAAAACCACCAGGTAAAAATATCACCTCGTCAACGATGCCCTTAGAAATTTCTATCGCTACATCTCCGGTCTGGGGGTCAATGATGGAAACATTATCTATCATATATTGGACTTCGGTTGCCCTGCCACCGCGCACATGTAATGCAGTATCGGTCCTGGCAACTGCAGCTTGGAAGGTAATGATTGCTGGTGTGTAGTCTACAGGCAGGGTTGTGATCTCTGCCTTACGCACAATCTGGGTGGTCGCAACATAATCCTTTTTTATTGTCGGTGTTTCACCATAGACCGTGACCGGTGCAATTTCTATTGCGGTCTGTTTTAGTGTAATATTTAACCGCGTTGTCTGGTCAACCTCAACTACAACATTTTCTATTCTTTTGGTCTGATAACCAAGGCAGGAGACCTCAATTGTATATTTCCCTGAAGGCACATTCAGTATATAAAAATTACCATTATCATCGGTTGCCGAACCCATCTCGGTATTCAGGATTATGACATCAGCAAGTGGTATAGGTTCTTTTGTATCTTCATCCTTTACTACACCTTGAATCTTGCCGGTAATTCCGCTAAATAAAAAAGTAATTAGCATAAAATTTACCATTTTTTCTCCATTTATTATTATAACTATATTAAAGCTAAAATCAAGTCATATTCTAATTTTTTCACCTTACAATAATGAATGCCCTGTTCAAATCCATTTTTCCGTTTTCAAGAAAAATCAAATAAATTCCTGTGCTCAATTCCTTGAATGGGTAATTTATTGTATGTATTCCTTCATTCCTGTATCCAGCATCAATTACTTTTATCAGCCTGCCATCAATCGTGTAGATTTTGAGAGAAATATTGTTGGATTGTGGTAGGGTAATACAGCGACATTTATGGCACAAGGGTTTCTCCTTCAGGGGTAGTTATCGATACCCAGGGCATCGCTATCTCAACGGGTCCAAACATCCAATATAGCCCAAGGATTGACTTCGATGGGACATACTATGTCGTTGTATGGGAAGATGCCCGAGGAGGTAGCTCCCCTTTCCCTTATGACATTTATGGCGCATGGCTAGATACACTTGGTACAGCAGATTCAACCTTCGTGACGTCCAAGCCAGGGAATGAATTATGTCCTGCTGTGAAGTCTGGACAGATAAATCTGGCGCTCATTACCTCCACAGGATTTGTGGATTCAATCAACAATCGTCCAGCTAACACAATGAGAATTTTTGGAAAGATTGTCTTTTCCCCGGTGAGCGTCGGAGAAAATCAAAATACAAAGATAGTAGGCAGATTCTCAAATCTAGAGATTTACCCAAATCCATTTACCGACAGATTGGTTATCACATATAAATCGCCGGCCAATGAATGCGCAAAGACAAATGGAACTTTACCTGATATTTCGTACTTCAGTTCGTCTTGTATAAAGATTTATGACGTGACGGGGAGATTAGTGAAACAATGGGGCTATGAGTCCGCCACGCAAAATGGCGGAATAAGACAATCAGACTGCGTTGTCTGGGATACGAAAGACAACGCCGGTCGTACACTGCCTTCTGGTGTCTATTTTGTGCAACTGGAAGCAAGGGATTATAAGGCAACCGA
>JBNAVN010000011.1:0-56983 GCA_049700315.1 bacterium
TCTATACTTTTTGAACATCTTCTTGCATAGCCCATAGCATCCAGGAAGGCAAGTAGTGTTATTGCCTTTTCTGGTTTGAATCCATCATGATATGAAAAATCCGTAGGCAACTTCTTACTACTTATTAGAGTTTTGTAATTTTTGTGCACACCTCTAAGTATTGACGATAATATGGTACTGTCTACTTTTAATGCTTCATGCTTTACTTTGCTCATTAATACACAAAATGGGCTTTTCTCAATACCAATTGAATCAATACCTATTATGCTTGCTTCCACATTCAGGGTTCCGCTTCCGCACATAGGGTCAAGAACAACATCTCCGGGTTGAATCCTCAGAATATTCAATATGCCTTTTATCAATTGTGGATGAAATTTTCCTCTATAAGGGAAAAGTCCATGTGTGGCATAACCTGTAGAAAAGTTCCCTTCTTTGAAGTATGACTTAGTTATTTCTGACCTTCCTTCCCATACAAGAGAACTATTATTTGAGCAAATTATATAATGGTATGTAGAAATTCCCTCAACACTTTTGAAAAATGCTCCTCTTCGAATTATCTCATCTTTGGTAAGGAATTTATATTCATAGAAAGCAAATTCAAATTCAAAGACTTCGGAGGTATTGGGTAGAAGTTTGTAGTTTTTGGGAAACAAAATTTCTGATATTTTTGGTAAATTTGTTAGCGAATATCCCTTGTTTTTCATCAACTATATTCTACAAATTTTATCAGAGAAGTCAATATGTTTTTCATAAATCTCTACTTTTTCAAAGATTATAAATTGGACGGGAATAAATTCCCTGCTCCTTCTAACGGCATTAAAATCCCTAACCTAACCCAGTAAAGCCTGCGACAATGCTATAAAGAACAATTAGAATCATCCGGCTGATTCAAAGTAAAATCAAGACCTTTCAGAATCTCTTTTACTTCTTCCACATAATCTTTTCTGACCATTAATCGGACAGGTTGGACAGATCAGAAAAATCCGAAATACGAATATCTAAATTTGAAATTGCAAGGCTGAAGCCTTGCTCAACATTATTTCAGTATCTGTTTAAATCTCTGTCCATCTTCAAACATTGTAATGTTGTTGAACATCACATAGCCATTTCTATTTCTTGTTTTTTCTGCCAATTTCTTTAATTCTTCATCAGTAAATTTATGTTTATAACCTTTGCCACCATGAAGGCGATAATAAAATATTTTGCCGTATGTTGGTTCTCTCAAAAATGGGTCAACGACATCAATCAAATCAAGTTTCTCGCAAACCTGTTTGATTACCTCTGGTTGCCATTTTCCCCTTGGCTCCCAGCCAAAAATAAAATTCTTTCTATCTATTCTATTAAAAAAGTTTTCCATATTTTTTATATTTTCTTTTTCAGGGCTGAAACTCGGTGGCGATTGGAACATTATAATCTTTGTTTTAAGGATTTCTGCATATTCGGCTAATATCTTAAAACATTCAAAGACATCTTTTGTCGGTTGAAAATTACCGAGATTTTCAAGTCTTAAATTCTCTAAATGTTTAGCCCTTCTATATGTTGGTGAATTCGCTGGATGGGTGATGAATTGTAATGCCTTTAAGACAAATTCAAAATCTTTGGGCGCTTCATTTCGCCATTTTTTCAGGGTCTCAGGATTTACAAAATCATAGAATGTCAATTGCACTTCAATAACAGCAAAATTTTTGTAGTATTTTGCACGTGCCACAGGAAAACCACAGCAGCCGATTTTAATCATAACATCTCCCACTTTTCCGATTTTTTAGCCAATGATACAGTATCTATTGTCATAACCCGATAAATCGGGCAACTACAATTCTGTGGTAAGCAGGTTATAGAACCCATAGATTGAAATTCCATTTGTGCGATAAATCGCACCCGTGTTTTCCTTTCCTTTTTTAGCGACGCAGACAATATCTGGCATACCAATTCATTATACATATTCAATAAATTCGGTCAAGTATTTCTGCGAAAATGAGAATTATGGTGACCTAAAAATTTCCTTTTTAGAAACTATATTTTACCTTAAGGAAGACTTCGTCATTATTCTTTAATCTCCCGAAGTTTGTTGTTTCCTTCCCTTCTATCACACGGAGCCCGAGGCAAAGTTCGCAATTCTCAAATGGTTTATAGGAAATCTCCGGGGCATAGACAACTGCATAATTGTTTTTGAAATCAGAAAAATCTTTTATCTCCATACCACCACTTAAAGGCATCAATTTCAATCTTTCTTCAAAAAGTTTCCATTCCAATCCTGTTAGTATATAGTCTTCAATCTCATTGTTTCTTTCCTGGAAAAATCCATGGGCATACTGGAGATTTATGTAAATTCCATTTTTAAATGTGTAGTCAGTTCCAATCACAAATTTTACATAGGGGTCTTTTTTTAGAATCACTGAATCAATCACCCCCATTCCGAGTTGTGACAAATCAATGATGTAGTGGACACTTTCAGGTAGAAATAATGCGCCTTCTCCCCATATTCCAATATCACCTATTGCACCGGCAAAATCCATACCGAATATCTGCATCTTTGGATAGGTGAGTTCATTATGGATATCAACATCACCAAACATATTCAAAGGGATTATGGTCGTTTTCTTCAGGATCGGGATACCATCCCTTCCATAGACATAACTCAATGAAAGATCAAAGTCAAAGATATTCTTTTTTAGACGCATTCCCTGTATGGAATTTTTTAGATTATAATCCGGGATGGAGATTGAGTTAGTAATATTAACGGGATTGATTTCTGGTGCCAGGGTTATATTTGAATAGTTTGTGTATATAGAATTCTCCGATAATAATGCAGGTGTGAAATGCGGAATGAAGACATAAGACAGATTGAAATCTTTGATATATCCATCAACTTTAATTCCATTTGAACCAAGATGCCTGCCAAAATCCCAGATATCTTCAAGGTCAAGGGGATTTATGTTATCCGTGGGATTTATCTTATCCGCAGCTCCCCAGGCGACCCGCTGTCTTCCAATCCTGATATCAACATTTTTTATCGGAAATTTCAAAATGTCAATATATGCCTCCCTGATATCAAGGTCAAAGGGTGTGAGATTTTCTTTTGAAAAAAGGTCAGAAAGTTCTTTAATCTCTGGTAATCCAAAAGAGCGAAGCCAGATTTCGCTGTAGAATTTGATATTATCGTTTATCGTCTCTTGAGGATTCAAGTTTAGCCGGTACTCTTCAAAAGAAAGCGGATAATCATCCTTTATCAAGACCCTGTGGTCTGTAGAAAAATATCCAGACCAATCAAGACAGAAACTGAATTTAAACACAAAAAATATTATGGCGGTTTTTATTATCTTCATTTTTGTCTCCTTATTTGCTGAGATTCCTTTCCGTGAATATATCATCAGCAAGTCCGATATCAAGTTTAATCTCTTCCATCACCATTTCAGTTTTATTTCCGCTACGCAAATCTTGCATTAAATAGGTCTTTGGTATGAGATATTCTTTTATCTTCTCAGTCTTTGGAATCTCCATTATCTTTATCATTTCACCTTTTTTATTGAAATACTCTGCCTTTATTGGAAAATAATCACTCTTCCGCACATAGAGATTCACTTTTGCATATTCTGATACAACAATAGGTTTGGGAATGAGTTCAAGGATATACAAATCTCTTTCGTTTTTAAGAGATTGCGGTTTCCATTTGTCAGAATATTTCTTTGCCTCAAGGTCTTCATATGTAAAATCAGTGCCGACGAATTTTTGATTCTTCACATGTGCAGCAATTCTTCGTGTTTTTTTGTATGCGGGTAAATAGACATAGATTATATCATCAGGTAAAGAGAGAAATCCAATGCCTTTCTGGTCCGCAGGTTCAATAACCTTTACAAGCCTTTTATTACTCCCTTTCTGGTACATCTGGACCCGCCGATTCTTCACATCACCATTTTTATTTATGATATTTATCTTCATCAATGCTGAAAGGTCTTCAGGTGCAGCAAAGACTCCATCCACCCTGAGTAGAATCTCAGATGGATTTGGATTCTCTTCAGCATTGATAGAGTATGTCAAAATCAGGCATAATAAGAGTAGCCTGATTATCTTTATGTTTTTTAGCATTTTTGCCTCCTTTTATTTATTATTTTTTCTTTCATCAAAATTATTGCCGGCACGAGCGTGGTCGCACCAAACCCTGAACTCAACATCGTTATTCCTAACAATATTCCAAAACGTATAATCGGAACGAGGTTTGAAAAAATAAGCACAAGAAAGCCAAGCATCACCGTAAAGACATTGACCATAATCGCACTTCCCGTATGTTTTATTGTATTGCGGATTGCATTTTCTGGACTATTCTCTTTTCGTTCACAGGAATAGCGACTCAAGAAATGGATTGAGTAGTCAATGCCAATACCGATACAGATACTTCCTACAAGCACAGTTGCAACATCAAGGGGAATGTGAAAAATTCCCATAAAGCCAAAGAGCACAGATAGACTCAAAAATATCGGAATAAGACCTATCAAACTATTTTGCACAGAGTGTGTAAGAAAAATAAGGCAGATAAATATCGCTATGATTGCAATGACAAGGTTATATATCTGACTTTTCAACAGACTCTTATTGAGATGTTCATAGATAAGTGGAGAACCTGTGAACTCAAATTGATATATGTGATTGTTCATAGATTCTATATATTCCTGGATTTTTTTGACAACAAATTCGCTTTCTTTATTATATGCACCAGGGGTCATTGCCTGGATTATGCCTTCTGTTTTATCTTCATTTATGAGTTGCTCCAGTGTTCCTTCGCCTTCAAGCAAGAAATAGAGATTGCCTATCTTTTCTCTGGTATCAGGAATCTTCTTTCCTTCACCCATTGCATCATTCATTTCTTCAATCAGGTCAACAATTGATTGTGGATGGTGGACACCTCTAAGCGTATCAAGAAAATTATGGACATCCTTCATTGCATTGAGCACCTCTGGCTCCTGTAAATCACCTTTAACAAGAATCTGGACCGGCACTGAACCACCAAAACTTTTTTCCATTATTCCTTCAGTTATCCGTATTGAACTTTTGGGCTTAAAATAATCAAGAAAGTCAACCTTTGTCTTAATAAAAGGAATGCCTGACAAGAATCCAAGTCCGATGATTGCGCCAATTATACACACGACTTTTTTATGATTTATCACCCACCTGCCCAGTCTTTCCATTAACAGATTTACGAATTCAAGATTCTGCTTTTTATTTTTTTCTTTATATTTGATACTTCCAAGTATCGCCGGTATGAGTGTGATGCTTATAATAAATGCAATGAAAATACCAAATGCTGTGAAGATTCCAAACTGCTGGATCATCACAAGATAAGAGCCAAAGATAAAAGAGATAAAACCAATGATCGTTGTGAGGGCAGCAAGGAATACCGGTATGATTACTCTGGTAAGGGAATTTTGCATCCTGAGTTTTCTATCATTTTCTTTCTCTTCAAAAGATTTGCAGATGACATGGATTGCATAGGCACTACCAACTGCCATAAGTATTGCTGGAGTTGTATTGGTTATGACAGTAAGTGGAATCTTTAATAATGCCATAAAACCGATCGTCCACAATGTACTGATTCCCACGCTTATAAGTGGAAGAATGACATTCAGTATAGAACCGAAACTAAGATAGAGGATTATTAGAATCATCAGTGCCACAAATGGCATTAAGACTTTCAGGTCTCTGATAATCAAATCATTCACTGTATTTAACTGGAAGGGTAGTCCGGCAAAATAGGTTTTTTCTTCCAAGTTTGCATTCTTTACAACCCGTTCAATATCCTTTGCAACCTTTGATTTATCTCCGTCAATACGACATATAATTAAAGTAGTCTTTCCATCTTCAGAAACAAGACGATTCCGGTATATCGCTCTATTCAGTGCATAATCTTTGATTTTATTTAGACCTTTCTGGTCTGGAATATTGTCTTCGTCTATTAACTTTCCAATCTCAAGACCTTCCTCAGTCTTTTTAATATCAAGGATATTTGTCAAACTCGTTACATAGGTAATTCCTTCAATCTTTTTGAATTGCCGGGTCAAATTATCAATAGATTTTATGGTCTTTAGATTGAATACATCTTCAGCCTGTATTACTACAATCCCCAGACTATTACCACCATATTTTTCGCCGATATAATCAAGGAGCTTGACCGCCGGGTCAGATTTGGGTAGATAACTTGCCATATCCGCATTGACCACGACCCTTCTTAAAAAAAATGCGAAGAATAAACTGAGAATTAAGATAATCAGGATAATCACAATCCTGAATTTAATGACAAATTGAGCGATTTTGTGTTGAATTGAAGACATAATCTCCTCTCATAGAATTTTTGACCATTTTTGTTTTTTGGTCGAAAAATTGAAAAAAAATTTTTTTATCATTTTTTAAGGATACCACAAAAAAGCATTTCCAGCATTGCCTCGGTCTTTTTCTCAAGCTTACCAATATCCTCTTCGGTACCCCAGAGATACTCAAATCCTTTCAAGGCATGAACAAAGTAAGTAGCTGCCATCGCCGGGTCCGGAATAGTAAAGATACCCTTTTTAATACCTTCACGCAGAATGTCAAGAATCAGTCTTGTCTCATAGCGGTCATAACTTTCGCGGAAACGTTGAATAAAGTCATATTCTTTAAAATATTCTTCACGGAAAGAACTATAAAATCGGGCGATGCGATGAAATACCCTCATTCTTGTGAGGACATAGATTGTGAGCTTTTCCTTTGGGTCTTCTGCTGATGCCAGTGCATTTTTGATCTCTGATTTGACCATATCAGCCTCTTTTTCAACCACCGCGAGGAAGATCTCTTCTTTATTTTTAAAATAATAGTAAACCGAACTTTTGCCCTTGCGTGCAGCACGGGCAATTGAATCCATTGTTGCCTTGCGATACCCGAATCTGGCAAAGATATAACGGGCTGCATCAACTATCGCATCCCGCATTGTCTTCTTAGAAATCGCCATATAATCCACCTTTTAGATTTTTCGACCAAAATCGTTTTTTATTCAAAATCATACTCTATTATAATCAAAAAAAGAATAAAGTCAAGGGGTAAAGTGAACATATCTTGCAGTATAGAAATTACAATAATTCCTATACTGCAAATAAGAAAACTTTCATTATAGAAAAAATAAAGGCACAAGATACATCAGGACTTGGCGGTGTCCTGAAGGTAGTGCACAACCTCAGGCAGATAGAGTATGGGGGGTTTCAGCCGCCAAGTTGCGTGGCGGACTGATGTATCTTGACAATCAAGTGCTAATCAATAAAATATAAATACGCCTATGTTTGTTATTATCATCTGCTTTCTCATCACACAAAGTCCTCAGATAAAATGGGGAAGGATATATGGTGGAGAAGATGAAGACTATTTAAAAGCAGTCCTTGAATGTGCGGATAAAGGATTTATTGCCGTCGGTTCAACAAATTCATATGGTAATGGGGATTATGATGTATATGTCTTGAAAGTTGACTCACTCGGTTTTCCTGAGTGGTCAAAGGCATATGGTGGCACAGATGATGATTATGGTTATGCATTCTGTCAAACAATTGATAATGGCTATATTATTGCAGGTGCAACAGATTCTTATGGACAGGGTGGTAAAGATATTTTTCTAATAAAAATGAATGAAAATGGTGATTCAGTCTGGACAAAGGTCTATGGTGATTCACTTGATGAAACAGGATATTCCATTATACCTGCTGGAAATAATTCCTATGTAATATGTGGAGCAACAAATTCAATGGGTGCTGGTGGACTTGATATCCTGGTAATGAAGATTGATTCAATTGGTGAGGTTATATGGTCAAAGACCTATGGAGGAATTTTTGATGATTGTGGTTTTTGTATTAATGCAACTTATGATAAAGGTTTTATAATAACCGGGGCAACTTATTCTTTCAGCAATGGAGAGAGTGATGTATATGTCATAAAGATTGACTCCTTAGGTAATGAAGAATGGTCAGCAACCTATGGTTCTAATGATGACGAAAAAGGATTCTGTGTTCAACAGACTTCAGATTCTGGATATGTCGTTTGTGGAACTGCCTATTCTGTTCTTTTAGGTTATGAATGGTGTTTACTAAGATATAATGAGCGTGGCACTCTGGTCTGGCATACATTCCAGGGCAGTCTAAATGATGATTTTGCATATTCAGTCCAGGAAATAGGGGAAAAGAATTATATAATCGGCGGCAATTTCAGCTATGAACTATATGTAGTAAGGGCAGATACATCAGGACTCAATGTCTGGATGTTGATATACGGTGGTCCGGGCACAGATTGTGCTTATTCCGTAAAGAAAACACAGGACCATGGTTATATCATTGCCGGTATGACAAATTCTTATGGTGCTGGTGATAACAATGCATATCTTGTCAGAACCTATCCTGACCAGGTTGGAATCAGGGAATTCTATTCTAAAAATATTTTTTTAAGCACTGATCTTCGGATTTATCCCTCACCATTCAAAAATAAATTAAATATTTTCTACAAATATAGTAAAAATTCTCTTTCAATAAAAATCTATGATGTGAGCGGGAGGTTGGTGAGACAATTTGATCATTTGACCCTTCAACCACTTAACCACATCGTCTGGGATGGGACTGATAGAGATGGGAATGAAGTTTCTGCAGGGATGTATATTATGTGTATTGAAGAATGTTCAGAGCGGTTAGTGAGGGTCGTAGTAAAATACTGAGATTTTTTTGAATAAGTTTATCGTTATACGGGTGCACAGCCCGCTCGTCATCGGTCGATCGGAGCCTCGGTGCCCCGGAGAATCGGAGACAAACTAATCCAATAAATACGCGACTGAAGTCGCTACTCCAGATCAGAAGGACAATTGGTTAAATGATTAAAAGGTTAAATAACAGATAGCCAGGGGACGTCTGCCCCGAAATTAATGCTCGTTACACGTTCCACCTTTCACGAAATTTAAGGGGTAGAGAATTTATTCCCGTAAAGCAAGATTAATCCTGTATTAGATAGGGGTGTTTAACTCATTGGAAGTTCGTCTTTTTACGCCAATAAATTGGGCAAATACAGTTCAGAAAACTTTGCCCTTTTAATAGCTGATGAATCAGGAAAAATCACTCGTTGACATCAGTCCAACCATTAATATAATTCATATATGAAAGATCGGTCCCAGAAGAATATTGCATATTTAACTAATTTGCTTTTGATTTTATTATTCATTATCTCCTGCAGGGAAAATATAGTGCAGAATCATGAATGCAGATTCTGGGGAATCATTTTTTCAGAAGATTTCTCAGGAACAGACAATATCATCACAGCCCACCTTGATTCATTGTGTAAACTTGGGAGTAATAATCCTGATGGCTGGGGTATTGCATATTTCATTGAATCACAGAGCGATACAATCCTGCCTGTTATCAGTCGTGGAGAACCTTCTGCACCGCTTGATCCGAGATATTCAGAAATAGTTAAAGAGTTAATCAGAAATGTTACACATTCTGCAGTTGCCCATGTGCGTAAGGGCTCAAGCGGTCCAACAGGCGGAATACCTGACCCACATCCATTCAGAAGAAAATGTATCAATAGAAGAGTTGATATGTTATTTGCCCATAATGGAACGATCAATGTTGATATCCTGCTCAGATTGATTGCAAATATAAATCCATTTTATCTTGAACAGAATCCACCTGATTATTCGCCAAATTATCTTGATTCTGACCTATTTTCTATTCTCATTGTTGAGGTTATGGATACATATCCTGACCTTACTATTGAAGAATGTATAAAAATGGCGGTCACAAAACTTGATTCAGCATTGGGTATGAATAGTGCTCAACTAAACTTTGTAATGTCTTCTGGCAATACTTTGTGGGCATTGAATTTCACAAAGTCAGAGCCAAGGGCGATAACTGCATATTATTATCCTGATACTATAATCTCAAATTTCTGGGTCGTTGCCTCACAGCCGCTTGATACAATGAGCCAGAAATGGGTTGAAATTCCAAATCGCACAATTGCCTGTTTAAAGCCGAATGAGCCGGTCCGTTTGATTCCAATAAATCAAAAATTTGACCTTTCAGGAAAAGATGTAACAAGAAATTTTATCCCTGAGCCAAATCCGTTCAATAAATCAATCAATATCAATTATTATGTATCTCAACCAGGGATTGTAAAAATAGATATATATGACGAAGCCGGAAGGCTGGTGAAAAGATTGCTTGATGAATTCAAAATATCTGGAGAATATGTTATAACCTGGGATGGCTGTGATGAAGCGAATGTTCTTCTACCGAATGGAATTTATTTCTGTCATATCCGGAACGAGAAGCAGGTGAAGAGTTTAAAGATAATTTTGGTCAATTGAATTACAATAAGTAAAAATATTTTATCTATCATTCATTCCGTTGCAAAAGGCGTTTCGTTATCTGGTTTTGGTCCTTCGTCAAAATTAAAATTCTTACGAATTGACTCCATGAGGTCTTTTTTTCACAGCGAAGGCATAGCATTTTTTAAATAAGATGTATTAGCAATTCTGAAAGAAATTCAGGAATGGGCTGCTGTACTCCAAAATTCCCCCTGGATGTAAAAATTTCTGTTGAAAATAAAGAATTTCTGGATATAATTGTTTTATGATAAAGAGGTATGAAACCGAAGAGATAAGAAAGATATTCAGCGAAGAGCACAAGATGGAAGTATGGGTTTCTGTTGAGAAGGCGGTTGCCCAGGTCCAGGAAGAACTTGGAATCATTCCAAAAGGATTGAGTAAAAGATTAGAAAAGATAAAGATAGACCCAGCCCGGGTTGAAGAGATAGAAAAGATAACAAATCACGATGTTATTGCCTTTCTTGAGGCAATCAGGGAAAAGATTGGAAAAGAAGAAGTAAGATGGCTCCATTTTGGTATGACTTCATACGACCTTGTTGATACTTCATGGGGATTGATATTGAGGGATGGTCTTAACATTGTGCTGAAGGATATAGAAAAACTATTAAAAATTTTAAAGAGGCTTGAAGTTAAATATCACAGTACCCCGCAAATAGGAAGGACCCATGGAATTTTTGCCCAGCCCATCACATTTGGATATAAAATAAATTCCTGGTATCAGGAAGTATTAAGGGCAAGGAATAGAACAAATCAGGCACTTAAAGAAATTTCTTATGGTAAATTATCAGGGGCTGTTGGTAGTTATACAATAATTCCGCCTGATATTGAAAAAAGAGTGATGAAAAAATTGGGATTGAAACCTGAACCAGTTTCAACCCAGGTCATTCCCAGGGACCGCCATGCCTATCTTTTGACTGTTCTTGTATTATATGGATGTGCAATAGAAAGGATTGCGACTGAGATAAGAAATCTTTCGCGCTCAGAAATTGGTGAAGTTGGTGAACCCTTTACAAAAGGCCAAAAAGGTTCATCAGCAATGCCCCATAAACAGAATCCCATCATCTGTGAAAGGGTGTGTGGTCTTGTAAAGGTGCTCAGGGGATATTTGATCCCTGCATTTGAGAATATAAATCTCTGGCATGAAAGGGATTTGACAAATTCTTCCGTGGAGAGGATTATCATACCTGATGCATTTCATATTGTCCATTATACAACAAAAAAGATGTTATGGGTCTTAGAAAATCTAAGGGTTTATCCTGAACGGATGATGGAGAATATCAATAACAGCCTTGGTCTTTATGCATCACAGAACTTGATGAATAGATTGATTGAAAAAGGGATGAACAGAAAAACAGCGTACGACCTGGTACAGACACTTTCATTTCAGGCAATGAAAGAAAAGCAAAATCTGAAAACAATTGCCCCCAAAAATGGTCAGGTAATAAAATATCTTAATCGCAATGACATTGAAAGCGTATTTGATTTGAAGTGGTTTTTGAGAAATATTTTGTGATATTGACTTTGTTCCTAAAATTGCTATAATCAAGTAATGGACTTATTCAAAAAATGCAGGGCAACAGTTGAAGCAGTACAACGGGCAAAAAGCATTGATATTTATCCCTATTTCACACCCATTGAATCAGCCCAGGACCATCGCGTAATCATTAAAGGCAAGGAATATATAATGATTGGTTCCAATGGATACCTGGGATTGGCTTCAGATGAACGGCTTAAGCACGCAGCGATTGAAGCAATAAAGAAATATGGTTCTACTTGTTCAGGATCAAGATTTCTGAATGGTACACTTGATCTCCATGTCAAACTTGAAAAAGAACTTACTGAATTTTTTGAAAAAGAAGGTGCCATTGTTTTTTCCACTGGATTTCAAACAAATCTCGGTATAATTTCTGCAATTGCAGGTAAAGATGATGTTATTATCATTGACCGACAGGACCATGCTTCTATCATAGATGGATGCAGGCTTTCGTTTGCTGATGTGAAGAAATTTAAGCATAATGATATGGAGGATTTAGAAAGAATATTGAAGTCAATTCCTCATAACAAAGGAAAATTGATTGTTGTGGATGGAGTCTTCAGCATGGAAGGAGATGTAATAAATCTACCTGAGGTTGTCAAACTGAAGAAAAAATATAATGCAAGGTTGCTTGTAGATGATGCCCATGGCATAGGTGTTCTGGGCAAAAATGGCCGTGGTGTGTGTGAACATTTTAATCTATTAAATGAAGTGGATATAATTATGGGTACTTTCAGCAAATCATTTGCCTCGCTTGGTGGTTTTGTGGTTTCTGAAAAGGATGTAATAACCCATATCCGCCATACAGCACGGGCATTGATATTTTCTGCCAGTATGACTCCGGCGATGGTCGCCAGTGTGTTAAAATCACTGGAGATAATAAAGAGCGAACCAGACCGTAGAAAAAGGCTCTGGGAGATAACCGAAAAGGTCAGAAAGGGATTTAAAGATATAGGGCTTGATACCGGTGAAAGCACAACCCCCGTGATTCCGGTCATCATCGGCGAAGATGAAAAGTGTTTTGCCTTCTGGAAAAGCCTTTTTAAAAATGGTGTCTTTGCCAATCCGGTTATATCACCGGCAACACCACCGGGTCGGGCATTAATAAGGACGAGTTATATGGCAACCCACACTGATGAGGATATTTCAATTATCCTTGATGTATTTGCCCGATGTGCTAAAGAATTTGGTCTGGTGAAGTGATTAAAGTAATTCCTGTTAAAGATGAAAAAGAATTAAAGGCATTTGTAGAATTGCCTTATCGCTTATACAAAAATAATCGTTACTGGGTTCCTCCGTTAAAAAGGGATGTATACAATCTTTTTGATAAGAAGAAATATCCATTCTGGGAGCATGCAGAGCGTGAGATGTTCCTTGTGTATCGTGATAAGGAAATGGTTGGAAGAATTTGTGCAATCGTTGACTACAATTTCACTGAGTTTTGGAATGAAAAAACCGGTTATTTCGGATTTTTTGAATGCGAAGATGATGTTGAAGCAGCAGTCGCATTATTCAGGGCAGTACGCAATTTTCATAAAGAAAAAGGGATGACAAAATATGTTGGACCCTTCAATCCTTCAACTAATGAAGAAGTAGGCTTTCTCCTTGAAGGTTATTTCTTGGAACCAATGATAATGATGACATATACATTTGACTACTACCACGAACTTGCTACATCCGCCGGGTTAACCAAGGCAAAAGATTTATATGCATTTTATATTGAGGCAAAAAACGCACCATTTGAGAGATTAGAAAGAATGTGCTCCATTATTCGCAAAAGGGTTAGAGATTTGAAGGTGAGACCAGTAAATATTGATGAATTCTCAAACGAAGTGAAGAAAATCAAAGAAGTCTATAATGATGCGTGGAGTAGAAACTGGGGTTTTGTGCCTATGACCGACGCTGAATTCAGTCATATTGCAAAAACTCTGAAAGACCTAATTGTGCCAGAACTGGTTATCATTGTGGAAGTTGATAATATGCCAGTTGGTGTTTCCCTCACTGTACCGAATTACAATTTTATACTCAAAAAACTCAATGGTAATTTGAATCTACCAGGCATGTTAAAATTTCTGTATTACAAAAACAAAATTAAGGAAGCGCGGTTAATGATTATGGGCGTGAAGAAAGAATATCAAAAATTAGGGCTGGAAGGATTGATGGTTCTTGAAACCCTGAAGGCAGGGATGAAACTCGGATACAACAGTGGAGAACTGAGCTGGACCCTTGAAGATAACTATTCAGTAAATAACACAATAGTAAAAATGGGTGGTAGATTATACAAAAAATATAGAATATATCAGGATATAGTGTAAGGGCAATAGTTTCCGATTTCTTGACAAAATATTATTTTGGCGTATAATATAAATTATGAGGAGGCACAATGACTTTTATCACGACACTTGATGTGATTCCGGGTCGTGCTGATGAACTGCTAAATTCAATAAAGGGACTGAATATACCCACGGATATAAAAGTTAGAGAATTTTTATCCCTTTTTGGAAAACCTGATTTTGTGCTTATCTTTGAGGCACCGGATGAAGAAAAGGCAATGAATTTTATTCTCAAATTCGTTGCCTATGCCACACCCAAAACTTCACTTGGTGTCAATGTAGAATATCCAAAATGAGTAATTCAATAAATAAACTTGCCAGAGAAGAAGGGATAGAACCTGAGAAGTTGAACAGAAACCTTAAGGATGGCACCGCAGTATTAGTAAGAAGCCATCTCCACAACATAAGACCGCTATTACTTGGAAAGGGATGCAGAACCAAGATAAATGCCAATATCGGCACTTCTCCGGACTTTGCCAGTTTGAAATATGAATTAAGAAAATTGAGGGTAGCAATTGAAAATGGTGCAGATGCAGTGATGGATCTATCAACCGGCGGGGATATAGATAAAATCCGAAAAGAAATCGTTAGTGCCTCTGAAAAGGCGGTAGGAACTGTACCCATATATCAGGTTGCAATTGAGATGCGCAAAAAGAAAAAGCCCTTTACAAAATCTTCAGTAAATGAAATCTTTGAAACTATTGAGAAACACCTTGAGGATGGGGTTGATTTTATAACAGTCCACTGTGGGGTTACACAGGAAGCAATAAAAGGAATGGAAAAAAAGAGAAGGGTCTGTGGAGTTGTGAGCAGAGGCGGTTCTATGATGATTGAATGGATGAAGGCAAATAATAAAGAAAATCCCCTTTATGAATATTATGACCGTCTGCTTAAGTTAGCGAAAAAATACTCGGCGACACTCAGCCTTGGTGATGGTTTAAGACCCGGTGCGATAAGCGACGCTACAGATGAGTATCAGATAAAAGAACTTGTGGTCATTGGCGATCTTGTAAGGCAAGCAAGAAAGTATGGTGTATCAGTAATTGTAGAAGGACCGGGCCATATCCCGATCAATGAAATTGAGGCAAATATAAAATTACAGAAAACAATATGTGATGGTGCACCTTTTTATGTGCTTGGTCCTCTGGTCACTGATATCGGGGCAGGTTATGACCACATTGTGGCAGCAATTGGTGGCGCCCTCGCGGGTTATTATGGCGCCGACTTTCTATGCTATGTTACACCTTCAGAACATCTTGGTCTACCCAGCGTTGAAGAAGTACGTGAGGGGGTTATTGCGTTGCGGATTGCAGCCCATGCTGCAGATATAGGTAAGGGTATTTCAAAATCCCGAGACCGAGACCTTTTGGTCTCACGTGCGCGCTACAACCTTGATTGGAACAAAATGTTAAAACTCTTGATCGATCCAGTTAAGGCAAAGAAAATTTTTATGCGCAAGCATTCCCGTTCATCTTTGACCTGTACAATGTGTGGAGAATTTTGTGCGATGAAAAGGACGCGGGAAATTTTCAGGAGGTCACAATGGAAACCAGCAAAGAAATCCGTTTAAAAGAATTAGATTATTCAAAAAGAGGCAGCATTGCAACCATGCTGTTTTGCCTTTTGATTGAGATAGTCTTTTTACTGGGTTGGATTTTCAAGTTTTTGAGTGTTCCCAATTTTATTCCAATTCTTACCGCAATTGTATTTTTCTTCGGCTTGATCATCTACAATCTCACACGCAAGAATATTTACTCACCAGTAATTCCGTATAGTATTACTACCATAACCACATTGGTTTTAACTCTATGCCTTGCTTTTATAAATCCTCTAATCAGAATACCATTTTTTATGATATATTTCTATATTGTGTTACATCCCGCATATCTTTTGGGTATAAGAAATGGACTTTATGCGGTTGTGCTTGTAGATATCGCCTACAGCGCGATGATACTGATTACACATCCCATATATCCCTCAATGAATGTTGGTATGGAATTCGTTAATCTTATGTTTTTCACATTTATTTCGTTCTTACTGATCATTGACTTTGATCGCGACCTTGTCAGATTGCGTCGGCTCAGAAGCCTCCTGGCAAATGTAGAAAAAGGTGATCTGACAATCCGTATTGAAGAAGAAAAGACCTCACCCGATGAAATATCGCTACTTAGCAGGACAATAAATAATCTTCTGACAACCGAGGCAAATATCATAAAATTGATAATAGAAACATCCAAAACCCTTAGCAATATCGGTGCCCAAATTGCCTCAACTTCAAATGAGTTGTCATCAGCAATATCAGAGATTGTATCTACAACCCAGAAAATGACCGAGGGGGTTGATCGTCAATATCAGGAACTTGATAAATCAATATCTCTTGGAAAATCACTGAGTGAAATCAGTTTTGCAGTGGTTGATAATGTTAAAAAAGTGGAAGAGTATGCGGGACATTTTTCAACAAGTGCAAGTAGCGGCATAGATCAAAGCGATTCAGTGATGAAGAATATTGAAATAATTGGCTCACGCTACGAATATCTGATTGGTTTGATGACTAAACTACATGATGTTTCCAACACAATTACAAAAATCATTGAGACGATAAATAAGATTTCCGAAAAGATAAATATCCTATCGCTAAATGCATCAATTGAAGCTGCCCGTGCAGGAGAATTTGGCAGGGGATTTTCCATAGTTGCTGACGAGATAAAAAAACTTGCCGACAACACGCAGAATTCAGCAATGGAGATCGGTGAAATCGTCAAAGAAATGATTGATTCCATTAAATCTGTCGCTGAGAGTTCCGAAGAAGTCAGAAAGGCAATAAATGACGGCAATCAGGTAGTGAAGTCAACCACTGATTCTTTGAAAACAATATCAAATGCAGTAATAGAATTAAATAATGCAATAAAAAATATCAAAAATGTCATTTCCAGAGAAGAGGAGGAAATCAACAACATGCTAAAACAGATTGAAGATTCATTCACCATATCAAAAGAAAATTCCACTGCCGCGGAACAGATCCTCGCTTCTCTGGAAGAACAGTCCGCAGCCACTGAGGAATTTGCTGCCACAAGCCAGGAACTGTTAAATATCACAAACAAATTGTCAAAAATGGTTCAGGATTTTAAGGTTTAATGGCAGATATTCTGATTGTTGAAGATAAAACAAGTTTCGCTGAAGTACTAAAAGTTGCACTTGATGATGCTGGCTTTACTACACTGCTGGCAAAAACTGGCAGAGAAGCAATTCAGAATTTCAAACGCGAAAAATTTGATATGGTTCTATTAGATTTGAGACTACCGGATATTGACGGCATTGATGTCCTCCGTGAACTAAAAAATATTGATAATGACTCAAGAATCGTCATAATGACTGCCTTTGGGACAGTTGAGCGAGCAGTTGAGGCAATGAAAATTGGTGCCTGTGATTTCCTGACAAAACCCTTTGAAATCGACCAATTGATTCTGACTGTGCGCAAGATAATTCAAGAACACCGCGCCAACTATGAAAACATTCTGCTCAAAGAAATGGTGCAACGTATTCGCGGTTTTCCTGAAATTATAGGTACAAGCGAGTCAATAAAAAAGTCTGTACAAATGCTCCAGAAAGTTGCACCCACTGAGACGACAGTGTTACTTCTTGGCGAATCAGGAACCGGTAAAGAGTTGTTCGCCCATGCCTGCCATACCCTATCACCAAGGAAGGAAAACCCGTTCGTCACAATCAATTGTGCTGCCATTCCCAGCGAACTGCTTGAAAATGAACTATTCGGTTCTGAAAAAGGTGCATTCACCGGTGCGGCAGCAAGAAAGATCGGAAAATTTGAGCTCGCCAATAAAGGAACGATATTCCTTGATGAGATTGGAGATCTCGGTCTTGACCTGCAGGCGAAATTGCTAAGAGTTCTGCAGGAAAAGACCTTTGAGCGCCTTGGTGGCACTGTTTCAATCAAAGTAGATGTGCGGATTATTGCAGCAAGTAATAAAGATTTGAATACCCTGGTAAACGAGAAGAAATTCCGCGAAGACCTATATTATAGATTGAGCGTTTTTCCAATCACAATTCCACCCCTGCGGGAACGAAAAGGAGATATTCCGCTGCTGGTTGACCATTTCTTAAAAAAATTCAAATCTGATAAAAACATTTCAGAGCCTGCTTTGCAAAAACTCAAAGAATATGACTGGCCCGGCAATATTAGAGAACTGGAAAATACTGTTGAACGGGCAAATATACTGGCTGGAAAAACAATACATCCCGAACACATTCTCTTACCTTTACAGGCAAGAAAACAAATGGAAATTTCAACAGAAATTATGGATTTGAAATCTGCATCTAATTATGGGAGAGAGATGGCTGAGGCACAACTTATAAAAAAGATTCTTGAAGAGACCGGGTGGAATAAATCAGAGGCATCCCGGCGATTGAAGGTTTCTTATAAGACACTCTTGAATAGAATTGCAAGATATAGACAGAAAAAACTACTGTAATGTAGAAATTTCAAATATTAAGGTTTAGAAAAGTGTTCGTCCATCGCTGGCTGTTTATCGAAACCGTTTCCCTTTATATATTTGCCCTTTAGCCTTCTTTAGCCCTTTTTATTTGATACTTTTGTTTGCAAGGCTAAAGCCTTGCCCTACAACTTTTATGAAAAAGTTGCCTTTTATTTGGAATTTGTTTATGTTTTGTATTTATTTACTGGTGGCAATGCCGGGAGCCGGACTTGAACCGGCACTCCCCTTACGGAGAAGCGGATTTTAAGTCCGCTACGTCTACCAATTCCATCATCCCGGCAATTCTTATATCTACTCTTACCTGATTAACATAATCATTATATCCGAGGTTATCCAGACTGTCAACCATCTACTACAGCAATTATCTTATGTCTTTTAGCCAGTTGATGCAATTAAAATCAAAGAAATCCAAAATTTAAATCAATCTATTCTTTTTTCTTTTTCGCGCAGTAAATATCGGCCTCTATCATTTGCCCATTTTCATAAAAGTGATGGACAAAATAAAGGTTACCCTCAGCATCAAGTGTCGGTTCACCGGCAAATTGTGAAACAATCAATTCTGGAGTAGACCAGGCACCACTGACTTTCTTTGAACGATATACAGCAGGTGTTCCGTTATAAGATCTTGTAAACCACAGTTCATTACCATTGACCGATATAAAAGGTAGAACATCATCAAGTTCATAATTCACTTCATTGATATTAACAGGATCTGACCAGGCACCGCCACTGCGTGTAGTCTTCCATATATCAAGACCACCGTGTCCCCCGGCTCTTGAAGAATGGAAATAAAGATCGTCACCAAAAATATGGACTTCACCAATCTGTATTTCTTTCATCAGCCGGTCACCCACATATTTCCAGTTCTTCCATTTTCCATCCACCCATTCAGCGGTGAACATATTTACTCCAGTATAGCCTTCACGTGCTGAGGCAAACCACATTTCATCATTTTGAATACATACTGCACCATCCAGTGACAATTTGCCAGGGTCCTGCAACCAAACCCTTTCCGCATCAGTCCATTCATCATCAATTTTGTATGAAACCCAGACACCCGACACCGAATCAAGAAGTTGTTTCTCAACAGGCAACCGGACATCAGAAACAAAGACAAAATAGAGCGTTTTACCATCAGGCAGAATGAACGGTGAATCTTCAGCACCCGCAGTGTTAACCCCTGCCCCAAGTGGAACTGGTTCTTCATATTCGTTTGAATGTAGTATTGGTGGAAATGAATCCGTCGCAGGGGTTCTCTTATAAATATCATTAGGAATCTTGCTATGCCGGTCAATATCAGGATATTCCAGATTCTCACGACAGTTAATAAAGAAAATTGGTAGTAAAATAGCCATTTTGCAGAGAAAAATCATTTTCGCCATTTGCTCTCCTTTGCACCATTATATTTAGTTTTTCCAGGTTTGTAAAGGGACTTAATTACATTCAAGCACTCTCATTGGACAATTGACATCAGGGGCTATTTCTATAATATATCTTATGAAACTTGGAATTGCCCTGGGTGGTGGTGGTGCAAAAGGACTTGCACACATTGGCGTGCTGGAAGCACTTGAGGAACACAAAATAAAACCCCATTTTGTTGCAGGCACATCAATCGGTGCCATAATCGGTGCCATATATTGTCTGCAGGGTAGTGCCCGTAATCTGAAAGTAATAACTCACAGCATTCTTGAATCTGAGGAATTCAGAAAATTAGAACTTGATAAATTTTACACTGCAGGTGCAAGTGCCCTTGAAACTTTTAAGAAAAAACTATTTGAAAAATACTACTTTGGAACTCTATTTTTTAAGAAATCTCTTGTCAAAATTGAAGCAACTGAAAAATTGCTTATCCGGGTTTTTGGCAATAAGAAATTTTCTGATTTGAAAATCCCATTTGTCTGCAACAGTCTTGATATTAACTCCGGAAACGAAATTATCTTTTCTTCAGGATTGTTATATAAAGCAGTATGGGCAAGTTGTGCAATCCCTGGTGTTTTTCCTGCTCTGAATGACAATGAAAATATTCTTGTTGATGGTGGAACAATCAATAATATACCAATTGAACCATTGATTGGTATCGGTGCGAAAAATATCATTGCAGTCTATCTTGGTGAAACACCAAAATTCAATACTGCGCCCAATACTGGTTTTTTCATAAGCCAGCGGGCTTTATCATTTATGAAATACCATCTGGATCAGAGAATTTTGAAGCTTGCTGACTGTATTATCAAGCCTGATGTGGCAAATCATCACTGGGCAGATTTCAGTGATCTTGATGGATTGATTCAAAAAGGCAGGGATGCAGTCGTTGAAAAGATAAAGGAAATCAGAGAAGTCACTACCTTATGGTATACGGTGAAGAAAAGATATTTTCAATCAAAATAGAAAGGGGCTGAGAATCCAGCCTTTCTGACCAGTATCTCAACCCCTTATTTGTTGACTATTTCTTCTGGTATTCATTCCACCTAATTTCTAAGTTCGGATCTTCAATCGTCTCAAGAATGTAATTGCAGAAATCTCTGCCAGTAGCACCGGTTGCCCTGCCTGTCATAATCAGTTTCTTCTCAAACTGACCACAGATATCAAGTGCCATTTCTAATTTCTTGCCAAGCACTACATAGCCAATATGATTCAATAACATTGCTCCTGCGCGGATCACACTACAAGGATCAGCATACTGCGTTCTTCCCTCGGTAACCATTCTGGGTGCACTGCCATGTATGGCTTCAAACATTGCATATCGCTTTCCAATATTGGCACTACCTGCAGTTCCTACACCACCCTGGAATTCTGCTGCCTCATCTGTAAGAATATCACCATAAAGATTAGGTAGCACAAGAACCTGAAATTCGGTACGCCTTTTCAAATCAACCAGTTTTGCGGTCATAATATCAATAAACCAATCATCCGCATTTATCCCCGGATATTCTTTGGCAATCTCATAGAATGTCTTCAAGAATAATCCATCAGTAGTCTTTACTACATTTGCCTTGGTTACTGCAGTAACTCTTGTCTTGTTATTCCTTCTGGCGTGCTCAAAGGCAAGTCTGATAATTCTTTCGCTACCAGGTTTTGTGATCATCTTAAAATCAATTGCCAGATCAGGTGTTACCTCAATGCCAAAAGGTCCGAGTGCATAGACATCCTCAGTATTTTCACGGAAAAAGATCCAGTCAATACCCTGGGATGGAACCCGCACAGGCCTGACATTGGCAAAAAGGTCAAGCTCTTTTCTGATAGCAACATTGGCACTCTCAATATTAGGCCAGGGATCACCTTTTTTCGGTGTCGTTGTTGGACCTTTGAGTAGTACGGGGCACTTTCTGATCTCCACAAGCACTTCATCAGGAATTGCCTTTTTCACCTCAGCTCTGCGCTCAATTGTGCAACCCTCAATCACCCGGAATTCAATCTTCCCTTTCTTAATTTCGTCTTTCAACAGATATTCTAATACCCGCTGTGCTTCTCCAGTAATATATGGACCAATACCATCACCACCAATAACACCGATTATTAAAGGTTTTAATTTTGAATAATCAATCCAATCTTCAGCCTTTTTTATTGTTTGGACCCGTTTTATCTGTCTTTCCAGGATTCCGCCAAAATGCTCCATTGCCTTCATTATTGGCTTTGGATATCCAGGTTTTTTCGCTTGCTTAGGCTTTTTTACCTTTTTGGCTACGGGTCTCTTTTTTGTCTTTTTTATTTTTTTCTTCTTAGCCATTTTTTTCTCCTGTTCTAATCCAATTTAAAATCTCCATGTTTTTCAATATGTGCTAACAGTCCACCATCATTTAGAATATTAATCATTGCCTTTGGTAACGGATGGACCTTTAGCTCAACACCTTTAGTTTTATTCCTTACCAGACCTGATTCCAGGTCAATTTCAAGTTCATCACCCTGCTCAATTTTGTCAGTATCGCACTCAACCAGCGGAAGTCCAATATTTATCGCATTCCGATAGAATATACGGGCAAACGATTTGGCAAGAACAGCACTCACACCTGCTATTTTTATGATTGTGGGCGCATGTTCTCTTGAACTGCCCAGACCAAAATTATTGCCCGCAACGACAAAATCGCCTTTTGCCATTTTCTGAACAAACTGCGGGTCAGCATCTTCAAGCACATGTTTGGCAAGTTCCTCAAGATTTGAACGTAGATGGAAATATCGTCCTGGACAGATTAAATCGGTTGAGATATCGTCTCCAAATTTCCAAGCCTTTCCCTGCAGAGTCATAATGTCCTCCATTATGCTTTTTTGACCGCTTCCTTTATCCACTTCGTAGTCACAGATTTTGGTCTTTCAATTGCCTCGCCCAGGGCACGACTAACAATCAGTTGAGCACACATTCCCATTGCCCTTGATACACCAAAAAGTACTGTATAATACTCAAATTCGGTTACACCAAAGTGATAAAGAAGACAACCAGATGCAGCATCAACATTGGGCCAGGGATCCTTTGCCTTTCCCTGCTCTTTCAAGACACCCGGGACAATATTGAAGACCTTAGCAACAATTTGATAGAGCTCATCTTTCGGACATGCCCTTGCCCCGAATTCAAGGAAGGCATCAAATCTCGGATCTGTGATTCTCAAAACCGCATGCCCATAACCAGGAATCACCTGCCCTGAATTCAGTGTATCCCAGGCAAATTGTCTGAGGTCCTGATCACTTGGAACACCACCAAACTTTTCTCTGACTTTGATGACCCAGGCAAGACATTCCTGATTTGCCAGACCGTGTAATGGACCAGCAAGACCATTCAAACCTGCTGATACTGCATAGTATGGATCTGATAGAGCAGAACCAACACAGTGACAGGTGTGGGCACTCACGTTTCCACCTTCATGGTCAGAATGTAAGACCATATACAATCTCATCAGGTTTTTGAATTCACCAGTAGGGTCTGGAATGCCAAGCATATGGGCATAGTCTCCGGCCCAGTCAAGATCCGGATTTGACTCAATCAATTTTCCTTTGTTAAATCTCATTCTATAAATCCCTGCGGCAATTGCTGGAAGTTTTGCAATTAGATTCAGGGAATCTTCTAAGGTCCATTCCCAGTATTCCTCTTTTTTCATTCCTTCAGTATATTTCTTCCTGAACAATGATTCCCTTTCCAGTGCCAGAATTGCCAGACTGAACATAACCATTGGATGTGAATCTTTCGGCAAAGCCTTCAATGTATCCCAGACATATTCAGGAACCTTGGCACGTTTTTTTAGATCTTTCTTTACCATTTCAGTCGCTTCTTTGTCTGGTAAATCCCCGATTATCAAGAGATAAAGAATCTCTTCGGGCAGTTTGTTTTTCAGCTGAGCAATCGGAATTTCTCTAATTATCAAGCCTTTATCCGGCGGAACTTCAGATGTATCACAGATCAATGCTTTTACTCCACGCATACCACCATAAGCCTGGTTCACAGTAACCTCAGAAATAACCTTATCCCCGTTCTCTTTTACAAGGTTTTTTATCTCCTCTTTCCACAAAGGAATCTTTTCCTTTAATTTGATTTTGATTATATCCATAAAATTACCCCTTTCTTTTGGTTGTTTTTTTGGTCTTCTTTATAATTTCTCTGGGGTCACTGATATACCCCGTTATTGCAGAATAGGCTGCTGTAGCTGGTGAGGCAAGGTATATCAAACCCTCTGGATTTCCCATTCTGCCCTTAAAATTGCGATTTGCAGTAGATAGACACACCTCATTATCACCAAGTATTCCTTCATGCACACCAACACACGGACCACATCCAGGCCCAAGAATGATACCGCCCGCCCTTACAAATACATCAAGCAAACCAAGTTTTAACGCATCAAGAAATACCTGCCTTGACGCAGGGACAATTATCATCCTCACATGCGAAGCAATTTTCTTATTTTCCAAAATTTCAGCGGCAATTTTCAAATCTTCAATACGACCATTGGTGCAAGTTCCTATGAAGACCTGATGCACCTTTGTTCCTTTCAATACGGTCACCGACTTTGTATTGTCAACCGTATGAGGGCATGCAACCTGTGGTTCAAGTTTGTTTGCATCAATCTCAATAACCCTTTCATATTCAGCACCCTTATCAGGAGCCAATGCACGCCAATCTCCTGGTCTACCCTGCTTTTTCAGATATTCTTTGGTCACTGAATCTGAGGCAATCAAACCAGTTTTGGCACCGGCTTCAACCGCCATATTAGAAAGTGTAAATCTTGACTCCATAGACATACTATCAATTGCCTCACCACCAAATTCCAGGGCTTTATAGGTTGCACCATCAGCACCAATCATTCCAATAAGATAGAGAATCAAATCCTTAGCACCAACTCCTGATGGAAATTTTCCCTTTACTTCAATACGGAATGTTTCCGGAATCTTAAACCAGGTTTTACCCATTGCCATTCCTATTGCCACATCAGTAGAACCCATGCCTGTGGCAAAGGCACACAGGGCACCTGATGTACAGGAATGAGAATCAGCACCAATAACAACATCGCCGGGTTTGGCAAAAGATTCCACAAGTCGCTGATGGATTACTCCATCTCCAACATCAGAAAGAATTGCCCCTGACTTAGAACAGAAATCACGCAAAAACATATGATCATTGGATAACTCTTTACGGGGTGAGGGTGCAGCATGATCAATGAACACAATGGATTTTGGCGCGCGAACCTTTGCAACCTTCAGTTTTTGTATCTGACGCACACCTAAGGGACCGGTTCCATCCTGGAATGCAGCAACATCCACATTGGCAATAACTATCTGACCTGCATAGGCATCCTGCCCGCTCTTTTCTGATAAGATCTTCTCTGCCAAAGTTTTACCCATTGCTCTACCTCCCTATTAGATATTTTTTATTTGCGAAATCCAATGGAAAAAAAGCACAAAATAACGATTTTTCAGGGGATTTTGCCCCCTGGTTTTGATAAAAATATTTCGTGTCAGTGCTCATATAAATAATATTTTTCCAGATATTAAGTATATCAAAAATTTTGCTCGTGTCAACAATTTTTGTAAGTTGACATTGTGATGATTTTATGTATAATGAAAATAATGAAAACTGGGCTGGTGATTATTCCTACTTATAATGAAGCAGTAAATATTGAACGAATTATTACAGAAGTTCTAACAGTATCCAATCAACTTGAAATTCTGATTATTGATGATAACTCTTCAGATAATACCGCAGGCATAGTGGAAGGTATGATGAAAACCAACAGCAGAATACACATCCTTAAAAGGCCTAAAAAAATGGGACTTGGCACCGCCTATGTTACAGGATTTGGCTATGCGCTTGAGCACGGCTATGATTTTGTTTTTGAAATGGATGCTGACTTTTCCCACGACCCCAATGACTTGCCCAGATTCATTGAATTCCTTGATAGATATGATTTGATCATTGGCTCCCGATACATAAATGGTGTGAGTGTTGTGAACTGGCCAATGAAACGACTATTGTTATCATTCTTTGCCTGTATGTTCGCCCGTTTTGTCACTGGTGTTCCGGTCAAAGACCTCACCAGTGGATTCAAATGCTATTCCCGTAGAGCGCTTCAGAATGTGAACTGGCAGAAATTCAGGGTTGATGGGTACGGATTTCAAATCCAGAGTGTCTTTGGTGTATTCTGTTCAAAATTACCCATTAAAGAAATTCCCATAATCTTTGTGGAACGCAGGGCAGGTACATCAAAAATGTCAAAGAGAATCATCTGGGAGGCATTCTGGCTTGTATGGAAACTAAGGTTGATGTCCGTGTTCAACAGAAAATGGCTCTGTAAATGATCTTGCTCATAGAAGTGTTTTTGTTTTCTCTTTCATTAAAGCCTACTTATTACACAAATCATAATTACTATTACTCTATTGTAGCGAATGACTCAATGGTCTACGGTGCTACAAACGGTGGAATTGTTGCATACAACTATCAAAAAGATATATACCGCGTCCTGACAAATACTGATGGGTTGACCCTGAACAGACAGAAATGTATTGCAATGGATAGCGCAGGAAATTTGTGGGCAGGGAATGATGCAGGACTAATTCAAATAAATCAGGTATTCAATCATATTCAAATTTATCCCCTGGAATGTCTGCCCTGTACAAGGATCAGCACAATCTTTTGCTTAAATGACACAATCCTTGTAGGCACAGAAAATGGATTATTAGTCATTGATACAAAGGGGACTCTTGATAATTTTCAAGACGATGCAATCTTGAAGATATATGATTATCAGGGATTGTCTTCTAACAATATCCAAACAATTGCTGTTGATACAGATTTCTGGATTGGTACCGACCAAAAAATAACCAGGTTCACAAGGGATTTCCAGAATTATGATATTTATGGCATGGAAAATGGAATTTTGAGCAACAATATTAAGAAAATAGAAATCATCGGTGCGGATATTTTTGTTGCAACTGATGCAGGACTCAACATATTCGCGGGCAACTATTTTGATACTTTGATATCCGGATATAAGATTAATGATATCGCACCTGCAGGTGACTCTATTTTGCTTGCGCTTGATTCTGTCCGCCAGATAGGTATTTTTTTCCAGGGGAATCTGACCATTGTCAAAGACAGTATACCTTATCTCACAAAAATCAACGATGTTGAAACCTTCAGCGGGCAATGGTTTTTCGGTTCGGGAAATCGTTATGAATCTGATTATTTTGGGGAAGGCATCGGCGTATATGACCACAGCAACAATTGCTGGCGATTAAAAAAGGATAACTGTCTTGGTTCAAATCATATATGTAGCATAACCGCAAATGAATATGGAATCTTTGTGGGTCATGGCAGGAGAACAAACGAATCACGAGGTGTGAGCTGGCTAACAACCGACAATACATGGAGGTCATTCTGCCAGGATTCATTGGTTCCGACAAAATACATACATCGTTGTGTTACTGCACCTGACAAAAAAGTGTGGTTTGCTTTCCATTATACAGATTCATTGATCGCCTGTTCATTTGATCCCCACAATAATACCTGGTACTATTTAAGGCAAAAATATCAAGGTATGGACAGCGCCGTTGCAATATGGGATATGAAATTTGATTTGCATAACAATATGTATCTATCCTTTGCCGGACCATCAGACAAGATCTGGGTCATTGATTCATCATTGAGCAATGTATATTTTCTCGGGGACCGGACACCAGGTTTTGAAGTGGAACTGGCAATAGATTCAAGCCTGAGGGTGTGGAGCACGGTCTTTGACGCAGCCGGTGGTGTATTAATGATTGATACAAAAGGAACAATCTTTGATCGCGGGGATGACATAAACCTGAAATATGGCAAATCCGATGGTCTGCTCTCACATTATTGTTCAGGAATAACGGTTGATGAAGATAATACCCTTTATATTGCAAATGATGTCGGTATGGCAATCTTTCGCAACAATACATTTGAAGGTGTGCAGGACTTTGGTAGTGCAGGAGTTTACGATGTTCTCAGTGATGGCGAAGGCAGGGTATGGATAATGGCTGCCAATGGAATCTATTATTATGATACGCACTACAAAATCCTTAAAGGTTTTCTGTTTAACGACCTGAATGTGAATATTGAGTTTCTGAGTCTGGGCAATGAGATAATTCAAGTCCAGGGTTTTTTCTATGATCCACTCCGTTCCTGTTTCTGGTTGGGTGGGGAAACAGGATTACTCAAATTGGAAATAACCAGACAGGACACACTGCCATTAGACACTATCTTGATCTATCCCAACCCGGTAGTACATGGTTCGGTCTTGCGGATAAAAAATATTCCTGTCAGCGCATCAGTCAATATCTACTCTATTTCGGGTAGGTCAATAGCAAAGAATTTAAAACCAAACTCGTTGGGTGAAGTCCTCTGGCGAATTCCAAATGATACTTCAAGTGGATTGTATTTTGCCCTTGTCAGCTCTACATCAGGAAAGAGAATCTGCAAATTTGCAGTTATTAGATAGTAATGCATGAATATAGCGTAACCAAATCACTCGTTGACCTCTGCAATCAAGAAGCAGAAAAGCATAAAATAAACAGGGTCAAGTTAATAAAATTAAGACTTGGAAAATTCACAGGTTTTTCTCCGGATGCAATAAATTTCTATTTTGATTATTTAAAAAACGGCACAAGATGCGAAAACGCAAAGATTGACTTTTTTGAGATACCAATCCGTATCAAATGTGCTGATTGCAATTTAGAAGAAGACATAGAAGAACCGGTATTCATCTGTCCGAATTGTGGAAAAACATCCATAGAGATACTAACGGGCAGAGAATTCTATGTAGAGTCAATAGAGGGTGAATAGGAAAGGAGTAATATGAAAGTAAATATTCTTAAACCCGTTCTGGTATCAAATCAGGAAAGGGCAAAACAGAACAGAAAATTTTTTGACAAATTAAATTCTCTGGTGCTTAATATCATTGGTTCACCAGGATCGGGAAAGACATCAGTCATTGAACAAATAGTAAAAAAACTGAAATCACAACACAGAATACTGGTAATTGAAGGTGATATCAGAGGTTCAATTGACAGCGAAAAGCTCAGCGAGTTGAAGATTGATACAATCCAGATAAATACCCTGACCGAGTGTCATCTTGATGCGTTTATGACTTCACAGGTTTTACCAGAAATCAAAAAACCCTATGACCTGATCCTTGTGGAAAATGTAGGCAATCTCGTTTGTCCAGCAGAATTTGAAATCGGTGAAGATTACAAAATTGCAATTCTGTCTGCGCCCGAAGGCGAAGACAAGCCAATAAAGTATCCATTGCTTTTTCATCTGGCGAAAGTCGTTATCATTAACAAAGTCGACCTCTTACCCCATTTAGATTTCAAAATAAAGAAAGCAAGAAAAAACATACTTACTAAAAATCCTAAGGCAGTAATATTTGAAGTCTCCGCAAGGACCGGCAAGGGTTTTGACAAGCTTGTTGATTTCTTAAAAGGAGAGTTACAAGACAAAAAGAAATGAATCTGATTATTACCTGACCCTTCTTATCCTGATTGAATTCAAATGACCCCATAATCCTTCTGTGTGCGCAAGTTGTTCTGCAATAGGACCAATCTCCTTTAGACCCTTCTTATTCACTTTAAGAATTGTTTGAATTTTTAAAAAATCTTTTATATGCAAACCTCCAGTATATCGTGCTGAACCATTTGTGGGTAAAGTATGATTCAGACCACTGCTATAGTCTCCCAGGGCTTCAGCCGAATATCTTCCTATAAATAATGAACCATAATTTTTAAATTTACCTATATATCTTTGTGGATTTTTCACTTGTAATTCCAGATGCTCTGGTGCCTTTTTGTTGGCAATCTCTATTGCCTGATTCAGATTCTTGACGGTGATTATCAAACCATTCTTCTTTAAGGATTCCTGAGCAATTGATTTTGTCTTCAATACTTTCAATTGTCTCTTAACTTCTTTTTTCACACTTTCTGCCAGGACAGTGGAATTCGTTACCAATATCGGAATTGCATTTGTATCATGTTCTGCCTGGGCAAGTAAATCTGCTGCAATTATATCTGGTTCAGCAAATCGATCTGCAATGATCAGAATTTCAGTTGGCCCTGCTACAAAATCTATCCCTGCATCACCAAAGACCAATTTCTTGGCAGTGGTAACATAGATATTACCCGGACCAAAAATCTTATCAACCCGCGTTATAGTCTCAGTGCCATAAGCAAGTGCAGCGATTGCCTGGGCACCGCCAATTTTGTATATTTCACTGATCCCCACAATCTTTGCTGAAGCGAGGATTGCTGGATGAATTGTATTCTTGTATGTAGGCGGTGAGCACAGAACAATTTCTCTAACACCAGCAATCTTTGCCGGCACCCCACACATCAAAACCGTGGAAACAAGCGGAAATCTGCCACCTGGTACATAGATCCCTATTCTATTGATCGGTATAATTTTCTGCTCAGCCATTACACCTGGTGAAACGTGAAGTCTGAAATTCCTCAGTTGATTCAATTGGACACAAGAAAATTTACGAATATTGGACATTGCTTGCTGAATTGCCTTTGTGATATGAGGGTTGGTCAGTAAATAAGCCCTTTTTATCTCTGCTGGTTTAATTCTGAAATCATCAAGCACAACATTATCAAATCTCCGGGTGTACCTTCTTATTGCCTGATCACCATATTTTCTCACATTATCAATCACACGGTTTATGGTATACAAATTGAATGTATCCTCATGTTCATAAAAATCTTTTTTCAATTCTACATAATCAACGATGCGCAATGTTCCTCCTTTATTATAATTTTTTTAAAAAGCGCAATGCTAACACCTTGCTCCACAACTCTATTGAATAATCTTTTCTTTTCCATAGCATCGCAGAAAGTTTTTTAAAATATTTTTGCCCGGTTTTGTAAGAATAGATTCAGGATGGAATTGAACCCCTTCAATGGCGTATGTCCGATGTCTCAAACCCATAATCAGTCCATTCTCTGTCCAGGCAGTCATTTCAAGACAATCCGGAAAATTTTCCCCTGCTACAATGAGAGAATGATATCTGGTTGCTGAAAATGGATTTTTGATACCCTGGAAAATTTTCTCACCACTATGATAGATCAATGAAGTCTTGCCATGCACAATGTTTTCCGCTCTTTTGATTTTTGCACCGAACACACGGGCAATTGCCTGGTGCCCAAGACAAACCCCAAAGATTGGAACCATATCCGCAAAATATTCAATGATGCGGCAGGTCATACCTGCATCATCAGGTGTTTTAGGACCCGGCGAAATAAATATGTAGTCAGGATTCAATCTCTTTATCTTGTTAATAGTTATTTCATCATTGCGATAGACAATCAAATCTTCACCCATTGCTCCCAGATACTGGACAAGATTATAAACAAAAGAATCATAGTTGTCAATCAAAAGTATCATACCATCTCCAGCGCCAATTTCAGCGCCTTTGTCTTGTTAATTGTTTCCTGATATTCTTTCTCAGGTATTGAATCTGCAACTATACCAGCACCACCCTGGATATAGGCGGTATTATTTTTGATTAATATCGTCCTGATACCAATGCAAAAATCCATATTCCTTCCAAAATCAAAGTAACCAATTGCCCCGGCATAAAAACCCCTCTTTATTGGTTCTAATTCATCAATAATTTCCATTGCCCTGATTTTGGGTGCACCAGATACTGTACCTGCAGGGAATGATGAGATAAAGAGGTCAATTGCGTCGCAATCTTTACGCAATTCACCAACAATGTTTGAAACAATATGCATAACCTTTGAATACCGTTCAACTTTTAGAAGGGCATTTGGCTTTATGGTTCCATATCTGCATACCCTTCCCAAATCATTTCTTGCAAGATCCACAAGCATGATGTGTTCAGCAAGTTCTTTTTCATCTCTCAACAACTCTCTTTCCAGTCTTTTATCTTCAATTTTATTCTTACCCCTTGGTCTTGTCCCGGCAAGAGGTCTGGAGATTGCAATTCCATTATTTAATTTGACCAGGATTTCCGGCGAAGAACCAATGATTGTTATATCATCAAGTTTCAAGTAATACATATATGGTGAAGGATTGGTCAGACGCAGTGCAGAATATATATTCAAAGGCGAAGCATTGATCTTTGCTTTAAATCTTTGAGAAAGAACAACCTGAAATATATCTCCAGCAAATATGTAATGTTTTGCCTTATTCACCATTCTAAAAAATTGTGAAGGAGTCAAATTTGGTTCATATCTTATTGTATTGAGTTGCCGGTCTTGCGAAAATCTTATGCATTCATCCAGATACAGAACTCTCACCAACTCATTCAGACGTTGTCTATCATTATTATACAAAGTAATCTGGGCTGTTTTATATTTATGGTCAAAGACAATTACCTCTTCAGGAAATACAAAAAAAACATCCGGTATATTCAATTCATCAATATTATGATCCGGAATTTTCTCAAGATATCTGATTGCATCATAAGACACATAGCCAACAGCACCCCCGGAAAAAGGAGCAAAGGATGAAAATTTTCTACCGGGATTGATCAGCTTGCGTAGGATCAAAAAAGGATCGTCATTTATCAATTCCTTCCTATCCTTGTAGAATAGTTTTATCTTATTTTTCTTTGCCTGAAAAACAATCTTGGGCACTGCACCAATAAAAGAAAACCTTCCCCGATTACCATTTTGCTCAAGTGATTCATACAAAAATGCGTAAGGTTCATTCTTGTAGAGTGTTGAAAATGCAAAGACCGGTGAAACCTTAAATTCAGGGCATTCGCATTTAATCTGCGATTTGAATACATCTTCCATAACAGACCTCTTTTAATAACTCCACAAAATCAGGAAAAGATATTCTGATGCACTCTGCATTTTCAATTATTGTTTTTCCTTCAGCAATCAATCCTGCAATTGTTAATGCCATTGCAATTCTGTGATCATTGTGACTATTGCATACTGTGCCCTTCAATCTTGTTGGTCCATTTATTATCAGACCATCCTCAATCTCAACTATATCCGCACCTAATTTTTTTAATTCAGTAGAGATCGCTGTGATCCGATCAGTCTCTTTGACCCTCAGTTCCTGTGCATCTTTTATCACTGATCTGCCGTTCAATTGAGTTGCCAGAACCGCAAGCACCGGTATCTCATCAATCAATCTTGGAATCATTTTGTCAGAAATCAGAAAAGGTGAAATTTCCGACTTTTTTACAACGATATCTGCTATTGGCTCTCCACCGGTCTTTCTGTGATTCTCAAATTCAATCCTGGCACCTGCTTCTTTGAGTATTTCAATCATACCATTGCGCAAAGGATTGATACCTGTATTCTTTAGAACAAGTCCATTTTTGGCAGTCAAAATTCCCAGAACTATGAAGAATGAAGCTGAAGAAATATCATTTGGTATGATGAGTGTTCTCCCGCGGAATTGCTGATTTGGAAACACAGTTATGTCATTGCCTGACTTACAAAATTTTATACCAAAAAATCTGAAGATTCTTTCCGTATGGTCACGTGTCAGTACAGGTTCAGTAATTGTGGTCTTTGAATTCGCATACAGCCCTGCGAGCATTAGCGCTGATTTGACCTGAGCACTGGCAACAGGCAGTCTATATCTTATGCCTTTCAATTGAAAACCATTGATACTGAGTGGCGAATAACCATCTTTTCTGCTGTTAATCCTTGCCCCCATCTGTCTCAATGGTTCAATGATCCTTTTCATAGGCCTTTTTCTCAAAGATTCATCTCCCGTCAGTATTGAGAAAAATCTTTGACCAGCAAGTAAACCGCTTAATAATCGCATTGTTGTTCCCGAGTTGCCGCAGTCAAGTACATCCTGGGGCTCATCAAGACCATACAAACCTCTGCCATTTACTACAATGTTTTTCTTATTGACCGCAATCTCTACATTCATCATTTGTAAACATCTTAATGTCGAAACACAGTCTTGTGCCCGTGAATAATTATAAATAATGGTCCTGCCTTCACCAATTGCTCCCAGGATCAAACTGCGGTGTGTGATTGACTTATCTCCGCCAACTGCAATTGCACCTGCACTCTTACTACATTTTCTCACCAGCAAATTCACTTATACCCCCTCACAACCGGATAACTGCCAAGAAATTTGAAATATATTGCTACACTTTCTAATGTTTCAATCGCATTTTTGCAATTCTCTTCTTCAACACTACCTTTGAAGTCAATGTAGAAGATATACTCCCATGGTTTCCCAATGATCGGTCGGGATTCAAGTTTGAGCAGATCAATATTGCGTAAAGCAAATATGCTCAGACAGCGGAACAAAACTCCTGGTTCATTCTTGACACCAAAAACCAGGGAGGATTTTATTTCAGGACCAGTAAAAAATTGCCTTTTTCTTGAGAGTACAAGAAAACGCGTAAAATTCATTGAATTGTCTTCAATCTGTTCTTTCAGGGTATTCAAACCATATACTGAGCCTGCCTGCGGACCAGCAATAATTCCAACATCCTTTCTGCATTCTCTTACAACAACCTCTGCAGCACCTGCAGAATCAAAGAATGAGACAATTTTGCGGTCAATATGCTCAGCAAGAAAATCACGACACTGTTCCAGAGCTGCTGGATGCGCCCAGATTTCTCTAATATCTTCTTCTGAACTGAGTCCAAAAAGATTATAGGTTATTCTCATTTCAACTTCAGCCACAATCCAGACTTCGCTCGCCAGTAACAGATCGTAATTTCTATGAATGCTACCCATAAGGGAATTTTCAATGGGCAGTATTGCATAATTATCCAGGCAGTTCTCCAATTGATCTACAGTATCCTCAAATCTTGCCACACCAATAGATTCAATATCCTTTCCAAATAAGATCTGTGCTGCGACTTCACTGTATGCGCCTCTGGTTCCCTGAAAATAGACCCTGGGCATATTTCGCTTCATAGTGTCCTTCCTGTTGCTTCTGCAATTTTCTTGATACATTGTATCAACTCTTCAAAAGTCTCAAGTTTCAGGGATTGTTTGCCATCAGAAAGGGCATTTACTGGATCAGGATGTACCTCAACAATTATTCCATCGGCACCCGCAGCAATTCCTGCCATTGCGAGGGCTTTCACATAACGCCAATCACCTGATGCGTGGCTTGGATCAATAATTATGGGCAAATGTGAGAAACGTTTTACCACAGGCACCGCACTGATATCCAGGGTATTTCTTGTATAGGTTTCAAAAGTTCTGATACCCCGTTCACACAGTATTACATTCTGATTTCCTTCAGAAACAACATATTCTGCTGCCATTAGCCATTCTTCAATTGTTGCTGACATTCCTCTTTTTAATAAAACCGGTTTATTGAATCTACCTACGGTTTTTAATAAAGGAAAATTCTGCATATTTCTGGCACCAATCTGGAGTATATCAGCGTATTTGTAGACAAGCGGAACATCAATCTCAGATAGAACTTCAGTGACAATTGACAGACCGGTCCTTTCCCGGGCTCGGGCAAGTATCTCCAGTCCCTTTTCCCCAAGTCCCTGAAAACTATATGGTGAACTGCGTGGTTTATATGCACCACCTCGTAGAAATTGCGCACCCATTTTTTTCAGGGCATCAGCGAGTTCAAGCATCATTTTTTCAGATTCTACTGCACATGGACCAGCAATTACTGCAATGTTCTTGTCACCAATGACCTTGCCATTTATTGAAACAATCGTATTCTCAAGGTGAAATTCCCTGCTTGCCAGTTTAAAAGGGCTTAATATGGGTATTAGATTTTCAACACCGGGTAGAGATTCAACTGTCTTGACGAGTTTTTCTCTATCTGTAACACCAATTATGTGAATAACAGTCTTTTTCTCACCCAGAAAAATCTTTGTGCCATATCCCAATTCTTCAACCTTTTTTCTCACCCTTTCTATATCTTCGTTATTAGCTCCTGCTGACATTGTAACTATCATTATTTACCTCCTTTAAATTCTCCTATTTATCGCCTCACCAATAATTTTTAATTCTCTTATCAACTTTTCAAATCCTTGAATGGTCAATGATTGCGGACCATCAGATAGTGCCTTATCCGGATTACAATGTACCTCAACCATTACCCCATCTGCACCTGCTGCAATCGCGGCCCTTGAAAGAGGTAATACCATATCCCTCTTTCCTGATGCATGACTCGGGTCAGCAATCACAGGAAGGTGTGAAATTCTTTTGAGTTCAGGGATACTGCTTATATCAAGTGTAAACCTTGTAAAATCGCTGAATGTCCTTATTCCACGCTCACAGAGAATTATATTATAATTTCCTTCCGACATTATATATTCTGCAGCAAGCAGAAATTCCTGGATTGTTGAAGCCATCCCTCTTTTCAAGAGTATTGGTTTTTTACTCTTCCCAGCCCTTTTTAATAATGCATAGTTCTGCATATTCCTTGCACCGATCTGAACTATATCAACATATTCTTCAACCAATGAGAATATTTCTGTATCAACTGCCTCAGATACAACTGGTAGACCTGTTTCCCTGCCTGCCCTGGCAAGTATTTTTAAACCTTCCTCACCCATTCCCTGGAATGAATATGGTGAAGTCCTGGGCTTGAATGCACCACCCCGAAGTATATCCGCACCCAATGATTTCACGGCACGGGCAATATTATACGTCTGGTCCTCTGATTCAACTGCGCAGGGTCCAGCTATGATTACTGCCTTTGTATCACCAATTACTACATCCCGAATTTTTATCTTTGTATCATCGGGCTTCATCTCTCTGCTTGTCAATTTGTATGGCTGGGTGACATGAATGATATTTATCACCCCATCTTGAGATTCAATTTTGTGGGTGTCAATCATTTCTTTGTTGCCGGTTATGCCGATTGCCACACGCTGGGCGCCTTTTATTGGATGGGGAGTAAGCCCCATCTCTTTTATTAATTTACAAACATCTTTTATCTGCTTTTTTGTTGCATCCTTGTGCATAACAACGAGCATAAAACCTCCTTTAATAAATCCCTAAAACTTATCCTGATGAGAATCAAAACACCAACAATTTTTCATCTTCATAACAATTTTCTGATGGTTGCTTTTTTAAATCTTTTAATCAATCCATCAATATTTTCGTGTCTTCTGATTGCCTCAATTATACGACTGCCTATGACCACACCATCCGCGATCCTGCTCAAATCTCTTATTTGATTTATTTTTGATACACCAAACCCAACAACGACTTTTTTATCCACAAGCGACTTCACCTTTTTTATGAACAAAGGGAGTGTATCAGGAAGTTTTTTTCTCATACCGGTCGTGCCGATAACAGATATACAATAGATAAAACTATCTGATGATTCACCGATCAATTTGATTCTTTTATTGTTGGATGTTGGCGCAATGAGTTGGATCAAATCAATTGAATATCTGTTTGCTATGCTTTTTAACATTTTGGACTCTTCAACAACAATGTCAGGAATGATCAGACCCGAAACACCAATCTTGCTAATCTCTTTTAAAAAACTATTTATACCGAAACAGAGCAATGGATTTAGATATGACATAATTAAAACAGGCTTATCAATTCTTATTGAAGAAAGTGCCTTTAAGATTGAAGCTATCTTTATACCATTTTTTAAGGCAATATATGAAGCATACTGAACCATCTTACCATCAGCGATTGGATCAGAAAAAGGGATTCCAACCTCAATCATATCCGCATATCTGGAGAGTCTTTCAATGTATTCCATTGATGATTCAAGAGTTGGATAGCCGGCAGTGAGATAGGTAATGAGTGCAGATTCATTCTTTTCTGAAAGAGTTTTAAAAATTTCTTTTATCCTGTTCATAACAAACCCTCCACAATATCAAGGTCTTTATCACCCCTTCCTGAAAGGTTTACAATTATGATCTTTTCCGGACCCATTTTCTTTGCCTTTTTCATTGCGATATAGACCGCATGGGCACTCTCCAGGGCAGGGATTATCCCTTCGGTCTCAGACAAAATTTTGAATGAATCCATTGCCTGTTCATCTTTACAGATTGTATAATAAACTTTTTTATTTTTTTTCAAGAATGCGTGCTCTGGACCAACACCTGGATAATCAAGTCCTGGTGCAATTGAATGGGTAGGCATTATCTGACCATCCTGATTCTGAAGTACAAAACTCATTGCACCATGGAGAACACCTATCTTTCCATAAGAAAGTGTTGCTGAATGTTTTTTTGTATGTATTCCTTTTCCACCTGCCTCAACACCAAGCATTTTCACACCCGTATTTAAAAATGGATAGAAAAAGCCGATTGCATTACTACCACCACCAACGCAGGCAATGAGAAGGTCAGGTAACCTGCCGACAATTTTTTTTATCTGCATTTTTGTCTCTTTTCCTATGACCGATTGAAAATCACGCACCATCATTGGATAAGGGTGTGGACCAACAACCGAGCCAATACAATAATGAGTCGTTTTTACATTTGTAACCCAATCCCTTATCGCCTCATTTATTGCATCCTTCAATGTCTTGGTTCCTGAATCAACAGGCTTAACCTGGGCACCAAGAAGATGCATTCTCAGAACATTCATTCTCTGTCTTTCCATGTCTTTTTTCCCCATATAGACTACACAATCCAATCCAAAAAGGGCACAGGCAGTTGCAGTGGCAACACCATGCTGACCCGCACCAGTTTCTGCAATGATTCTTTTTTTACCCATCTTCTTTGCCAGCAATACCTGTCCGATTGTATTATTTATCTTGTGGGCACCGGCATGGAGGAGATCCTCCCGTTTGAAAAAAATCCTCGCACCACCCAGCATCCTTGTCAAATTCTGGGCAAAATATAATGGCGTTGGTCTACCTGCATAATTTCTTAAATAGCAATCCAATTCTCTTTTAAAATCACTTTTGTCTTTTAGATTTCTATAGGCATCTTCAAGCTCAACCAATGCTGGCATCAATGTTTCAGGTATAAATCTACCCCCGAACATTCCAAAATAACCTCTTCTATCTGGCTGATGATACATTTCTTTCTCCTGATTGAATAAAAAACTCAAGCGCCAGAATATATCCATACCAGCCCAATCCAGTGATCTGTCCAATACAGACTGGTGCAATCAAACTTTTGTGTCTGAATGGCTCGCGACTGTAGATATTGGTGATATGGACTTCTATTGCCCTTATACCTGTTCCCTCAATAGCATCCCTTATTCCAATTGATGAATGGGTATAGGCACCTGGATTTATGATGAGTCCATCATATTTTCCTCCATTCTGTATCATTGTAATTATCTCTCCCTCAGAATTTGACTGGTATATATCAATTTTTATTTTTCTCTTCTTTGCATAATCAAGAATTTTCTTATTTATCTGTTCAAGGGATAACCGCCCGTAGATTGATGGGTTTCTTCTTCCCAACAGATTCAAATTAGGACCATTTATCAAAATAATCTTTTGCATGAAACCTCCTTTATCCTCACCCTGCCAATTCTTTCAAAAACAGGGATTGTTATATATTTTCCTTTTATTTTTTTATCCTGAAGGATAAAATTTTTTATTTTTTTTCTAATCCTGAACGGCACAGAGATTGGAAGGCTGTAATCTTTTAATAATTTAATAACTTCATCTCTCTCCCTTGCTCTTTTGCCAAAAAGATTCATTTCTTCAACCGTACCCATTGATATCGCCTCACCATGGGAATAGTTTTTATAATTGGTAACTGTTTCAATGGTATGACCAATTGTATGTCCAAAGTTTAGAATCTCCCTTATCCCTTTTTCTTCAGTCTCGTCTTTATCTATTATTGAACCTTTTATTGATACACATTCTTTTACGATATCAAAAAGGACCTGGAGATTGCGATTCTTTAAAGATTCCTTTTCTCTTTGTAAAATTCTAAACAACCTTTTTGATCGTATCACACCATATTTTATAACCTCAGCAATGCCATTTGTAAATTCATTTTCAGAAAGTGTAAGCAGTTTTTTTAAATCACACAGAACGAGTTCGGGTTGATAGAATGTGCCAAGCATATTTTTGCCATAAACAGTATCAATACCAGTCTTACCACCAATTCCTGCATCAATCTGACCGAGTAAGGTGGTGGGAATATGTATCAATCTACACCCCCTTTTGAATGTAGATGCAACAAAACCGGTGATATCAGTTATGACGCCACCCCCAAGACTTATGATGCAATTACTTCTTTGAAAATTGATACGAAAAAGAAAATCATATATCTTATTCACAGTCTCAAAATTTTTGAATTCTTCGCCATCAGGTATAATAAAATAATCTATCTCATTCTTTCTTCTTTTGAGTTGACCTATGATTTTATTTAAGTAAAGTGCACCAACAAGGGGATTTGTGATTATTACAATCTTATTATTTGAAACTGGTATACGGTTTATGATATCACAACCGATTATCACCGGATAATTTTTTGACTTTGTTTTTATTATGACCTTTGCCTCTTTTTTAATAAGCCTGATTATTTTCAGATTTAGCCTGTCAATAATTTCATTTACTACTCCATCTGGTTTTTTATCTGTAGTATCAATCCTTACCTGTGCGAAATCATAAATTCCATTTCTTTTTCTGTACAACCTATCAATATCTGCAATACTTTTTATCAATGGCCTTTTTCCTTCCGTAATAATCCTTTTTCTCAAGGTATCAAGATTTGCTGAAAGATGAATCACCCTTCCAATTTTCTTTAACTTTGTCCTGTTTTCTGGATCAATCACAATCCCGCCTCCCGTCCCTATCACAACATTCTTTAATCTTTTTATCTCTTTGATCACCCATTTTTCTTTTTTTCTGAAACAATCTTCGCCATTCTCTTCAAAGATCTCTTTAATCGTTTTTTGCTCAGCAAGTTCAATCATTTCATCTGTACTGATAAAACCCATATTTAATCTATCTGCGAGCAATCTCCCAATTGTGTCTTTTCCTGTGCCCATAAATCCTATTAGAATCATATTCTCAGACATTTTTGATCCTTTTTATATAAGAACGATAATTCTTTTTTATATCAGCAATACAATCACAACCAAATTTTTCACACAGGGCATTAGTAAGGACATAAGAAAGCATCGCCTCACCAATGACACCAATAGACTCTATCACACACACATCAGCCCTTGGTTTCGGTGCCAGAATCCTTTTTTTAGTCTTAATGTCAACTGAATATAATGGATTTTGAAGAGTGGGAATCGGTTTTGCATAGAGCCTTATCAGAATCCTTTCTCCATTACTCACCCCACCTTCAATACCACCTGCGTTATTCGTCTTTCTATAAAAACCCTTGACTCTATCAAAAAATATTTCGTCGTGAAATCTTGAGCCAAATATAAAAGAACCCTTTATTGCCGCGCCGATCTCAATTCCTTTTACCGATGGTATTGAGAGCATTGCCATTCCAATCAATGCATCAAGTCTCTTATCAAATTGTGTAAAACTGCCCAATCCAGGGCACACATTATCAGCATATACTTCAACAATCCCACCAAGTGTTTCACCAACCTTTTTTGTTTTTTTTACTAAACTCAACATCTTCTTCTTTTGCTTTGCAGGACCTATTGATATTACCCTTGAACCGATATGAATATCAAATTCATTCAAAAATGTTTTGAAGATTCCTCCTGCTGCAACCCTTGAAACAGTCTCCCTTGCTGACGCCCTCTCTATAACATCCTGGATATCCGATAAACCAAATTTCAATAGACCAGAAAGGTCTGCATGCCCGGGTCTTGGTATGGTTAGTTTTTTGTCCTGTCTTTTTAGAGCCAAAAATTCATTTTTTCGGTAATCCGCATTTTTTATAAAAAGGGTGATAGGTGAACCAATGGTCATACCATTTTTCACACCTGAAATGATTTCTACTTTATCACATTCCATTTTCATCCTTGCACTCCTGCCCATACCTGATTTCCGTCTCTTTAATTCCCTATTGATAAAATCAGGTTTTATCTTCAATCCTGCTGGAATTCCATCAATTATCACGGTCACTCCCAATCCATGGGATTCACCCCCGGATAAGATTCTAATCAATTTTCACCCCCTTAATTGCTCTTTTCATTATGTTTACAGGCGGCGCCTTTTTGGTCCAGATGCTGAATGAATATGCCGCCTGAATTATCAACATTTTCAGCCCGTTAATAACTTTTAAGTTCTCATTCTGTGGTAAATCAAAATGATAATTTGTATCATAGTATACACTATTACATTTCAAGTGCGGAATGATTTTATTATGAATATCAATTGATGTTGCATTTATCACTATATCAAATTGTTTAACAACATCAGAAAGTTCACTCATATCTATCACATTTGCATTATATTTTTTTGCCAGAAGCAGTGCCTTTTCCTTTGTCCGATTTGCAATGAAAAAAGATTCGGGCACTTTTTGACCAATCACATAAGCAATTGCCCTGGCAACCCCACCCGCACCAATCAAAAGGATTTTCTTTCCATTGAGATTGATATTGTGCTCTTTAAGCGAGATATCAAAACCATAAATATCTGTATTCCCACCAAATAACTTCTGTCTTTTTATGAGCACTGTATTTGCTGAACCAATCTTCTTCACAACAGGACTAAAACCATCAAGGTATCTCAGTATCTTTGTTTTATATGGATTCGTTATATTAAAACCTGTAAAATTAACTTTCTTGATGGTTTTGATTATCATTTCAAAATCCCTTTCTGGAATGCATAATGGAAAATAGTATCCTTTCAAACTCAATGATTTAAAGGCACTATTGTGGAGCAACGGAGAATAAGTCGTCTTCAATGGATAACCAATCACACCTGTAATGAACATCGTCTCACCTCTTTTATAAAATCCTTGACCTTTTCTGGGTCTTTTTTACCTGGAAACTTCTCCACGCCTGAACATACATCAACTCCATAAGGTTTTAATAACTCAATCATTATTTTCACATTATCCTGATTCAATCCACCACCTACAATAATACTCCCTTTTATTCCTTTTATTATCTTCCAATTAAAAATGTTACCACTCCCGTCCCCAGGGTCAAATAGATATGCGGAAACAGAATATCTAACCATTTCCTTGACAATATCATCAGAATTTGAATTATGATCAATCTTGATCCTTTTGATTATCCTGACACCCTTTATACGCCTGCAGTATTCAGGTGGTTCAGAACCGTGTAGTTGAATTACATCAATTCCTGTGAAACGAATTATCTTTTTCACCACATCAAGTGCTTCATCTTTAAATACACCAACTGTAGTAATGAATGGTGGCAAGTTCTTGATGATGTTTTTTACCATTTCCGGTTCAATATTTCTTGGTGATGGGGCAAAGATAAAACCGAGGGAGTCTGCGCCAAGTTTGGATGCGACCAGACCATCTTCAAGATTGGTAATCCCGCAGATCTTTATTTTAACACTCATCAAGCCACCCCCACCCTTTTTGAAAAATTTCTTTAAATCTATCCCTTTTTTCCTTCTCCACGATTTCTACCAGAGAATCTATACAGATTTTTAAATTTCTGTATAAATTTAGATTATATGGATTTAGTGATTGAATTTCAAAGTAGAGTTCTGGATTTTCTTTTATCACACTATTGGTTGTCTCCATCTGGGCATTGAATGTTGTACTGGCAATTTTTTGTAGATCTTTAAATTTATATCCACTATCCATAAGATTTTTGATAAATAGGATATTTATAAAATGCGAAAGACCAAGGACATAAGAAACGAGCCTGTCGTGTTCATCAAATGAAAGGTTAATAATCCTCGCTGCGGTATTCTTGAAAATCTGCATTATCATATAATTCGCTTCATAAGAACCACAATCACAGATATAGATCACCTTATCACTTAGTGTCCGACAGGATGGACCAAACATCGGATGGATGCTTGTAATTTTAATATTTTTCTGGATCGCATTCTTAATTGCGGGGATTATGTGGCTTTTTACACTTGCAATATCACAGAGAACTGCCTTACAATCCAATTCTGTAAGATTCTCAATTATACTGGGAACAACAGACAATGGTGTGGCAATGAGCACCAATGATTTACCTTTTAATGCGGATCTTAGATTTTGATAATACCTAAACCCAGAAAGTTTTTTTCTTTTTATGTCATTTATTGCTACCCTATGCCCTTGATTCTGCAGAAAATAAGCAAACCATCTACCCATTCCTCCAAGCCCTCCAACAATGAGTATATCTTCTCTTTTTCCAGAATATACAGAATAATGTAATCTCTCCTGCTGGATACGTGATTGTTCAATGATTTCAGTTACAATCGTCCGTGCAAAATTTACATCAATACCAATATCTCTTGCATATCTAATCGCATTTTCAATCACACTCTTTTCTACACTCCAATCCTGGAGTGCAATTCCCATTTTTTTCTTTTCCCTGCCAATCTCCCCACTTAATAACATTCGTTTCTGGATCATGCTTAATATCTTTTGATCAATCTTTTTTATTTTCATTCTTAAAGACTTTAGTCTATCCATTTCAATTCCTTTATTTTTTCTGCCATATCATCTGCCTTTAATATTGAGGTGCCCACAAGGATGCCATCAAAACCAGCGTCCTTCAGCCGTTTCACATCTTCCTTTTTTCTAATACCACTTTCACTCACAGTATAGTATCCATCCGGGACTAACTGTACCAAATGCAGGGAAACATTGATATTTACCTCAAAATTATTTAGATTCCGATTATTAATACCGATTATCTCTGTATCTGTATCTAATGCCTTTTTTAAATCATTGATTGTATGAACCTCAACAATCGTTGTCATACCAAGATTATGCGCGCGTCTGACAAATTCCTTCAATCTTCCAGGACTCAATATAGAGGCTATGAGCAATATCGCATCTGCATCAATCCCATAAGATTCATAAATTTGATATTCATCAATGACAAAGTCTTTTCTTAATACAGGCAGAATTGTTGATTTTTTTACAATCTTTATATCTTCATTTTTGCCATCGAAAAATCTTTCATTCGTTACTACCGATATCCCATCAGCACCAGATGTTTCATAGATAGTTGCAATCTTATCTGGATTCAATCCATTTATAATCGTTCCGGTAGATGGAGATGACCTTTTTATTTCAGCAATGAGTGCCATTGACTCTCTTTTGAAAATATTTTTAAAATCCCGCCTTTTTTCGTTACCAACTTTTAACAAATTTTCAATTGGATTCAATCTCTTTTTTTTATCTATCTCATTTTTTGTATCTTCAATTATCACCTTTAGCATATTCATTCACAAACCTCCTAAATTCCTCAAGTTTATTTAATGCTGAGCCAGAAAAGATTGATTCGCGCGCCATTTCCACCCCCTGTTTAATAGTATTAGCCTTTCCTGCAACATATATTGCAGCACCAGCATTCAACAAAGCAGTATCTGTCTTGGGTCCCGGACAACCCTTTAAAATGGATATAAATGAATCAAGATTTTCCTTATCATTCTTAACCACTAATTCTTCCATACTACATCTTTTCATTCCAAAATCTTCTGGTGAAATTTCATATTCTACTTCATCCTTATCCTTTATCTCCAGCACATAGGTTCTGGCGGTAGTTGTTATTTCATCAATCCCATCACAACCATATACGATTAATGCCTGCCTGACACCAAGATTTATCAATGTCTGGGCAATTTTTTCAAGCAATCCCTTTCTACAGACCCCAACGACCTGATACTCAACGAATGCAGGATTACATAATGGTCCAAGAATATTAAAAATTGTTCTAATGCCAATCTCCTTTCTTGGTCCAATTGCATTTTTCATTGCCGGGTGGAAAAGCGGAGCAAACAAGAAACCAATCCCAATCTTTTCTATGCACTCCTTCACCAGTTTATAATTGATATCAAGTTTAACACCCAGTGATGAGATCAGATCAGCACTTCCACAAAGGCTTGAAACTGCCCTATTCCCATGTTTTGCTACAAAACAGCCAGCGCCTGCAGCAATAAATGCAGAGGTTGTTGAAATATTAAATGTATTCATTCCATCACCACCAGTACCACAGGTATCAATGAGAGGTTCAACCGCACATTTTATTGAGATCATCTTTTCTCTCATTGCCCTGCAGAATCCGGTTATTTCATCAACCGTCTCGCCCTTCATTCTTAATGCTGTCAATAATGAGCCGATTTGAGCAGGTGTAGCATTTCCCTCCATTATCTCCATACATACTTCATAAGCCTCTTTTTCATTTAGCGAATGATTGTCTATAATTTTTTTAATTGCATACCCAATTTTTCTATTTTCTTCACTCATACCAACCTCCTTATATTGAAACAGGAAAGGTTGCCCGTATGACAGGCAACTCCATTCTGTCTGACCAGGGCAAGTATTCCATCCCTATCACAATCTGCCCTCAATTTGATCAATTCCTGGAAATTTCCCGATGTCTTTCCTTTGAACCACAATTGTTTTCTACTTCTGGAAAAATACCACATCTTATTAGTCTCAAATGTCTTTCTTAAAGATTCCTTATTTGAATATGCAAGCATCAATACAATACCTGATATATCCTGGGTAATCGTTGGTATCAATTCACCTTTCCAGTTCAGTGATTCTATAAATGCATCAGCAAGAGAAATTCGTTTAGTATATAATGCCATTCCTAACTGAACATCAATATCCATCCGGGCAAGAATTTTTACCTCATTTAGCGATGATACTCCACCTGCCACAGTTATTTTTTTATCAGTCTTTTCACGGATTGCCTTTGCCTTTTCAATATCAATCCCCTGCATCATTCCTTCCCTCTCTACAAATGTAAAGAGAAACTCATTCGTGTATGGTTCAAATTCCTTGATTATATCAAATAATTCAATATCGGTATTCTCCTGCCATCCCCTGACAACGACCCTGTTATTGAATGTATCAAGTGCGATTATGACCCTTTCCTGTCCAATTTCATTTTTCAGGGCAGAGAGAAATCTATGGTTAACCATTTTCCCTTCAAATGCCATTGAACCTATGATGATCTTATTCGCACCACAACTGATCAATTCCTTTGCCTTTTCAATTGTCCGTATACCACCACCAACACGGCAATCAGCCACCTTAAGCAATTCTTTTATTAAATTCATATTCTCACCCCTTTCCATTGCTGAATCAAGGTCAATAACTGCAATTTCATTATATTTATTGAATTCTTTTGCCAGACTCGATGCATCATCAAATTCCAGGACCTTTTCCCTGCCCTGTTTTAATTGAACTGCCTTCCCATCCACTAAGTCTATGGAACTTATTACCATCTTATATTCACTCCTTTTTTCAAAAGAAATCTTTTAATGCCCTTGATTGTAAATTTTTTAAAATGAAGAACCGATGCCAATAGCACAGCATCTGCTTTTCCATATTTTATCACCTCATAGACCTGGTCTAAATTTCCTGCACCACCTGAGGCAATGACCGGGATATTTACAATTGAGCTAACATTTCTTGTCAGTTCAATATCATAACCCATTTCTGTTCCATCCTGGTCAATCGAATTTAATAAAATCTCACCCGCACCAAGTTTCTCACACTCCTTAGCCCATTCAATCACATCAATGTTAGAATCAAACCTTCCACCATGTGTATAACAATGCCATCTATCTTTTACTCTTTTTGCATCTATTGAAACAACTATGCATTGCGAACCAAAAAGAACCGCACCTTTTTTTATCAAATCAGGATTTTCTATCCCTGCTGTGCATATCGCTACTTTATCTGCGCCCGCATTTAATAGACTGCGCACATCATCTATATTTCTAATCCCACCACCAACACAGAATGGTATAAAGACATTCTTTGCAATTCTTTTTACCACATCTATCATAGTCTTTCTCTTCTCAACCGATGCAGTCACATCAAGGAATATCAATTCATCTGCACCCTGTTCATTGTAGAATTTAGCAAGTTCTACCGGATCTCCTGCAGTCTTCAAATTTTTAAATTTTATTCCTTTCACAACCTTACCTTTGTCAACATCAAGACAGGGAATTATTCTAATCGTCAGCATCTTTCCACCCAGTTTCTTAATAATATCAAACCCATTTCCCCACTCTTCTCAGGATGGAACTGGACACCATAGATATTTTCTCGGTTTATGATTGAAGGATATTTCATTCCATACTCAGTCATTCCCAATATTAAATCCTTTTCTGGTGTATCCACATAATATCCATGGAGAAAGTAGAAAAAGGTTTTTTTTCTGAAATCAACAAGGGGGGAAGATTTAACAGGTTCAACACCATTCCAGCCAATCTGTGGGATTTTGTATTTGCGAAATTTTTTTATATTACCTTTAAATATGCCAAACCCTTTTATACCTTCTGATTCTTCGCTTGATTCAAATAACAACTGGAGGCCAAGGCAGATTCCCAAGAATGGGCGGCCATCCCTGAGCCAATCTACAATCTTATCAAAAAGACCTGTCTCTTTTAGTCTTTTGATTGCAAATCCAAAGGCACCAACCCCGGGAAGGATGATTCTCTTAACAGATGACAAATCTTCCGGCATTTTTATGATACGGTTTTTGATTCTAAGGTAATCAAAGGCGTTCTTTACAGAATGGAGATTGCCTGCCCCATAATCAATGATGCCAATCATAATACCCCTTTTGTGCTTGGAATATCTTTTATCTTTTTATTTATTCCACATGCCTGATTCAATGCCCGTGCAAAAGCCTTGAATATCACCTCAAGTTTGTGGTGGTCAGACCTTCCACATAGTAATTGAATGTGCATTGTGCACTGGCATCCATTTGCAAATCCGACAAAAAAATCCTGTATCACATCTGTTTTTAATTCACCAATTTTGTCGCTTCTAAAATTACCCGAAAACTTCAAAAAGGGTCTACCAGAGATATCAATCGCAACCATTGCCAATGCCTCATCCATTGGATGGATAAAAAAACCTGCACGATTTATGCCCTTTTTTTCACCGAGTGCCTTATTCAATACAAGACCGAGACAGAAACCTGTATCCTCAACCAGATGATGCTGGTCAACTTCAATGTCGCCATTGATCCTTGCTACAATATCAAATCTGCTATGCCTGGTCAAAGTCTCAAGTATATGGTTAAAAAAACCCAAGGGAGACTTTATATCACTCTTTCCACTGCCATCAATTTTTAATCTTATCTTTATATCAGTCTCTTTTGTTTTACGTCTTATTTCAGAACTACGCATTGGTCACCTCCAAATTTCTTATACATCCCTGAAGACTCCTTAAAAACAGTTGATTGTTTTCTGCAGTACCAACTGTCACCCGAAGCATATTTTTCAAGCAAGGGTGGTTGAACCTCCTTACAAGAATTCCCTTTGCGTAAAGATTTTCAAACAGTTGTGAAGCAGATAATCTATTCAGGCCAAATAATATGAAATTCGCCCGTGATGGAATTGGCTTAACTCCAGCAATATTATTCAATCTTTCAAACATTCTTTCTCTTTCCTTGATAATTCTCGCCGCTGTTTCTTGAACAAATTTCTTTTTTTCAAGCATGACCCTTGCAACGACCTGCTGAAATATTCCAACCGAAAATGGAGGTTTTGCCTTACCAACTTGCCTTATCACACTACTGCTACCCAAGACATAACCCAGTCTTATGCCTGCCAGTCCAAATGCTTTGGAAAATGTGCGCAGTATCAAAAGGTTTTTGTATCTACCAATCAATCTCTGGGCACTCAACCTGTGAAACTCGTGGTATGCCTCATCTACCACAACCAGCCCCCTGCTCTTTTTAGCAATTTGTTCAATCGCTGATATTTCCATAACTGTCCCAGTCGGATTGTTTGGAGATGCAAAGAAAATTACCTTTGATTTGTGTGATTGCCTGACCATTGCATCAATATCAAAAGAAAAATCTTCTTGCAGAGGAATTTCAGTAACATGCAGGTTCAAGATTTTTGCAAAATACTGGTAGATTGCGAACCCCGGTGTTACCAGCATAATATCATCTGCTCGGTCACAGGTAGCAAGTAAGATTGTCAGTATCAGTTCATTTGAACCATTGCCTAACATGATACCATCTTCAGAATGGTCAGTATAGCGCGCAAGACGACTTTTCAATTCATGGGCATTATCTGAGGGATAACGATTCCAGGACAATTTTTTCAGGTAATGCAAAATTTCTCGTTTATATTGCAATGGAATATCATAAGGAGATTCATTCTGATTCAATTTTATCTTTGCCTTCTGAGGGACTTCATAGGCGGGTAACTGGATTACTGAATTTTTGATCCTTATCATACCACAACCTTTCTAAACTCATATTCAAGGATGTCAGTAGCACCAAGTCTTTTCAATCGGGGAATCAATTTTACAACCTCACTCTTTTTCACTGCAATCTTCACGGCAAACCCTTTTTCACCATATAATGGAGCAATTGTTGGTGAACGCATACAGGGCAAGATTTTTACAATTCTATCAAACTTCTCTCTTGGCACATTCATTTCAAGCATCACCCTTTCTCTCGCATCAAGCACTGCCTGAAAGAGCATTTTGAGCTCTTCAATCTTGTTTCTTTTCCAACCATCTTTCATTGTTTTTCTACCCGCAACAAATCTGGTAGTTGATTTCATAATTACCTGCAGAATTCTCAATTTGTGCTCTTTCAAGGTTGTTCCTGTTGCGGTATTATCAATAATCATATCGGCGTCTTCAGGTGGAAAAACTTCAGTCGCTCCATAGGTACGCAGGAATTTATATCTGTATCCTTCTCTATCTAAGAAATCTCTGGTCAATCGTTCATATTCTGAGGCAACGATTATCTCTTTTTTGCGCAGATTCGTGATATTTGTATTCTCGGGAATTGCAGAGACAATTTTTACCGGGTCTAATCTAAGATCCATTATCTCAATAACATCAGCATTGGACTCAACAATCCAGTCTTTTCCTGTAAATCCTGCATCATGTGAACCGATTTCAATCAATTCAGGAATATTCTGAGGTCGCAAAATCTTGATCTCAAGTTCTGGATCACTCACAAATGGCCTGTATGTGCGTTCATTTGCTCCCATATTTATCCCTGCATCAACAAACAACTTCACCACTTGTTCATAGATACTTCCTTTAGGTATTGCTATTCTTAATCTCTTCAATTAAAACCTCCTTTCTGCTGAACAGATTTGCACATAATTATTAAGAATATGTGCTGATTGCTATTAAGAACTTCTTTTGGTTTTTTCTCAAAAATAGGTTTTATGTGAGATAAAAGGATAGTTGCACTTCCGGGACCAAAAAGGATTTATTGACCCTTACTGGGCCCGGAAGTGCCAATACCAGTAATGATGAAAGTGAAATGTTGTGTGGTTGTGGTTAAGACAATCAATACCCGATGTTGCCCTTAACGAGCAATCGGCACTTGGTTTTTTATCTAATAAATTCTTAACCACGATGCAAGTATATTCACAAAAAGAAATTTGTCAAGGGGTATGTTGTTCCCAAAGGAGGAGTTAATCCGTAAGGATTTTATGGGGAGCCAGAATTTCAATTAAGATATCTCGCGAAATGTGAGAAAATTTTAGAAGAATGAATGAAAGTTTTTGTATTTAGTCTATCATCTTCTGTAAAATGTAAAAATTTAAGTCTGGCTCCCCTTTGAATATCAACATTTCGAGCAGAAACACTGATTTTCATCAGGGCAGGTCTTATTTTCGTATCATTGAGACAGGAATTTTGATGGAGGAAGGATTGCAAGTTTTTGTGGTGAACCTATTGTCTGCTGCAGAATGTAGAGATTTGACCCCCACCTCCTGACAGGTTTTTATGCCAAAAGAATAATAACTAAGTCTTAATCAATTTTCGTTTTGGTTTGGCAACACCTTTTAAAAAATCATCAGCAATTCTTTTAATATATGCCCAATATTTTTCGGTAGACATATTTCTTGTTTCTTCTGAAATTTCCTTTTTAATCCGCCAAACTTCTTCCTGCCAATCCCTTATTTTATTCATATTTTATCACCTCCTCAGGGGTTGCCATATCAAATTTTGGCTCAAAACCCAATGAAAGTAATGTTGCCTTAACACACCGAAAAACATTCTTATTTGCCAGATGGGTGCAATTCCAGGTTACAAAAAAATCTATATCCGGTGTAAGGGTTACTATTGCGATATGAGCAGCATCATCTTTTTTGTCTTCAGGAATAATCTTTCTAATTATAAGGTTTGTCACAATGTTATTAAAATCATTTTTTTTCCACTCATCAATATCCAAAAATTCAAAATCAATTTCGTTGAGAAGTTCTTTAAATTTTTCTCTTAATGTAATTTCCTTGGTCCTATTAAGCTCAGCAATTGTTATAGGACTGATATAGACCATGAAATATCCCTTTCTTATTTGTTCAAAAAATTTTGCTGTTATTTTTCTTTTGTATCTGTTAGCCTCACTTTCATCATAGAGAAAACCGAAAACAAAAGTTTCAATATAAATTTTCGCAACCATTGATACTATTATATTCAATTTCGTATTTTAGTCAACGACCCGATTTAAATCAACAATAATCTAACCCGCCACACTGTATGGCGGGTTATTTAATCAAAATAAAAATTCTGGTGGAAAGATTGGAAGGTTTTGTAGTAAGCCTATTGTCTGTTGCAGAATGTAGAGATTTGAGCCCGCTCCCATACTGTCACAAAGTCAACCCCTGTACCTCTCTCCGTTATAAATAAATGTAGCATTGTGTATGACAATTTATCAATTCGGCAATTGCCGAATTGACGAATGGAGAAATTACCTTCATTCTGAATTAATTCCATAATCTCGCCTTTCAAATCCGCAATTTACAATCCGAAATGTCGTTTGTGTTTTTCTAAATTCATTTCATAATCTTAATTATAATCGTCCAGATGGATTTACTTCAAAAAATGTGCCTGTTCCCTTTCTGTTACCTCAGCATTATTTTGTTGACACAGCAAAATTTTGGGTTATAATTAGCTATGATAAGGAGTGATTATGCATCGTATTGTAGATGTTAACCCGTTATTGGGCTACAAAATTTGGATAAGATTTGCTGATGGCACCGAAGGTGTGATTGATTTATCCAGTATGGTGGGAAAAGGTGTTTTTTCTCAATGGCAGGATATAAACTACTTCAATTCAGTCTACATTGATGATGAGACTCATACTGTCGCCTGGCCCGGTGGGATTGATTTATGTCCAGATGCACTATACGCAGAAGTAACCGGTAAAGATATCAAATCAATCTTCAAGGCTGAGACTACAGCGGCTTAAATTTATAGAATCATATGCCTGAAATAAGTAGATTTTACGGAATAGTGATTTACATATTTTATAGAGAACACCAACCACCTCATTTTCATGCCGTTTATGGTGATTTTGAAGTATTGATCGAAATTGATACACTGTCCATTTTGGCTGGTCGTTTGCCACCACGAGCTATGGGGCTGGTAATAGAATGGGCGATGATTCATCAGGAAGAACTACGCAAGGTATGGCAACAGGTGATAAATTATCAAAAACTTGATAAAATAGAACCATTGAAATAATTTCATAGTTTATTTATTTCATTTATTTTATTTAATAATTTAGTAAGAACTCAAATAGACAATTGAGAAAACCAGGAGTTAATCGTAAGGATTTTAGGTTTAACCGCCAAAACTTCTCTTTCTGTCATTCTGAATTCATTTCAGAATCTCAATTATGATTATCCAGATGAATCAAGGAATACTTCCATTGAGACATTTGACGAAATACGAAATAGAAATTTTGTAGAAAGAATTGCAAGTTTTTGTAGTAAGCCTATTGTCTGTTGTAGAATGTAGAGTTTTAGCGCAGCCTCTTTTACAAAACTCCTATCTTTCCATTCAGTGCTGCGGTACAAATAGTTCTGAGTGCCCTGGCGGTTGTTAAGATGTCCTTAACCTTGACATAAGCATCCAAACTATGCATTTCACCATAGCAGGGAACATCAATCTCTATGACGGGAAGATATTTACCATAAATATAAGCCTCACTGGGAGCACCATCAGTGACAATTTTGTATTTACCATCAAAGCCAGAGGCAGAAAGCACTCTTTTGACATCAGCCATAACAACCCTCTTGCAGTTTTCTATTGTGAAGTTAATATTCGCGCCCGTAACACCCGTAACATCCACCACTACGACCAAAGTATTATTGCCGTTTTCACGAATTAAATTGGCGACCCGGGTTGCACCCTGCATACCATCTTCTTCACCTTCAGGAAATTCAATTCTTATTGAAGGTATGTCCAACAGATTAGAAACCACCAAAATCCCAGCCAAATTATCACAGGCACCACGCATAATCCTATTATCCAGGGTGGCTCTCGGCTTATCAAATACATTATCTATATGACAACTAATTATAATATTCTGAATATCCTGCATTTTTTCCTCCTAATATATATTAACGCAGAACCCCCCAAAAAGTGAAGAAAATTGCAGGTCTCAGGCACTCACCACCCCTTATACTCTTATTTGACTTTTTTACCCCTCCAACCATCTGTTGATTGCTGATATTATGGCATCCTCCCACTTACGAAGTGGGGAGACAGGCTAAAAAAGAATGGTGATAAGCTCTGAAATTTCATAACTTTTTACCCCCACTTCGTAAGTGGGGGTAGGGTCACTCAAATGGTATTAAATCCAAGTCTTTTTTAAAGCTTTTATCTGATTCTTCAGGTCCTGGTTCCCAGAGTGCAAGTAAACCGATTTGTTGCTCATCTAATTTTAATGCATTAATCTTACTGGAACTTTTTATTATTTTTCGCCTTCTTTCTATCAGTTTCTTCTCTTCATTTGTAAAGTTTATCATTTAATTCCTCCTTGTTTAAAGCGATTTCAAATAAAGTTCACAGCATAAAATGTCGTATCAATAGACATCCTCCTACTACAATCCCAAAAAATTTTAGGATTGTATTTAGGGCATCCAAGAAAGGTCTTTATTGACCCTATTCCGGAAATTACTTTTAGAAAATATTTTTTATCCAGGTTCCTGGAAACTCCGCCACTCTGCTTGGCAGACACCAAAACAGGAACAGATGCCCAGCTACTTCCATTCTCTACTCCTTAAGAACCAGTTTTCAAAGACCAAGTGTCCAATTATATATCCAAATATTCCATCCTGTCAACTACCTTTGTAGAGTTTCAAAACTTAAGGCTTTAGCCCTGATAATCAAAAGTTTACACCTGTCCCCTTAATTCACACAGTTTGACGGATGGATTTTTTCAATTTCCAATACCGAAAAATTATCAAATCCTTCTGTATTCAGCAGTTCTCTCATGCCTCTTTTTCCAAGGGAAACTGGAATATTCATATGTTGTGTTTTCAATCTGAATGAGTTTCTTGTTATCACATTCTAAACTCGTATCTGGTGGGCGAAATGGATTGTAGCCTTTTAGATATATACGTATCGCATTATATCTTTCCAGAGTGTGCTCGACTAAACGCCAATGTCCAATTTTAGCATTACCGTTTGGCCATTTATCTATCAAATCTGCACAATCAAGTAGAATAGCCTCTGCTAATTCAGCTAGTTTTTTGTTTGTTTTTCGGTGCTGGCCGCCCATTATTGCTATATATCCTTTTAATGGCCAACTCATTTCTGAATCTACATGGAAACTGAACCGTTTCAGAATATCACCTTGACCTATGTAGGATGGTCTTGTCTTCGCTCTCCCGTGCCACAATACATATATCCCGTATGTCCCGTATGCTTCTTCTAATGTTACTTCACTAAGTTTTTTAAACTCAAGTGCCGGCTTCACAATAAATATCATTATTACTCCTCTGATATATCAAATCCCTCTTCCTACGGAAAAGGGATAGAAGAGTAACTACACATCCTCTTCTATCCCTATATTCAAATGCCAGCAGAGAGATAGTTACTTCCCAGTTGTTCCTTCTATTTCAACCGTCCGAGTTGTCAGAGTCAAACCGCCAAGCAAAATCCCAAAGATATAATCCATTACACCATAGTATGTTTTAACCTTCACATTAGTCAATCCCTTTTCAGCAATAATCTTATCAGTTGAATTACCGGAAATTGGCACCAATCCGTAAAGTAAATACCAACAGCGCATTGTAGTCTTCACTGTGGTCGCATCGGCTTCAGAAAGTAACTTTACTTGCTTGTTGGCTGGTGCGTTTACCATTACTGTGCCACAATTCAATAATAGAGCACAGATTATTAAAGAAGCGATTAAACCTTTCATAAAGCCTCCTTGTTAAGCATATCATTATATACCTTATAAGGTATTTGTCAAGTATCTTATAAAATCTGGCATTATGGGTTATTATGGTTATATTTAACAACAATGAAGAAAACGCCAATTTTAGTGAAATTTGGGCAACGAGTCAGGCAATTAAGAGAGGCCAAAAATTTATCGCAGGAACAACTGGCAGAAAAGGCAGATTTACATTCAACTTTTATTGGTAAAATTGAAATGGCAGAAATAAATCCTTCTATTATTACATTAGAGAAGATTGCCCGGGCATTTAATATTCCAATTTCTCAATTATTATCTTTTGCTGATGATGAAAAAATAATTGAATCAAGAGTAGAATTACTGAATGAATCAATCATCAAGGCGATGAGAGAACTCCAAACCGCCTTTGATATTGCAAAGGATTTTAAGGATAAATCAAAATAAAGCCAAGTAAAGAAAAATATTCCTGATGCAGATGCGGCGGTATTGGATAAGAGTATTGAGATGATGAGCTTTATCTTGCAGTATAGGAATTTCAATAATTCCTATACTGCAAATAAGGAAATTTTTCATTATGGAAAAGAAATAGAAGGCTACAATAGCCACGGTCTCCAGATGGGTAATTTCAATCTTGTGGTCTCTG
>JBNAVN010000012.1:0-18510 GCA_049700315.1 bacterium
TGAAAGATTTCATTATCAAGTATTGGAATTTTTCAAATTCCAATACTTTAAATTAAACCCCGATTATTGTGACTACATTATCGCAGTAATACTGCCTTCTTCACATTTCTGTAGTTCTCGCAATCAAACTTGACAAAATAAACACCCGCAGGCAATCTACGACCGGCATCATCATCACCATACCAAACAACCTGGTTAAATGGTTGAATTCCGCCATCCGCCAAGTTGCGTGGCGGATGATTGGCGGATAAATGGTTAAATTGTTTCACCGAACGTCCACTTATATCGTAGATTTTAATACTGACTACTGGGTACTGACTACTGACTACTTGCGCAAGGCTGAAGCCTTGCCCTACATTGTCGTTTGGAATTTGGGATTCGGGATTTGTTTGGGATTTGGTGCCTGGGATTTGAAATTTAATCACGCAATGATTCCTGAACGGACTGGGATAAACCTGTAAACTCGGCATCGTGGATATCAACTTTGGAAAGTTATTTTCATTGATTCCGTGCGAAGCACCGAAGAAATGCATAATTGAATCAAGTAAAACCGCCCTGGTTGAAGGCGGTGTCCCATCAATCAGGGCACCAAGTTCAAAAGAAGTTGCAACAGTGCGATAAGTCCCAGCATCATAGGCAACCCCACAATCAAAATAATTATCAGTGTCTCTGAAGATTAAAAATGCACCGGGATGTGATGGACTTATATGGTCCATATATTCATTCTCACCACCATAATTAAAATCCATTCCCTGGGTAAATGTTCCAGCAATACCACCAACCGGACCCATATTTGACCCACCATCATCAACCGGGTTCAAACCAAATATATTCGAAAAATCATAACCACCATTAAATGGATCATAATACCATACATCACCACCCTCAATATATAACCTACCACCTGCAGATACAAAATCAAGCAATCGTTGTGCCTCAGGGCTACCAGATTGAATAACATAGTTATTTGGAAACACTCCAAGGCAAACAAATATACAATTGTAGAGACCCAAAACCGCAGGTAAATTTGCACTAATTTCACCTGAATAGCCTAAGGTGTTTAGTATATTATGCATATTCTGCCCTGGCTGGGGAGTCAAATCTGGATTCCAGATAAAATAGTCTTTTTTTCCAATAACGATAGAAAAAGTTATTGTATCTTGATAAAATGAAGATGATAAAACCATTCTAAAACCTACCAATATTCCCTGCGGTGCTGATGAATCAGCATATATAATAAATGAATCTGAATCATTTATTGCTGAAGAATCTATACCAAGATGGGTATAACTACCCACTGAGTCAATAACAAGTGCATAATTTGAAAGACTTTGTAATATTGCAGTTACAGTATCTATTGGTGAATGTCCTGTATTCTTTATCTTTACCCTGACAAATACAGTCTCACCTGGTTCTAAATTAGAATTACCATTTCCACCGCTGATTAAAGTCTCAAGAAAATTCAATTCCGGTGCATAAACCGTACGAGTGAAATGCGAAATCCATACCGAATCATTCATATCCTTACAAATTAAGTTGAATGCAATATTATATAAATCAGGACAACTGCTACTTACGGAAAAAATGTATCCGTTGCTACCGGTAAATGCAGAATCACCGCCCTGGATATCACCAAACCATTTTATTGAATCAAGAATTATTATGTATATATCATTCGTTCTCAATAAACCAGAAACATTATGCGCCATGCTATCTCCCCAGTTCTTCACCCACAATGGTAGGTTAATTGTTTCTCCCGGATTAATTAGATGATTATTATTACCAGATAAGGAATCATCAACACTTGATTTTAAATATACTACATAAGGTATACCTGAGTGTTGAACAATCATATTACCTTCGTAGGGTCTCAAGTTTTTCCCCGTGACCGTAACATAAACTGTATCTGCAACAATCACTGGATTTATTGAAAAATATGCCTGACCATTAATGTCCGTTGTATCAAGAACATATATATTTGTATCCTGTTTCGCCATTATACATACAAAGGCATTACTTATTGGAGATAAATCTACTGCCCTTTTGACAGTTACAGTAAAGTTTGCACTACCAAAGGGAATTGCCTGAGGGTGTATTACCATAAGTGAACAGGGTGGTGCTGTCCAGATATTCATTTCCGGATCTCCAATTGTAGTAAAACCAACATATTCTTCATCACCACCAGAATATGGATACATCGTATAGACCCTTATTCTACCCCCTTCACAGGCTTCACCAAAAGTTCTCTTTCCATCAACAAAAATGGCATCAAAAAAACCCCGAGAAACAGCGCTCCTCAAAAATGTAATGAATCCGCCACCGACTGTAGTCGTTGCAAAGAAACCAGCACCGCCTTTTAAATTTGTTGGGGAACCGGTGAGTAACCATCTCTCCACCTGTGCCGGTGATGAGCCAGTGCCGATGGTCCTGCAGGTGATTGACAAAACAATGGGTAATTTTGTGCCGTTTGTTGTCAAATCTGGGTTGCAGTCAAAAGGTTGATACCATTGTCCCAGACCTATTCCACGATAAAGCAAAAAACCTTTACCATTGTTTATTGATTGATATACACTGTTTGCATTATTTCCAAGACCAGCAGACAGGGTGTCAATTAAATCATAACCATTGGCAAGCATAAGATTTCTTGCATGACGCACATCATTCCAGTAGACTGTATCATTTCCCATAGGTGGATAGTAACCATAATCTTCGTTGGCAATAAGGCAAGCCCGTTTAAACCAGAAAGTATCTGTAGTATTTGGATAACGTTCGTAAGAAAGAATTTTTTGAACCACAGTTTTGGTTTCTGTTGAATTATGCACTGTCAACCGGCCTGAGAGAATCTCATTATATAAGTCATTATCCATATTTGTATAATAATTATCAGAATTCCAGCCAAGCACGAGCGGAAATGGTATGTAGTTGGGGGCACCAACAAAGAGGATGTATTCCGGTTTTATCTGCCAGTTATTATATGCATTTACTGTGTAATCGCGTATCTGGGGTGCAGTTGAGCCAATTTCAGAAAGTCTGATAACTTTTGCACGCATCCCTTTTTTGTGTTTCCATTGCGCAAGGGGTAGGATATCATTATAGAAATTGTCATGGGTAATGATTAGATAACGCGCACCGGTTTCCTGACAAACACCTGTAGCAGCAAGAATAACAGCAAAAAAGAGTAATCTACGCAGACATTTCATCTTTGTTCCTGATGAAATTATAAACATTAATTGACTTAAGTCAAGGATTAAATTAACTATCCGCATGGCAGATGATACTCCAAGTTCAGGTTTGTATTTATTTTTATTTGCAAGGCTAAAGCCTTGCCCTACATTGCTTTATCACCTGACTTCAAGATTGTGATACGTTGCACGGTTGTGAAAAGTGTTTCAGTAATCGGATTCGTTTATTGGTGAAATTAAAATTCTTACGAATTAACTCCGAAATACATCTTTATATCCCTTTATACCCCTTTTTAACCCTTACTCGGCGGAGTTAAGGCGTAAGCCTTTTTGATGCCCGATAAATCGGGCAAATACAGATTAAGTAATCTCCCCTTTTGCTCTTTAGTCTTCTTTGTTTCCTGCGAGTTCCAATCTTCTTAGCGAGAAGATAGTGCGCATCCTGCCTTCTTTGAGCCTTCTTATTTCTTTATTTGATATCGGTCGCTTTTTGATTAAGGGATTTGGCAATTACGATTTTGTTCCTGCCTGATTCCTTTGCTGAATAAAGGGCGCGGTCTGCCTGTTCTATCAAATCTATTCTATTTTTTGCATCCTTTGGATAATGGGCAATACCAGCACTAATAGTGAATTTTATTTTCAGTTGATTAAATATGACCTCAGATTTATTGATATGGTCTTTCAGGCGAACAGCAATCTCAGCTCCCTTCTTCAAGTTGCTTCCAGGCAGAATTATTGCAAATTCCTCTCCACCATAACGACCAGCAATGCCGGTCTGAGAGATTAATCTGCCAATGAATTTCAAGACTTCATCACCTGCTTGATGACCATAGGTGTCGTTTATCTTTTTGAAATAATCAATATCAAACAATAAAAGAATCAGTTCCCGCTGTTTCTTCAGTTCTTCTTCCAATACTTCCTGAAAATGGCGGTGGTTGAATAGCCCGGTCAGGCCGTCCCTGATAGAAAGTTCCTTGACTCTTTCATACAGAATTGCCCTTTGCCAGGCAAGTGTGAGTTGAGAAGACAGAATATTTAATGCCTCAATATCTTCTTCGGTAAATCTTTTACGGCGGTGATCCTCCAGCCAGATTACCCCCAAGATTTCGTTATCGCCTTTTACCGGCATACCAAGAAAGGAGCCACGATTTTTCTTTTCTCCTTTTTTTAGAACGATCAAATTACCTTCACTTAGATCTTCTTTCATTATGTAGTTTCTGTGCCTTATTACAAGTCCAACAAGTCCATCATCCAGGGTGAATTTAGTATTTTCTTTAAGATAAGTTGATTCAATGACGGTTCCCTGGTTATTCAATTCATCTACCGAAGCAACTGATAATTCATCGCAATTAAGTACTGATCTAAACGATTTCACTGTATCACCAACGATCGTCTTCAGTTCAAGTCCACGCTGCAGTCGCCTTGCAAGTTCCGCAATTGAAGATAAATATCTGGATTCATATCTCTCTTTTTCATACAACCTGAGCATGGCAATCAGAAATCCTGCACTTTTGGTCGCTTCATCAAAATTCGCCTTATCTTCTTCAGAAAAACTATCTCCTTTACGGTCAATGACGAAAATCCCTTCAACCTGATCCAGTATAATAACAGGCGCAATAATTGCTGAACTTATTCTTACATCGCCCCGATAAAAACCAAGTTCGTCAGAACTTTGAACAAACTCTTTTATCAGCACTGACTTTCTTTCTGATATTACCTGACGGTATAATCCCCGTTCAACGCTCAATACTGCGTCAGGGTTGAACAGCTCTGACTTTGAAAAGCCCTGCACAAGCACGAGTTTTTCCTCGTTATATGAAAATATGACAGTTGTGTGGACATTAAAGATATTGTGAATAAATTTGACATAATAAAGCAAAGGTCTTTCAATACCGGGATGGCGATCAATATCTTTTACCGAAGTGACAAGATTTTTGGCATCAAAATCCGCTGGTCCGAAAAAATAGTCCCGTGCTTCATACCTTGCCAGGGATTTCTTTAATTTATCCTCACGTAGCGAAATTTTTTCAACAATGATGCCGGTAATAACGATTGCAACACCAAGGCACAAAACAGGCATTATGTTAAATTGATGTTTGAAAGTGCTTGCAATCAATTCAATGACCCAAAGTGCGCCAGCACATATCCAATAATCTTTCTGATTATTGCGAAAGCCAAGCACGGGTAAGACCGGAAAGTAGAATATAAAAAAGGATGATCTAAGTCCACCCGTGAGTTGCACGAGAAGATTAATAATCATACCAGCAATGATTGTATGATGCAAATAGGTTTTCTTTCTCAGTATGTAGAAAATGTAGTATAAAACAACAACCGAAAATATGAAATAACTGATTTTCACATCAATGTTATGCTGGAAGATTCCGCGGGCAGATATTATTGCATAAACGAGAGCAAATATATAGAAAAATTTCATTCTGTATTACCTAAAATTGTTAGATTTGTTAATATAGTGCTCAAGATCTCTAAGTAATCTTTTTGAGTACAGACTGTGATAGATTAGCAATGAACTTGTCACGGGAATTGGCAAGTTCCTGAAGGAGATTTTTGATCTCGGGATGGGACAATTTTATGAGAGTGGCTAAAGCCAGTTGTTTTAATCCCTGGGCAGTCTGATCTTCTCTTAATTCAAGATTTCTTAGATAGTCAGCAATGATGCCGAATGTTTCTTTCATTTTTCTTTCCCCGATGATTCTCAATAACTCAGCGTGAAAGGCATCACCTTTTTCCTTGAAAGTGGGTAGTAATTCGTTGATTTCTTCAATTGAAATGGTCTTTTTCAGACCGCGTAAACTCTCTGCCCGCACCTCTATTGCGGAGTCTCTAAGTAGCGATTTCAGCCCCTGTTCATAATTTAACTTGATAAAGGTTTTGACCAGTTCAAGTCTAACCCGGTCATCCGGGTCATTGATCATAGTTTCCAATGAAACGCAGGTTTCAGTTTCGCCAATTTCACCGATGATCGTAAGGATGTTGCGACGCAAATACCACTCGGGCGCATCAATATTTTTTAGTAAGATTTCCAACGAATCCTTGCCAATATTCTTCAAAATGTCCAGAATTTTCATACGTAAACTATAATCTTCAGCATCCTTTAAGGTTAGAAGAAGTTCTGATACTGAATTCTTTCCGATTTTGATAATTGCTGCACGCACCTCAGGATACAAACCAGATTCCCAGAGGAAAGAAATAAGCGCGGGAAGGACACCAGGATTTTTTGTTTCGCCCATAAAATTAATGACTGCTTTTTTGAAGGATAAAGAAATTCCTGACCTCCCAAGAATCTTATTAAATGGTTCAATGATTGCATCGCAGATTTTTGTTTGATTCTGTGAGCGGGCAACACTATATAGATTATAAATCTGTTCAAGCGAGTTATTGACGACTTCCGATACAGATTCCTGCTCTAAAGCAATGGACAATCGCTGGCTAATTTCTATAGCGATTTCAATATGCCCCTGTTGGATAAAACGGTCAGCGAGAGTGGCAAGCGACCTAATGCCTTCTTCCCGAATCTTGGCATTCTGACTATCAAGCATATTGTAGTAGGGTCTGATTGTGCTGTAAAGGTCATCGCGAGAAAATACCGAAGTAAATTTTTCACTTAACAAGAGTCCCATTTGCGCGAGATATTCGTAGATATTTGGAATTTTTTCTTTGAGTTTGGGAAGAAGTTTTGAGAATTTTTCTTCGCTGAGTGCCCCCAGAACCTGCTTAACTTCGCCTACCTGCTCAGACTTTGTAACGATTATTTCTAATAGTCTTTCTTCATTAAGGTTTGAAAGTATCCTTAATAAAAATGGTTTCAACTCAATGTCGCGAAGCAATTCAATCCTGTGTTCAGACGGTAGATTTTCTAATATTCTTGCTACTGCTTCACTCTGGTTTGCCTGAGTATTTACAGGCATCTGGTCGCCCTGGGCAATGATTTTTTCAAACAAGGGTTTGGTTTCAACTACGGTCATTGTTTTTTCAATAAGTTCTTTAAATCCCTTGATTGCATCGGCAAAATCAGGTGTTTCAGCAGTTTGTTCTCCACGGGGTCTTTCCTGGGCAACCTGCACTGTCGCGCCGGTCTGGATACCGAATTTGACCGCATTTATCTTGATCTTTTCTGTCCCTTTTGATTGCAACATAGTTGCCGCATCACCATATTCTTTGATTTTCAATTTCGCGCTACTCATTACTTCATATAGATTTTTTACATCTTCATTAGATACACCGGAATAGAAGGTGAGACTTTCAATCTCGTTCTTTCTAAGTGCCTCAATGAAAGACATTACCGCCAGGTTCTTTGAGACATCAATTCTCGTATCCTGGAAAATTATTGTCTTTTCCAGAAAATAAAAGGAAAATTCAGGATGATCAGCATAAAGTTTGGCAAGCTGGGCAAGTGTACTGGAAACCACTTTTTCCATTACCGGATGGCCTGGAGGATAAGACTTGGCAGATTTGAAACCGACTGATAACTCTTTCAGAAAGTCAAAGATGACAGTCTGTTGCATATTATATTTTATAAATTTTTCTCAATATGTCAACAGTGCCCTTGCTCTTGCATCATATTGACAAATGGATAAAAATCTCTATAATTATAAAGTGTTGAGTTTTCTATTTTTTATCATCAGCCAGTATCAACCCCAGACCTTGGCTGTGCCACCGTTTGAACATACTTTTGGATTTTATCGGGCTTCAAAATACTATTTGAGATTGTTTATTGGACCGAATTTTGACTATGATGATCCCCAGGGTATTTGTGCTGTGAAATTAAAAGAACTTGATGACCCGAAGACAAAAAAGGATGATGATGAGCTAACTGCATTTGCTGTTAATTCAGGCACAGGTCAAATAGTCTATAATATTGGATTGTCTGCAGTAAAGTTGTATGGCAATGAAAAAATGTTTTCTCAGCCAAAAGGCATTACGGCAAATGAAGATGGCTTGGTTTGTCTGGCTGATTTTGGGAATAAACGGGTTGTGAAATTACAGTATACCAAGGGTAAACTTGAATTCATAGGTGAAATCAAATTACCAGGCAGACCTTTTGATGTCTGTCTGGATTCAAAAAACAATCTCTTTATTACTGATTATGATAATTCAAAGATCTATGTCTATTCTCCACAGGACTCACTCTTAAGGGCATTTGGCAAAGAAGGTGGGTCTTATGGAGAGATTCTTCAGCCAATGGGAATTGAGGTTATTGATGCAGATGCGCCACACAATCACTATCATGATGATTTTGTAGTTGTAACTGATAATGGCGGAAAGAGAGTTTCAAGATACACAACCACAGGCCGATTCTTGAATTCTATCTACAGTTTTGAGATTGGACTTGTTGATGCAAACTTCCTTTATTGTGCTATTGACTATTTTGGCAATATTTATGTAACCGATGAGAAAAATGATCAGATACATAAATTTGACCGAAATCTGTCTTATGTAATTTCTGAGGGTAGGACCGGAGTTAGTCAGGGTGAATTCAATTCGCCGCGGGGGATCACAATTGGCAGACGTTATGGGCAGGTTTTTATTACTGAAAAAGAAGGTGGTCAATATCTCTGGATTGCGATTGATGGAATTTTTGTTGGTTGTTTTCCCCCAACATTTTCTGCCCGACAACCTGGCACGACCCTTGCGCTCTATGTTACTGATGAAGCACGCATTGACATTGATATCTATGATCAAACCGGTGCAAAGATTGCAACCTTGATAGATGGTTTGAAAAGACCACCAGGAGAGGTTTTGATTGTCTGGGATGGACTTGATAAGAATGGAAATCTGGTGCCGCCAGGTGAATATGAATTTAGAATTACACTAAGGGCACGTCATGGCCATGGCACAAGGGTGAAGAAGTTTTTAAGAGGAGTAGTAAAATGCGTAACATCATAAATAAAACGAATATTTTTTTAAAGATTGTGTGTGTGGTTTTGTTTGTTTTTACAGTTGGCTACGCCACAAAATATGCTGGAGAATTCCAGGAGTTGATTGTTGGTGGCAGGGTTTGTGGAATGGGAGGAACTGGTGTTGCCCAGGGCACGGATCCGACTGCAATCATCTTAAATCCTGGATGCGCGCCATTTGTCAATCGTTCTTTACACCTGATGCACGCAGAAAATTTCTCAGGTATTGTAAGAAACGAATTCGGTGCGCTGGTCATACCTAAGGCGAACAGTGCTTATGGTGTGGGTTTCCAGGTTGTTTCTGTTGGCAATATAAAACTAACCACACTTCCTGATACAACTCAGGATCCAGGAGATGAAAATCAACCTATCCCTTTTGATACGGTCTCTACGCGGGATATGATTCTTTATCTCAATGCTGCACAAAAAAGAAATGTTTTTGCCTATGGGGTTAATCTGAAAGTCTATTATCGCAACCTGGCGGTAATGACCGGGGTTGGCGGTGGCATGGATATTGGTTTGAGACTGAATTTGGCAAATCTTAACGCAGGAATTGCGGTTCGGGATTTTGTTCTTGCCCCGGTTTACTGGAATAACGATTCAAAAGAATATATTTCACCAAAGATTTCATTCGGACTCGCACCAGGTATCCCTTTGAACAAGATAAACGCAGTATTAACAATAGAATCTGATATTGTAAAAGACCTTTCTCTAAATGAATTGAAACTCAATATGGGTATGGAATTTGCATATAAAAATGCTATCTATGGTCGTTTGGGTAAAAGCGGACCGTGGTACACTGTGGGTGCGGGGCTGAGACACAGAAAATTTATCTTTGATTATGGGTTGATCACCCATCCTGATCTGGGCATTTCTAACAAGTTTTCTGCAGGGGTGGATTTTTAGTCAAACATAATGCTCAAGGCAGAAATCTTTCGCAAACTTCTCAATTTATGGGCAATATTTATTCCAGTTCTCTACTATCTTATGCCTCAGGCCTCAGCCCGGGGATTACTACTTCTGGTTACCGTAATCATTGTAACAATAGATTTTTTTCGTCTTCACATCAATGGAGTAAAAGAGGGATTCATTCTGTTTTTTGGTTCATTCTTGAGAAGAAGAGAATTGACCAATCTTAGTGGGGCAACCTTTTTGTTACTGGGTTGTTTGATAACCGCATTTCTATTCTCCCGTCCTATTGTGATATCTGCCTGTTCATTTGTTATTGTTGGTGATACATTCGCAGCAATGTTTGGACAGAATATAAAGGGACCAAAATTGTTTAAGAAAACATTGATTGGTAGCCTTGCTTATTTAGGTTCAAATCTCATTGTAGTCGCGGTACTACACTATTTACTCAATGTGCCTTTTTTGTATCTTTTCCTTGGTGCGCTGATGTCTACTATATTTGAGGCATTACCATTACCCTGGGATGATAATTTCTCAGTCCCTATTCTTACCGGGATTGGGATGAGTTTGATTTTATGAGTAGATTTCTCTAACTCAGAATTCTCACAAGCACGAAGGTTATTATTGCGATACCGGCAATAATTGCACCGGTCCAGCCAATAAGACACAGAGATGTCACAATGACTCCTGCAACCAAAACGCCAAGACTGATAAAGAACATAGATTTTTTGAACTCAAGAGCCATCAGATAAGCAATGAGCGCACCAGTCCAGGCACCGGTCCCGGGCAGGGGAATTGCAACGAATATCAGTAATCCAAGTTCTTCGTATTTTTCAATCACTGCACTCTTTTTTCGGGTTCGGCTGAATAACCAGGAAAAGAATCTGTTGAATATTGATATCTTACATAATAGCTCAGTAATGGGTTTGAGAAAAAGCAAAATGAAAGGAACTGGCAGGATATTACCAATAAAAGAAATGAGAAATGCCTTGTACCATGGAATATGAAGCAGATTGATTGCTAAGGGCAAGGCACCGCGCAGTTCAACAACTGGAATCATAGAAGTCAAGAACACCGCCCATTCAGGCGCGACCCCCTGGGCAACAAGTGTTTGTGGTGTCATATAAGGCCGCCTTTTTTCCTGATGACCCAATCTATTACGAGCAGAGAGAATATTATTACATAAAGAATTGGATGATCAAACGAAAGACTTTTTGTCTCATAATATTCCGGCGTTGTTGGTGGTTGAAATTCTTTCAATTTAGCGAGTTCATAGTATCCACCATTGGTTTTGCGGGCAATTTCTTCAAGCATAGTTTGATTAATAATTTCTTCAGGTTCAGAAGTAATCCCAATGATATTTATTTTCAATGGATTACTTATCAGTGTATCATTCTGAAGGTTGCCACGAGCGAAGACCTTGAATTCACCGGGTGTTTCAGCGCGCAATGTGGCTTCATAAATACCCTGTCTGATTTCAAAAAAGGGAATATTTTTTTCGGCAAATCCAAGATAGAAATCACCACCTGAACCTGGCATAAGATTACGATTATAACTTCTCAAGAAAAACGAAATCTTCTCACCAATGTAATATTGATATCTGGGTGATTCCAGGATCAGTCGTTCATTCCTTCCGTAAGGAGACAGTAATTTTGTTATCTCATCCAGGAGTGGATTAAGAATATCCCTGTGATTGAGGTTTAACTGGGCATAATACCAGATGCCGAGGTTGACTATGTTAATCTGAAAAACTACACCACCATTTATAAAGCAGTAACCCAAAAGAGGAATTTCTTCTGCCCGGGCAATCAGTTTTGTATCAGGATTGATTCCAATGATCCGATTGACATTTGAAACCGGGGCGTAATCATCGGTTGGTGATAAAACGGAAAATGGTGATAAAATTTTTATCTGCAATTGCTGTTCAAGTTGGGTCCCGTTTGTTCTGAACGGTAGGATTTCATTCAAGATATCACTTGTTCCTCTAATTGCTCCCATAAAGAGAATTCCTTTGCCTTCTTTTAGAAATTCCTTAATGTCAGGCAGGATTTCACCGGCATTGATATTATCCATTACTACTATTTCAAAAGGACTGTAATCTAACTTCCTTTGATCTGCTAATCTCCCAGTTGTTTTGAATCTGTTTTCTGATATGCGAATAGCCTGGGATAATTCAAGATTTGCATTTTTTTCAAGACAGTTTGTAACAAAAGATGTATTAAACGATGGATAATCTGTGTAATAAAGCACCGGTATTTTGCGCTCATACGTACTGATGGAAAAGACAGTCTCGTTATTTTCATAATTTACTTCCTCAGGCTGGGGTGAAAGCGATATTTTGTATTCTTCTTCACCAGCCTTTACTGGAGTAAATTTGAATTCAATTGAGTGTCGGGTTAAAGATTCGGTCAACTGAAGACTTTTTTCTACCTTTATGTTACTTGATTTTAAGGAAATTTTCCCGGTCTTTGCTGTCAACCCGTTTGTTTCGATAATTGCTTCTACTATGACTGTATCATTACGAAATGCATATTCAGGATGAAAAACATTCACAATTGCCTGGTCTTTTATTGTTTGGTTACCAACAGCAAAGCAATAAACAGGGGTTCTAAAGTTGTCAACAATCTCAGCAGGTGATCGTCCGAAATTATGATTTCCATCTGAGACTAAAATGATTGACGAAGGAACAAATTTTTGAGCAGTAGTCAAAGCGGATGTGATATTGGTAAATCTGCGGTTAGGTGCATCTCTGTCAGTATAAACAGTATCGCTAAAAAATAACTTCCGACAACTAAAATGGAGAGAATCTATTATTTTATCAATTTCTTGAGCAAAATTCTTCATGCTGGGCGAGCAGTCTACAAGCAAGACAGGAACTGAGGTATTAACCTTAGTATTTATTCTAAGCGAAAAATTGATGATTAGTAAATAAAGCAAGATAATTGCAATAATTCTGATAAATAGTTGGTTAAGTTTCCTGTGATACAGAATAATTATCAGCAAAAGAGCAGAAATACTAATTGATAATGGAATCAAGTTCGTAAACTCCAGGATTCAGATTGATAATATTGTCAATATTGCTTGCCGATACAGAATCGGCACCATAGCAATTTGAACTGAAAGCACGGACAAAATAATTATTACTGTCGCGCACTTCAAATAAAAACTGACCGTGCGAAATCAGACATATTCCAAGAATTTTGTCAGTTTCAATGAGGGCAATTCCTTTGACAACCGGCGTATCATTTACCAGCACCTTGCCTTTTATGAATAATGGGTTGTATATGGTGTCTGGTGTGATACAAGTAACAATTGGCTGTGCCAGATTGCCACTAAGATCCCTTATTTCTTTGACATAAAGGTAATAGGTTGTGTCATAACTTAGCGAATCATATTCATTTGCGGGCACGATAGAAAGGTTTTTCATAAACTGCCATTTTCCTTGCATGGCTTTTTTAGGGAATACATTATACTTAAAAGATAGTGTATCTACAGGTTCAGAAAATTTGAGAGAAAAATACTTCAGGCGACCGCCTTTTGAATAGTGTGTGAGCCAGGGCGCAATAGTATCTGGCTTTGTTGAACCTAAAAATTTACTCTTGAAAATACCCATTCTACCCGATTTGTCAAAAGCCTTACCGTGTATTTCGTACTCTATGTGTTTCATTTTGTCCGTAGTTAATAAAATCTGGTCAACAGTAATACCTGGATTAGCAGCAAAAATCTTCAAGGTTTCTTCTTCAGTATAGATTGCAAAATCATTGGCATTGATATTGAGGGTATCAAGTTCTTCAGAAAAATCAAGGGTTATTTGATGTTCGTTTATTGGTGTGATTTTTCTAATCTTTGGATCAATTCGGTCTATGCGCAGTGGTGGACCTTTATGAGCGCAAAATAATGATGCCAAAATGGTCAAACTTATCAAATATCTATAAAATTTCAGCATATTCTATTCTATCTCTTTTCTACAAAAAGTCAATTGAAATGGAGGACTTGTTTGAATACCTTTTGTTTTCGCGCTGGTGCACATTCTACTATGATACGGGAGAGCGCGCAGTATATATCATAAAGAGCCGGATTTGCTTTTAGAATTTTAAGATGCTTTTTTACAGTATTAATATCGCCCCGAACAATTGGGCCGCTCAGGCCTTTGTGAATACCGTATTCCTTAATATCACTTAGTGTTTCCATAAGCATGGGAAAAATTATTTGCTCAAAGTCTTTTTCTTTCCAGTTCAGGCGTGCACTTATTTGATTGATTGCTTTACTCAATGCAACCAATAGATTACTCGAAAATATCCCCAGCAGATGGTATAATGGTTTCTGTTTCTTATCAATTGTGCGAATGGAAAAGTGTTTTCTTGAAAAAACTGAATTAGCAATCTGAAAACTTTTTCTGTCCCCCTGGAAGAAAAGAATGTATCTGTTCTTCTTTGGTGGAATTTTAATCTGAGGAAATGTAGCAAATGGATGAATTGAAGCACGATAAATATTTCTATTCTCAGGGAATATTTCTGCGGGTAGTAATCCACTAAAATGAAAAAGATATTTCTCATTAGTGATGTATTTCTTTGCCTTCTTGAACGCATTCAATATTTCATCATCAGGTGTCGCAAACAGAAGGACATTACACTGTTCTATAAATTTTCTATAACAGGGGTTATTCTTTATTCTTAGAATCCTGATTGCCCTGTTCATTGCCTTGCTATTTTTATCATACACACCAAAAAGATGCCGATCTTTGCTGACAAAATAACCAACAGTCAAACCCACGCGTCCGCAACCAATGATTCCGATTTTCATACTATTTTCTATGTTATGCTTCTGACAAGTAATTTAAGATCAGTATAAAGCGCAACAGAATCAGTTTTTAATGATGGGTCAATTTTGTTGACGAGATCTTTCAGGATCCGACTTGGACCGATCTCTAAAAAGAATTCATATCCTGATGCCTTCAAATTTTCAATTGCCTTTACCCAATCAACCTTAGCAAGCATTTGCTTTTTTAGCGATGTTTTTATTTCATTTCCATCGGTGAGGATTTTTTGCTCAACGACTGAGTAGAATTTGTGTTCAGGATTTTTGAATTCTATTTTGTCAAGAAATTCGCAGAACTCATGTGAGGCATCCTGAAGATAAGGGCTGTGCCAAGCACCACCGACATCGAGTGGAATGCCTTTGGCATGATTTTGTGCAGCAAATTGGGCAATCATCTTGATGCCCTGTTTTGAACCTGATATCACAATCTGGTTCGGTGCATTGATGTTTGCAATAACCACAGGTTCCCTGAGTTCCTGGGTAATTTTCTGGCATTCTTGTTCAAGGAGTTTCATATCAAGATTAATGATTGCCATCATTGTGCCCTGTTTCCCGCCTTTCTCCATTACATCGCCGCGTTTCTTGATCATTAAAATACCATTCTGAAAATCAGTAGTATTACAATACACTATTGCGGTTGCTTCGCCAAGACTATGCCCAAGAGCAACATCGCCAATTATGCCCATTTCTTTTAAAATTCGGGCATAGGCAAGCGAAATCAGACTTATTGCCGGTTGAGCAATACTTGTCATACTACTTGTTTGTGTTGCTTTTTCACCCCAGAGGTACTCTTTAACATCATATCCCAGGACACTACACCCCTGATCAATAACCTCTTTTGCTGACTGATATTTATTGTATAATTCACGCCCGACACCAGGTTTAAATGCACCCTGACCATCAAAAATAAATACCATTCTTTTCATACAACTCCTTTCTTAAATTGTAATAATTGCCAGACCGATTGCCAGGTCTTTTGTATGACTGATACTGATAAATATCTTATTTATCTTCAAGTTGTTACATATTTCCTTTGCTCGACCTGACAGCACAACATAAGGCGCTCCACTTTTCTCATTGAGTACTACAATATCTTTATAACTAATACCCTGACGCCAACCGGTTTTCATCGCTTTTAACACTGCTTCTTTAACCGCAAATCTTCCGGCAAGCTCTTCGTAACGAAAGACTCCACGATCTGAAAATCTGATTTCTTCAGGACAAAATATCTTACTAATAAAAGTTGTGTGCTTTTCAATCGCTGATTTTATTCTTACAACTTCAATAATATCAATGCCAATGCCAAAAATTTCCATCTATTTTTTTATTCCAATGCCCGTTATTGACGGACATTTGACTTTTATTCGCTGGTATTTCTTTCCTACTGCCGGTTTCTTTACAAAGTAGGCACCGATCTCAATTCGGTATTCACCCACTGTTCCAACCAGAGTTCCTTTTTCATCTTCGTACCACTTAACTGAACGCTTTTTTGAATTCACCGCACAGATAATATTCAATTCTCCTGGTACGGTTGTCAATAGATCCTCAGGTGATGGTATTATTTTCGCACGAGCCTTGCCAAACACGGTATGGGAATGAAAGTCACCGATATATTCAAGTCCTTCAGAAAGTAATTTTAGAATCTGGTTAATTCTTTCCACTCTTTTCATATCAAGTGTAACATGGGCAAAACCACTATCGGCGGTCTGATAAGGAATAGCGTATTCTACGACAAATTTATTTTCGCCTTTTACACCAATCAAATAGCCAATCGTCTCTTTCTTGAATGTTTCAATTGAAGAGGATACTATGGAAAGAAATGCAGGAAGATTCAAGTAGGCTTCAATCACTGGTGCTGTTTTCATATTTTTCAATGATGCCACGAATTCTCTTCAGGCAGGTTGTCTTTCCAATCAGCTCCATCGTCTCAAAAAGCCCTGGTCCGGATTCGGTACCGGTTAAGTAAACGCGTAATGGGTGTATAAGATCTTTGGGTTTTATATTTTTCTCTGCGCAAAATAGTCTCAAATTATCTTCTATATTCTTTGCGCCAAAATTTTCCAGATCTTCTAATAGTGTCGTAAAATCTTTTATAATTGAGATACATTTTTCGTTTAGATACTTACTTAATGCTTTCTGTTCATATTCAAAATTTTCGGTAAAAAAGTATCGTGCGTTAGCAATATCTAATAAGACCTTTAACCTTGGACGCATCAGAATACATATGCGATCAACCCACTCCTTATTTTTACGATATGTCTCTTCAGTAATAAATCCACTCTTCAGTACAAAAGGGATCACAAGATTAAGATAAGTTGATTCGTCAATTCTATTGATTATGTAATGATTATTCATCCATTCTAATCTGGTTTCATCATAAACAGCATTGGCAGGATTTATTCTTTCCAGCGAAAACAATTCAATCATTCTTTCCCGATTCATTATCTCTTCGTCACCACCAGGAGACCACCCCAAGAGAGCAAGAAAGTTTACCAATGCCTCAGCAAGGTATCCATCATCTCTGTAATCAAGTACTGAACGGGCACCAAGTCTTTTTGAAAGTTTCTTCTTGTCGGTGCCTAAAATGACAGGCAAATGGGCAAATTCAGGAATCGGAAAATTGAATGCTTCATAAAGTAGAATCTGTTTCGGTGTGTTGGCAATATGCTCAACTCCTCTGATTATGTGAGTTATTCTCATTAAATGGTCATCAATAACACAAGCAAAATTGTAAGTAGGCATGCCATCGGATTTTACGATTACAAAATCCTCAATATCCGAAGTATTTTTTTCAACTGAGCCATGAATTATATCAGAGAATAGTAATTTTCTATCCTGCTGTACTGCAAACCGCAGTGCAGGTGCAATACCCGCTTTCTTCCTTTTTTCAATTTCGTCATGGGAAAATTTTTCGCGGCATCTATGCTGCCAGTTTAGTTTCTTGCTAAAATGTTCGTTGCGTTCCTGCTCAATTTCTTCCGGCGTACAAAAGCACCAATATGCCTGACTATTCTTTATCAGTTGTTGAGCGTATTCATTATAGATTGTCTTGCGTTCGGATTGAAAATATGGTCCATAATCACCACCTTGTTCAGGTCCTTCGTTCCAATCAAGACCAAGCCAGTTTAGGGCATTTAGTATAACTGTGGTCATTTCTTTGGAAGACCTTGTGGTATCCGTATCTTCAATTCTCAAGATAAATTTACCGTTATTATGCCTTGCAAAAAGCCAATTATACAGTGCAGTTCTAGCACTACCAATATGAAAAAACCCTGTAGGGCTTGGTGCAATTCTGACTCTGATTTCTTGATTCATATAAAATTCTAATATTTCATATTTTAAAAATAAACATCAACCTTCCTGTTCAGCAAACCTGCAGGAGGTTTGCCTTCTCACGGAGAGGGGGAGATTCGAACTTGATTCTTCAATAATGAGAAAGGTTTAATAACTTAAAGAATCATGACGAATCTCATAGCCCATACTTCTTAAGCTGTCAAGTTTTTGTTTAGTACGACCCATTAGAAAAACCATGATTCCTACGGAGAGGGGGAGATTCGAACTCCCGTCCCATCTTTCGACGAGAAACCGCTTAGCAAGCGGGTGCCTTCGACCACTCGGCCACCTCTCCAAAGGGGGAAGTTTCCCCCTTTTTTCCAAAAAGTTTGAACAAAGCAATACTTTTTGGA
>JBNAVN010000012.1:18610-50887 GCA_049700315.1 bacterium
AGATAAAATTTCTCATCAGGCAAACCACCAGATCATCGGGGGAAGTTTCCCCCTTTTTTCCAAAAAGTTTGAACAAAGCAATACTTTTTGGAAACCTTCAATCCCCCTCGTTGACCTGTTCTTACACATCTTCCCTTGAGCTTGAAGGTTTGCTCTGCCAGATAAAATTTCTCATCAGGCAAACCACCAGATCATCGGGGGAAGTTTCCCCCTTAACAAATCGTCTACCGTTAAACGGTTTAGAAAAGCGTCTCGTCGGTGGTTGTTCGTTCATCGTCTAACGAAACCAACAAACGAAACCGTTTCGCTTTTCGCAACCGACAAACTTCTACCCTTGCTTCTTTTACTCTGCGCTTCATTCACGGAGGGCGAGGGATTCGAACCCCCATGGGATTACTCCCGGCGGATTTCAAGTCCGCTGCCTTACCAGTTAGGACTAGCCCTCCAACAGTTGATATTATATTCAATTTACATAGATTGTCAATGAAACCAGATTGTCCAATTGTCATTCTTTGTTTACCCATTCTGGGATTTACAAACTTCAAAATATATATATAATTAAACATGAAGTATTTGAGCAAAAAAGTAATATCTTTCTGCGAAATAGGCGGGGTTTGAAATGCCTATATTCCTATTTTCAGATATTGAGGGCTCAACTAAGAAGTGGGAACAGTATAAAGAGAAGATGTCAAATGCATTGCTTGTCCATGATGAAATATTTCAGCGCAACATTGAGAAATATGGCGGTAAGATAATCAAACACACCGGTGATGGTTTCTTTGCAGTTTTTGAAGCAGGCAATCCGATTGAATGCGCAATCAACATTCAAAATGAAATAGCAAAGACGGACTGGGAATCAGTAGGTGGACTGAGGGTGCGGATTGCACTTCACGCTGGTTTTGCAGAGAAAAGGGGAGATGACTATTTTGGCCCGGTCGTTAACCGCACAGCCCGTATCTTAGCAGTTGCCTGGGGAGGTCAAATTTTGATAACTCCAGAGGTTATGAATGTCTGCCCCTTACCACCTGAGGCGACAGTAAAAGACCTTGGCAGTCATATGCTCAAAGACCTTGGTCAACCTCAATTGATATATTGTCTGTTAAGTCCTGGACTTGCTATCCAAGAATTTCCACCACTACGTTCAGTTTCTGCCCATCCTAATAATTTGCCAGTTCAAACAACTCCATTTTTAGGAAGGGAAAAAGAACTATTGGAAATTCAGCGGCTGTTGCAAATATCTGAGTGCCGTCTTATGACAATAGTTGGTCCGGGGGGTATTGGTAAAAGCAGGCTTGCACTTCAGGCAGCAGCAGAAATGGTTGAGTCTTTTCCCGACGGTGTTTTTTTGATTCCCCTTGCACCATTGGGTTCAGCTCAGTTTCTTGTATCAACAATTGCTGATCAGATAAAATTTTCATTTTATAGTAAGCAAGAACCAAAAATTCAGCTATTGTCCTATCTTGCTGAAAAGCAGATGTTATTGATTCTGGATAATTTTGAACATATTATTGAAGGCGCTGGTATGATTGCTGAGATTCTCAAAGATGCTCCAAAGGTAAAGATAATTGTAACATCACGGGAGATGCTGAATCTGCAAGGAGAATATCTGTATCAGATCCAGGGGTTAGAATTTCCTTCAGGTGAAAAGGTGGATATTGGAAAATTCAGTGCAGTACAATTGTTTTTGCATAGTGCCCGTCGTGTTAAAACAGATTTCTCACCCGCAGAAAACGAAATTAATTATATTGTGCGAATCTGTCAAATTGTTGGTGGAATACCTTTGGGTATTGAACTTGCCAGTTCCTGGTTGCGGATCCTATCACTGACTGAAATTACAAAAGAAATCGAAAAAAATCTTGATTTTCTGAGTAGTAAAATGCGGGACCTACCTGAACGTCATCAGAGTTTGAGGGCAGTATTTGAGTATAGCTGGAAATTGCTTAGCCCGGAGGAAAAAAGTCATTTAGCCCGTTTATCAGTATTCCCGAGAAAATTTTCACGGACCGCTGCAGAGGCTATTGCGGAAGCAACATTGCCTATATTATCTTCGTTAATGGATAAATCTTTACTTGTGCGTGATCCCTCTGGATACTACGAAATGATTGGTGTATTACGGCAATATGCTGAAGAGAAGTTGCGGGAATTACCTGAACAAAGAGATAAAACCATTGGCCTTTTTAAAGAATACTACGCCGAACTAATAGATAAGATAAAGGACGACTTGCAAAGTGGGATAAAAACTGAAACATTATCGCAACTCAAAATGGAAATGGATAATATTCGCACTGCCTGGTCAGCAATTGTTGAACAGGGTGATGAAAGACTCATTGAAAAGGCACTATTGGGAGTTTTTCAAATATATGATAATAATGGGTGGCTGAAAGAGGGTGTGGATAATCTTCAGAAAATCATTGATAGATTGACAAAGGGTGAAGGTGAACACATGGAAAGTCAACTGCTTGGTAAAATCTATTGTAGACAGGCGACTTTTCTCTACCAACTTGGGTTTTATGATCGGGCAAAAGAATTATTAAATTGTAGTCTTGAAATTGCCCGTAAGAACAAAAACAAACAAGAAATAGGTGCTTGTTTCAACACCCTCGGCAATATTGCATATATGCTTTCTCAGTATGATGAGGCAAGAAAAATGTATAATGCCTGGCTTGAGATTTCCAAGGAGTTGAATCAAGATAAGAATATTGCAGGTGCGTATAATAATCTTGGGGTTATTTCATATCAACTCGGCGAGTATGAACAGGCAAAAGACCTTTTTGAGACAAGCAGGAATTTCGCAGAAAAAATAGGATTCAAAAAGGGAGTTGTTTTCGCCAATACCAATATCGCGCTCGTATTGCACGAAACAGGCAGGCATCAGGAAGCAAAGGAAATTTTTATGGAGGCTTTGGATTTTGACATGAAATTCGGTGATAAGATAAGTATTGCAAATACGCTGAATAATCTTGGACTTGTGCAGAAGGCAATGAATGAGATTGATGAAGCAAAAAAATCATATGAACAAAGTTTGAAGATAAGGCAGGAAATAGGTGACCGTATGGGAATTTCAATTTCCTTAAATAATCTGGGAGATGTGGCATTTATTCAAGGGTGCTATGAGGAGGCAAGAAGAGTTTTTGAGAAATGGCAGAAAATTTCTCAAGAACTGAATGACACCAACGGCGAAATGAAATCCCATTTGAATATGGGCAGGGTTTATTTTGCTTTGAAAGCCTATGGTACTGCCAAGAAAGAATACCTGAAGACATTTGATATGATCGGGAAGTTTGGATATTGGGACGCTGTCAATGAAGTTTTCTATTGGTGCGCTAAAATTCTTATAGAGACCGGCAATAGAAAACTTGCACTGGAGATTGTTTGTTTTATTATTGTCAATGAGACCAAAGACAGAAGATTGATGAATTTGACAAATGAACTTTTCATGAAGTTAAGCAGAGACCTGCCACGAATAGAGGTTCTGAAAGCACAGAAAAAAGCAAAAATTACCAAGGCAGAAAAATACATAGCAGAGATTAAAGAAAGTTTTGGTGAGAAAGTCATAACCAGGCAAGTAAAAAAGAAAAGAAAATAATGGTGGTTTCTTGACACCATTATGATTTTGGTTATACTTTGTAAAAATGGGGAAAAAAGAGAAAACAAAAAGGAACGCTGAAAAAATAGAGAAAGAAAATTTTATTGATATATGGTGGGATAAGATTGTTGTCCTGTTGCTTTTTGTAATTCCGTTCATATATTTTGTGCAGTTTTTGTCGCCTGATAAAATGATTGCTGGTTCTGATTATCTTCTTGATGGTTATCCATTTGAAAAATATACACTTGGGCAAAAAGGCATTCCTTTGTGGTATCCAATGGTCTTTGGTGGTTTTCCTGCACTCGGGGCACCGGTTGGTGGACAGTTAGCACCACTTGTCCAGCTAAAATATCTTTTTCCGCCACAGGTTGTTCATTGTATTACCTTTATCATTATGTTTTTTCTTGCGGGTCTGGGAATGTTTTTATATTTGAAAGAGATTGGACTTTCAAAATATTCTGCAGCAATTGGCGCATTTGTCTATCAATGGATTGGTAACCTCGCAACCACACCTGAGGCAGGACATACTGGCAGGGCAGCAAGTATCGCTACATTCGGTCTAATTCTCTTCTTATTGCACCGGGCATTAAGTACAAAAAAGTTCAATTACTTCGTTCTACTTAGCATCGTTGTCGCCTTTGCTTTTTATCAGGGACATTTCCAGATTACCTATTATGGACTTATTGTTCTAATTGCCTATGTGATTCACTATTTGATAACTCACAGGAGAGAGTTGGTGAAAAGGGATTCTGTAAAAATATTTGGCTATGGATTCGCTTCAATCATTCTTATAGGCTTGTTGATGGCTATGGTCTGGCTACCGGTCCTCGGTGGAATGAAAACTGTCGCCCGGGGTGTGGAAAGAGGGTATGAATATGCTGCTTCCTGGAATCTGCCACCAATAGAAATTTTTGATCTATTTGTACCAAACTTCTCAGGCGGACTTGAAAACTACTGGAGTCAAAATCCAATGAAACTTCATACCGAGTTTTTTGGTGTGCTTATTATTGTTTTCGCTCTCTTTGCACTCATTTTCTGCTGGAAAAGAAACTACCTGAGATTTTTTGTATTTACGGGATTGGTTGCTTTGTTCTATTCTTTTGGAGGTGCAACCTTTGTGCATCGTTTGTTTTACGAACTAATCCCAGGATTCAAGTTGATGCGGGCACCGGGTCTCGCATTCTATGTTGTTGCCTTTAGCATGATTGTAATCGGTGCAATCGGCTTTGATGAAATTATAGTTAAGAAGAATATTGATAATAGGAAATTTACTATAACAAGCATCATACTTTTTGGTTCTTTTTTAATCATTCTATTTTTGATTGCACCGGCGCTCGCTCAATCTGGAGCAAACCAGAAAATTGCTTATCTGAAGAGAAATCTTCCTTCTTATTATAATGCTACAATTATGAGTATGGTATTTGTTGCCCTGACACTTACTCTTATGTATCTTTCAATAAATCAGAAACTCCGTGTTTCAACTGCTACCTTAATCTTCTCCGGCATCACATTATTGCATCAGCTGCCGGTGATGGCAAAATATCTTCCTGCTGGACCTGCACCTGAGGTTTATTATCAAGAAGATGATGTTGTGAGATTTCTGAAAAACCAGAAGGGTATTTACAGGGTATTTCCCTTTCAATATGGGATGCGCGGTGAACACGATCGTGATTCTTATCTTCTCTATCACGAAATTCAGAGCGCTGGCGGTTATATTGCGAATCCAATCCAACGTTATCAGGATCTGATTGGCGCTGGAACCAGCGTAATGTTCAATCCTCAGAATTTAATTCAGTATCCAAAACTGGTTGATATCCTGAATTTAAAGTTTATCATAGCGCCTAATCTGCCTGATGATCTTTCAGGCTATGACCCGAATTCTCAGCGTGTTATTCTTTTGATAAGAAACTATCTTTCAAGATTTCGATTAGTTTACAGAGGTTATCAGCACTCAGTTTATCAGAACGATAGTGTATTAAACCGTGCGTTTATTGTGCCTGATTATGTGGTTCTCCCTGGTGAACGGATTCTTGATTTCGTGAAGTCACCTGCATTTAATCCCCATGAAGTTGTTATCTTGGAAGACAGTGTTGAATATCCACATTCAGAAAGGAAATTACCAATGATTGATGCCACGATAAAAAAATATTCACCAAACCAGATAATTATTGAAACAGATTGTTTCTATCCTGGTTTTCTAATTTTATTGGATAACTGGCATCCAGATTGGCAGGTATCTGTTGATGGGAAAAAAGAGAATTTGTATCGTGCCAATTATACATTCAGGGCAGTTTATGTGCCTGCCGGTAAACATTTAGTAATTTTTGAATACAAATCAATTCTGTTCTCAATTGGAGTCATCATTTCTATCGCGACCCTTTGTGCGATACTTGGATTTTATATACCGTTAGGATTGTGGCGTTTCGCAGTTAAACAACGTATAAAATCGCTACCGATTCAAAATCAATAATGTTGACAATCACTTCTATTTTAATATAATTTCTTATGGCGAAATTTGATAGAATTCTCTGTCCTTTTTGTCTATTCACTTCAAAATATATTGATCTTATTATTAATCAGGAAGGCAATTATGTCTGTCCTGAATGTGAAGCGACATTTTTCTATGAAGAAATTATGCAGTTGTATGGTTTTACCCAGCTTTTTGAAGACCGGAGGCATGAAGAGCGGGAGACTTTTTCTTTATAATTCTACTCAATCTTCACACCAAAATCGCCCTTTACAATTTCACCGATAATAATTGGGTCAATTGGTTTGAAATATTTCAAATAATGAGGTTTTATTATTACAATCATGCCAATGCCCATATTGAACACGCGGTACATTTCTTCTTCAGGAACTTTGCCAATATCCTGGATCAATTCAAAGATTCCTGGAATTTTCCAGGAGTTCTTTTTGATAATTGCTGAGTGTCCATCAGGTAGTATTCTTTGAATGTTATCATAGAAACCACCGCCCGTTATATGGGCAATGCCACTTATGTATTTTAGTCTTGGTTCAATAGACCGACGATAAGAGCGATGAACTTTCAACAATTCTTCCCCGACCGTGCATTTGAGCTTGGGGACATAAGTTGATAGACTGTATTTGCGAAACAGCACTTTTCTTGCTAAGGTATAACCGTTGGTATGTAAGCCTGAGGATTTTAAACCCAATAAGATATCACCTGCACTGATACATTGTGAATCTATATAATCATTATAGTCAACAATACCGATAATGAAGCCTACCAAGTCATAAACACCTTTGGGATAAAATCTTTTTAACTGAGCAGTCTCACCACCTACCAGCGAAATTTTTTCTTTTTTACAGGCAGTGACAAGTCCCTTCATAACATTCAATATCACCGCATTTGAAACTTCAGAAAAGCCAATATAGTCCATAAAAAATAAAGGGATGGCTCCGGTTGTCAGTATATCATTGACACAATGATTGACTATGTCCATACCTACTGTATTATGGATACCAGTGGCACATGCGATAAGTATCTTTGTACCGACACTATCCACACTGCTGATTATCAGCTTATTGCCTAATGGATAAACACCTCCAAATAATCCAAATTGGGAAACGGAATTTCTCTTAAAGGTCTTTATTACCTGTTTCCCAATACCTTTCTTTATCAGGTTTAGCCTGTTTATATCAACGCCTGCGTTTTTGTAAAGCATAAATATTATTTTTGTTCTTCAAAGATATGCTGCACTTCAACTGTTGAAGGCATGCGATTATGTTTATAGAAAAATATTTTTTTGTAGTCATAGTAATCATATTCTGAAGATGATTGTTTGAAAACTGAAAACGAGTATTTTAATCTACTTGAAACAAAACTGCCTGTCAGAATTTCTAATATTACCACGAAAGCGAACAAAATAATCATTGCTGGTGCGGATAAAAATTTTAGAGAAAGTTCCTTCTTTGGTTTTGCTACCTTAGGTGTGGGTTTGGCATAAGCAAGTTCTATCTGGCCTGTAGTCAATAGATGATAAAGAGAGGAATAGGTATGGAATTTACCAAGTCCTGATATTTCAATCAAGTCATTTACACTTCGCTGGCCATCAAGCAAGGAAAGAATCCGTAATTCATCATCAGGTAATTTCAGTTTCAATTCTGGTCTTTCAATTTTCTTATATACAAGATCAGAGGAAGTTATTTGACTGGCTATTCTTGGCCATTCATCAAAGCGTCGTGCTGATTCGAGCACAATGTTTTCAGTATTCAGTTTTATTTTTATGAGACTCTTGGGATAGATTACTGCACCTTGCTCAAACTTAAATTCTCCTTCCTGCCAGGTGAAAACCTCATCAATGACTTCCTGAATCTTAAATCTTATGATCCGTTCGATTTCTTCCATTGTCAGATATTTGTCATCAATAATGATATTCATAATTGGCCTTTTGGTTTCCTCGTGAATTTCCTGAATCATATCAAAAAGATTCTTTTTGATAAAACCCGACCGCACAAGATAGTTTTCCAGCCTTTCAGTCTTTTCACCCTTTTCAAAAAATGCACCGGTGATAAAACCTTCAATAAAACCGATATCAACGAGTTCATTTTTCCGTTTTATCTTTAGGACACCGGTAAGATGTTCCTGAGAAATCAATTGCAAGATACTGGAGAAATTTATGCTTTTAAGGTCGCCTTCAATCGGCATCAGAACCTCCAAATAGTAAAAATGAGAAGAGATAACAGAAAAATAGAACAACCACGCCAATGCATAAAATCAATGGTGTCAAAGAAAGAGAAATCCAACCTGCAGGTTTGACAAAAAATGATCTAAACAATAAGGGGACATAAATCAAAACTGTAAAAAAGGTAATAAGTAATCCAGCAAAATTTCTGTTTTTGTAAATCAATCCTGTCCCGGGTAGAACGATATTTATTATTATGGCGATAATTTTTCTACTGAATCTTCTAAAACGACCCAGTGAGTATTTCAATTCCTCTTCTATCTCTGGGTTCTTAGTAGAATTTAGTTTGTTTTGGCAGTCAAGGCAACAGGAGTCTTCATCGCCTTGTTCCCTACATTCCCTGCACACCGGTTTACCGCAAATTGAACAATAATATGGGGGGTGAATTCTGAAAGGAACAAAAGTGATTATGAGAACAACTATAAAAAGTAACAGGAAGATTGTATTTATAGGTCCGGATAGCTTGAATTTCTCTGTTTTCATTAGCCCATAGAAATCTTTCGTTCCCGGGGAGATATCTATAGGTTCTTTAGTTGTGGTTAAAAAATTCCTTTCTCTGGCTTTTTCCATATACTGACCAGCAGCAAGATATTCAATGTTCTTGAATTTTAATAGTGCCAGATTGAAATATGGCTCACCTCTATTGCTCTGCGCTGCTTTTAGATATAGTTCTTCAGCCCGGGCATCTTCATCATACAGGGTGTACAAATTTCCAAGGTTATTCATTATTTCAACACTACGAATGCTCAGATTGTAGTAAAGGTCTTCATACAGCGCCATTGCATCATCATAAAATCCCTTCTTTTTCAATACATAGGCAAGCATTTGTTTCTCTTCTTTTGTTTCGGGATTGATTCGGATATCACCATCCAGAACAACCATCTGGTATATATGATATGCCTTGTTATTACCCTTAAGGAATGGGACAAAGTTGAACATAGATATCGCAATTGAAGAAATGGTGATTAAAATAAGGCTTATTCTCAGCCAATTTCTTTCTCGGTCAGTAAAAATTAGGGCGAGGATAATGCTGTAAACGAAAAAAGCAAGATAGAAATTCCTCAAAATAAAAACCGGTATTAATAGCAGGGCAAAGCCAATTATGCCCTTAAAACGATTGTGTTTCATCGGATCAAATCGGTGACTTAAAACAGGCAGATAATATAGCAATTTTGTGAGGACAAAAACGATACAAGTAAAGAATAAAGCGATAATAAAGAATATCGCAAAATTACCTATTAAGAATATTTGATTGCGAAAGTCGGAAAAAACGGGAAGTGAAAATGCGGTTTTTATGATATCAAATTTGCGAGTGGATATTCCAAGCGAAATTAATGACAAAAAATTTTCTATTGCCAAAGAATCAAAATGGGTAGCGAGCATTAGTTTATTGTATTTTGCATTGATGTCTTTTGTATCCTTTGCTTCCCATCTATAGACAGCAGAAATGTAGAAGTTTCTTGACGCAGAGATGTGTTTCAAAAAAGTGTCAACACTTGAGTCATTGGTTTTACTCCGCCAGAACCAGAGGACGATCTGGTCATCTTTATATTCTGCTATTCTGGTTTTGTCCCGAACCAGATTTACAAATATGGATTCACTCCTTGGTGAGGCAACAAAATTCTGATATTCACTATTAAAACTCAGAAACAATGCATAGAAGACAACCATATTAGATTATATAAGAATTAATTCACCTGTCAACCATTAACATAGTTTTGATTTACTGGAAAGTCTTCTTTGCCATCAGACTGAGATAGGCGTAAATGAAATCTTCAATTTCGCCGTCCATCACTTTTTCTATCTGGGATGTTTCGTAATCAGTCCTGTGGTCTTTTACAAGTTTATATGGATGGAAGATATATGAACGAATCTGATGTCCCCACCCAATGTCAGTTTTCTGCGCCTCAAGTTTGTTTAGTTTTTCTTCTTCTTTTCTTTTATAGTAATCATAGAGCCTTGATTTCAGGATCTTCAGGGCTGTTGTCTTGTTATGAAACTGGGAACGTTCATTCTGACACTGAACAATAATTCCCGTAGGGATATGGGTTATTCTTACTGCTGAGGAAACTTTGTTCACATTTTGTCCACCATGACCACCAGCCCGGAATGTTTCAATCTTCAAATCGTCTTCTTCTATTTCAAAACTGACTTCTTCAACTTCAGGATAGACAAATACTGAGGCAAAAGATGTATGCCTTTTTTGATTTGCATCAAAGGGTGAAATTCTCACCAATCTATGTATTCCTGTTTCTGCCTTTAGTAGTCCGTATGCATAGTTGCCATTGACTTCAATAGTTGCATCCTTGATACCTGCGACATCTCCAGGCAATAAGTCTAATATGCGATAGGAAAAATTTTTAGATTGTATATACCGGGTATACATTCTGAAAAGCATTTCAGCCCAGTCACAGGATTCTGTTCCACCAGCACCAGGATGAATGGTCAAGATACAATTTTTCTTATCGTCTTCCTTTCCCAAAAGGAGCTGAAGTTCTAAATTCTTAATCTTCTTTTCAATATCTCGCGCTTCAAGGTCTGCACCCTTCAATATTTCTTCATCAATATCACTGAGTTCAAGCAGTTCATCCAGGAATGCGATGCCATTACTGATACTGCTCAAAGAGTTTAGCCAGGTCTGTTTCTGATCAATATCTGCCATTATGTTCTGTGCCCTTTCTTTGTTATCCCAGAATCCAGGCTGGCTTGTTGTTTCTTGAAGTTTTCTTAATTCGGTAGAGATTTTCTTGGGGTCAAAGATACTCCTTCAAACTTTCGTATCTTCTCTTTAAATCTTTGATTTGATTAATTGTCAAATGAGCAATCTGGTTCGTCTTTTTCATAAGATGATTACTCCGTCTTTGTCTTCTTTGATGAGCTTCTTGGTTTTTGCTGATATTTTCTCACAAATTTCTCAACCCGACCTGCAGAATCCACAATCTTCTGTTTTCCAGTAAAAAATGGATGACATCGTGAACATATGTCCACAGAAATTTTATCTTTTGTGGAATAGGTTTCTATCTTGTTGCCACAGGCACAGGTTATTACACACGGAACATACTTGGGATGTATTCCTTTTTTCATTGTGCACCTCCTTTGCTATCCTGCTTCACTCATTGAATCCAAAAATTCCTTATTATTTTTTGTGCGGCGCATTTTTTCAGTTATAAATTCCATCTGCTCAATGGTATTCATTTCTGAAAGTAGCTTTCTTAGAATCCATAAACGGTTTAATTCGAATTCTGTGAGAAGCAGTTCTTCTTTTCTTGTTCCTGATTTATAAAGGTCAAGTGCAGGAAAAATCCTGCGATCCGAGAGCCGACGGTCAAGCACCATTTCCAGGTTGCCTGTTCCTTTGAATTCCTCAAAGATCACTTCATCCATTCTGCTGCCGGTATCAATCAGGGCAGTAGCAATGATTGTCAGACTGCCGCCTTCTTCAATTTTTCGTGCGGAACCAAAGAATTTCTTGGGTTTTTGTAAGGCAGTTGAATCAAGCCCACCAGAAAGGGTCTTACCCGAATGAGGAACTATGGCATTGTGTGCGCGCGCAAGCCTGGTTAGGCTATCGAGGAGAATAACGACATCTTTTTTTGATTCAACCATGCGTTTTGCGCGCTCCAAAATTATTTCTCCTACTTCAGTGTGACGGTCAGGAGTTTCATCAAAGGTTGATGATATTACTTCAGCCTGCACCGATCTTTCAAAATCTGTAACCTCTTCAGGTCTTTCATCAATCAGCAGGACTATAAGATTAATTTCAGGGTGGTTTGTAGTGATAGAATTTGCGATTTTTTGCAAAATAATTGTCTTGCCAGCACGAGGTGGAGAAACTATTAAACCCCGTTGTCCCTTGCCAATGGGTGTGAAAAGGTCAATGATGCGCATTGAAAGATCGTTTTTTTCCTCAACTTCCAGATGGATCCTTTCATTGGGATAAAGCGGAGTTAGATTATCAAAAAGAATCCGTTCAGCAAAGTCGGAAAGTGGAATGTCATTTATGTATTCTATCTTAATCATCGCAAAATAACGTTCACCTTCTCTGGGCGGACGGGCAAGTCCTCTAATACTATCGCCTACCTTCAAATTGAATTTACGAATCTGCGAGATTGAGAGATAAATATCATCAGGACTCTGCAGATAATTGTAGTTTGGCGACCTTAAAAAACCATAACCTTCAGAGTGGATTTGCAGAATTCCTTCAACAGGCACAAGTTCAGTTCTTTTTGTCTCTGCCTCAATAATTGCATGGATCAAATCCTGTTTTTTCAAATCAGTATAGTTCATCAAACCAAGTTCCTTAGCAATTTGATGCAGGTCAGCGACTTTCTTCTTTTTTAGTTCGGTTATCTCCATAAATTAAATTCCTCCTTTAAAGATTTAACATATAGCAAAATGTCTTGCTTCTTTAGAATTAGCCTCTCAGGTAATTGGAAACCAGAACGCAATTTTTACTTAATCCGCAAGAATAGTTTATTATATTTATTATTTGACTCCTGTCAAGTACCAAATACAAGTACATAGTGTTTTTCGCAGCGACTGAATCACAAATACATTCTATTCTTATTTATATATCTTATAACCTCTGGAACCACCAAATAATTTATGTTCTGTTTATTTAAAATTCTTTTCCTTATCATTGTGGAAGAAATATCCAAAAGGGGAGCGGTACTGATCATAATCTTGTCATAAAATGGTCTGATTTTCCTTATTTTATAACCGGGTCTGGATAGAACAATGACCTTTGATTCATTGAATATGACTTTCGGATTCTTCCAGTGTTTGATTTCTTGCCACTGGTCTGCTCCAATTATCAAATAGAAATTTGCGTTTGAAAAATTGCTGTCAGATTTTCTTAATGCTTTGATGACCTCAAACGTATAGGTTGTGCCTTTAATCTTCTTTTCTATATCACTGATGGAAAATTTCCGGTTGCTTTGTATCGCTATTCTTGTCATTTCAAATCGGTGGAAGTATGAAGAATAATTATGCTTGTGCGGTGGCTTGAATGCAGGAATAAAAATGATTCTATCAAGGTTGAATTCTTCCAGAACCCACTGGCTGATGATGAGATGACCAATATGGGGTGGATCAAATAGACCGCCGAATAACCCGATTGACAAATTATGATTTTTCAATTTTCAATTTTTTTATTCTATTTTCAACTTTATCTTTCCACTTGTCACTATCAAGCAGTTCTTTATATGATTCATAGGCTTGTTCTTTTTTACCGAGTTTTTCATAAGTCTGTCCCAAATAATATCTTGCTTCATCTGCTGAAGGTGTCTCCGGATAATTCTCAATCACATATTTGAAATACAAAATTGCCGAATCATATTCTTTGATTTTCAAATAAAGCCTTCCATTTTCTAATTCCTTCTTGGCAAGGCGATTTCTTGCACCAAGAATTAGTAGTTTTGCGGTATCACTATAAGTAGAATTGGGAAAACGGGTCATAAAATCATCCAACAAAGAAATTGATTCTTTGGTTTCTGTCTGATCCTTTTCATAGCCAGGTGCCTTTAGAAAATATGCCTTTGCCCTTAAGAGGTAACTCTGTTCAAGAAATGGGGTGTTGGGGAAGTTTTTTATCAAATATTCAAATTCAGTTATTGCCTGGGTATAATCTTTCTTTTCAAAATATGCACGTGCGAGGTAAAATTGGGCATCATCAACAAATTCGGTTGAAGCATAATAAAATATTATTTTTTCAAAGGATTTTATTGCGTAATCGTATTTCTTGTTGTTAAAAAATTCCATTGCCCGGTCAAACTCATCTTCTGGTTCAAGTGGCGCCAAAACCTGTTTGCTACAAAACACAATGAACAAAAACAATAATATGATTAGTTTTGGAATTTGAAATTTGACATTTTGATTTTCTTTCATCATTTCTCCTTTATTTCCTTAATCCTTGCCTGTGATTTCTGGACCAATTCACCTTTTTGATAAGGATTCAGACGCAAGACTTTTTTGTAATATTCCAGTGCCTGGTCAAAGTTTCCACCCGCATAATAAATTTCTCCCAGAAAATAGCAGGCATCGTCAACAAGTGATTTTGGTTCTTGATTGGTTATAATTTCTTTAAGATATACTATTGCACTATCATATATGCCTTTATCATACAATCTCTTACCTATCAAATAGTTTATTTCTCCCATAATCAATAAATTATCTGAATTCTTCAAACGCTTATATTCTTTCATTGCTATCCGGCGTGCCATTTCAAGACTATCACATTCAATTAGAGATTTCAAAAAATTTCTCTTTGATTTCTTCGCTGTTTCAGAGATTGAGTCAATTTCATATGCCCTCAGATAGCCAAGAAGTGCTGCGGGATAATTGCCCTGTTGAAAATTCAGGTCAGCAACTAAGAACAGATTGTCCGCTTGCTTGTAGTCAGGAATTATATCGGCAAGAGTCTTATAGAATTGAAGAGATTTTTGAAGGTCGGAGATCTTGAGTGCTTTTTTCGCAGCATTTGTATAGATACTAATAATACTATCTCTGAATAGTGTATCAAGATTTAGAGAATTTTCAAAATAGTCCTTTGCCTGATCATATTCATTTTTCCCGAAGTAGCAGTAACCTAAGAGATATTGAATTTCTGGATCTTTGTCCTCGCGGTAGTTTAAAATTTCAATCAGTGCCCGGTCATAATTCCACTGATTTATGAATTTCCGTGCATTCTCAATATGTTGATTTTTTTGTGAACAGGCAAGGAGACTCAGAATGAATAAAAAAATGATAATATTTTTCACAGCTTTGCTACAACACCCTTTACAATTTTGATTAACTTTGGTTCGGCTTTCTTTGCGGCCATTATTATCTTGGTAATGCTTGCTGGTTTGAGGGCGTCAGGAATCCCCATATCGGTTATTACTGAAATGCCTAACACTTTCATTCCTAAATACCGCGCCATTATTACTTCAGGAACTGTGGACATTCCTACTGCATCAGCGCCAGTGACTCTTAAAAAGCGATATTCGGCACGGGTTTCAAGATTTGGTCCTGGTACTGCAACATAGATTCCTTTTTTTACGAATATGCCAATTTTTTGTGCCACAGTTTCAGCAATTTTAACCAGCCGGGGGTCGTAACAATTATACATATCAGGAAATCGTGGACCAAGTTTAAGTTCATCAGGACCACGAAGAGGATTGTCAAAGAGGAGGTTGATATGATCAGTGATCAACATTATGTCACCAGCAGAAAAATCTGGATTCAGCCCGCCGGCAGCGTTTGAAATTAGTAGGTATCTAACGCCCATTTTCTTCATTATTATAATTGGATAAGAAATTTCTTTGGCAGTGTAGCCTTCATAATAATGGAACCTGCCCTGCATCACCATTACTCTATGATTATTAAGATAACCAAAGATTAACTTGCCTTTGTGAAATTCAACTGTGGAAACAGGAAAATGAGGAATTTTTGAGTAATCAAATGTCTTCTTTATGTTGATGCTCTTCACCAGACCACCCAGCCCTGTACCTAATACAATTCCAATGGTTGGTTTAATATCAGTGCCTTTGGCAAGATAGTTTATGGTTTCATGGATCTTGTGTTTCATTTCTTTTCGAGTCTTTCAAGCAGGCGGAGATATGATTCCAAAAGACCGCGAAATTCTGAAACCAGTAGCAGTTTCTGATGCTCTACCATTTTGGTTTCTTCTTTCACACGCGCAAGTTCGGCCTGTGCCTCACGCAAAAATCTCTGTGCCTCTACCCGGGCATTTGCAATAATTGTTTCTGCCTCTTTTTTAGCACCTTCTCTAAGTTCTTCAGTTGCCTTCTGGGTTGTAGTGAGGGTATCCTGGAGGATCTTTTCCATCCGGCGATAGTCTTCAATTTTTGCGTCCAGGTCTTTTACCTTTTCATTGAGTCCTGAATTTTCTCGCATCAAGTTTTCAATTTCATTTGAGACCATCTCAAGAAATGAGCGCACTTCATGAGGGTCATAACCACGCAAACTCTTTCTGAATTCCTGTTTACGAATCTCAAGTGGTGTGATTGCCATAAAACCTCCTTATTACATAAATACCATAATCTGGTTGCCACCCCGTTCTTTTGCTTTGTAAAGAGCAATATCAGCCTTTTTGATCAATTCGTAGGTTCCACCCGCGTCTTCAGGAAATGATGCAACACCGATTGATACACCGAGTTCTTTGATCTTTAGATTTGCCTTGAAGAAATCATATCTTTGTATTGCGTAAAGAATTCTATTTGCTGTTTTATAAGCAGACTCCTTTTTGGTCTCAGGTAGAAGAATAATGAATTCGTCGCCGCCATAACGGGCGATTACATCTACGCTACGCAGATTTCTTTCCAGGATTTGAGCCAGTTCCAGCAATACCTGATCACCAATTTGATGACCAAACTCGTCATTCACTTTTTTGAATTTATCAATGTCCATAAACAATATGGACAGTGAGTGCTCATAGCGTGATGCCCTTTGTAACTCTTTACTCAACTGGTTCTCAAAATACCGACGATTAAAGATACCGGTCAATGGATCAAGCCAGATACGATGTTTTACTCGTGAATAGAAACAATTGGGCTTTAATAGGTGTTCAACAAATACATAGGGATGGTTCTTCAGGATTTCAAGCATATCATCAGAACTCACTCTTTCAATGCGATACTGACAAAGCACAAACAGTTTCAGATCAGGCTGGGTGTTAAAATCATCAAGCATTTCTTCAAACGAGAGAAAATCCTTGCCACTCTCAATAAAGATACGCATCCCTTGGTGGGTCTTCGTCAATTTATCATATTCATTTTTTAACCAGGGGAGAAAAAGTGAAGCCTGCATTGTCTCTTCAATAATGGTAATATTGTTTTTGAATTCATTTCTTAATTCTTTTATACAAGGTTCTTTTCCTATGTAGACACAACGTTCCTTATGTTCAATACCTTCTTTGATAAGAGGTTTTATGTTTTCAAAAAGTTGTCCTTCATCTCGATAAAGATAAAGGGCATGTACGGGAAGTTCAAGTTCAATTCCCTCGTATCCAAGTTTTATGTAACGATTCATTGTTCAACCCTCCTCACCGGAATAGAAATAATTACCTCCGGTTCGGTTTTCTTTTTAACATAACTTTCTCAAGAATATCAAGAGCCTTACCAAGTTTTTTTATATCGTAGTTTCCCATATGGCCAACCCGTAATATCTTGCCTTTCATTTCACCCTGTCCATTGGCAAAAAGAATTCCGTATTTTTCTTTGCATTCTCTTATGATATCGGTACTGTCAAGACCAGGGGGCATTTTGATGACAGTCAGTCCATTTGAGGGATTTTCCGAGAATAATTCATACCCCATTTTAGTAAATCTATCACGTACATATTCAGCCATTTTTTTGTGATGGGTAAAGTTCTCTTTAATTCCATTCTTCGCAATTTTCACAAGTCCTTTTTTCAAACCGTATAGAATTGTAATTGCCGGTGTCCAGGGCGTCTGTCCTTTTTCTAAGAACTTTTCATAAAGGGAAAGATCAAAATAGTATTTGGGTGTGTCAGAAGTCTTGATTTTTTCATGGGCACGTTTTGAGATGCTTATGAAAGCAATGCCTGGTGGTGCCATTAATGCCTTCTGTGAAGCACCACTCAGTACATCAACTTTCCATTTGTCCTGATAAAAAGGATCGGCACCAATGCCCGCAACACCATCAACAACCAGGTAACCATTGTATTTTTGTACTACAGTGCTGATTGCCTTAATGTCATTGACCACGCCGGTTGATGTTTCAGTTAAGGTAGTGAAAACAACCGGTGGTTTTCTTAATTTTTTCAAACACTGTTCAATCATATTCGGGTAGATGGGTTTGCCAAAATTCTGTCTTACTATGATTGGATTATAGCCATAACTCTTATTTAATTCAACCCATCTCTCTCCGAATTTACCACAGACTGCAACAACGGGTATATCTGATTTTGACATGATATTCACATATGCAGCTTCCATTGCTCCTGTGCCTGAAGATGTAAGTAGATAAATCCGGTGCTGACAATCAATCAATTTCTTCAACAATTCACTGATTTCATTTAGAAGGATCCGGAATTTATCTTCACGGTGATAAATACATTTATGGGCTGTTGCTTTAAGAACATCTTCAGGAATATCAATGGGTCCGGGTGTGAACAGTCTATATTCTCTCAAGTTGCCTCCTGCATTTATCACAAAGAGTTGTGTTTTTCTTATCTGTATCCTCAATGCTATTTGAAAAATGCATAACACAGGTTGGAATTGAACAGTGTGTTAGCCCCATTAAGTGCCCAACTTCATGGATAACTTCCTTTGCCAGCCGTTCATTTATTAAACCGCCACCCACAAGTCTGTAAAGAGAAACAATGGCTGCACATGTTTGTAGCTCAGCTAAGCCAAATATGAAGTTGAATCTTGGTGTATAAAGGTCAGTATCAACAATAAACAAGTGTTTATCACATCTTTCATCAAAATAGTCCTTGAGTTGTTCAATCATTTCTGATGCGTTATATTGGTTTCGTAAAGGATTGAATGAATCTTTAGGAACTTGAAACTTTGATGCCTTGATCGTTGCGAGATTGTATGTTTTTTTCAGTATCTTACTTATCAGATTGAAGAATTCCAACCCTTTCTGTTGATACAGACAGATCATTCTTTTTCACTAAATCTCTTTATAAATGGTGCAAAAAGGTCTATCGGGACCGGAAAGATCGTGGTAGAATTCTTTTCTGTGGCTACTTCAGTCAATGTCTGCAAAAATCTTAATTGGATGCCAGTGGGGGTTTGTCCAATGATTTGGGCAGCTTTGTTCAATTTTTCTGCTGCCTGTAATTCACCTTCAGCATGAATTATTTTTGCGCGACGTTCCCTTTCTGCTTCAGCCTGACGGGCTATTGCCCTTTGCATTTCCTGAGGGATATCAACATGTTTTATTTCAACCATTGAAACCTTAACACCCCAGGGGTCAGTGTGTTCGTCTATGATCTTTTGCAATCTTAAATTGATTTTTTCACGCTGGGTTAACAAATCATCAAGTTCATATTCACCGAGTACACTTCTTAATGTGGTCTGGGCAATCTGGCTTGTCGCATATAGATAATCTTCTACTTCAATCACTGCCTTTGCTGAGTCAAAGACTCTGAAATAGGCAACAGCATTTACCTTGACAGAAATATTATCCTTGGTTATTACATCCTGTGGAGCCACATCCATTGTAACGACCCTAAGGGATACTTTGGTCATTTTATCAATGCCGGGCCAGAGAATGAAGATACCCGGTCCTTTTACACCAACAAACCTGCCCAATCTGAAAATCACAGCACGTTCATATTCTCTTAAAACTTTTATTGCACTGAGAACGATCAAAATCAGGACAATAATAATTATTGTTGTTAGACCCATTGATCCTCCTTAATAGTATATTATAGCCTTTTTTCTCAATAAGTCAAGTCTGCTGGTTGTTGGGCTTCAAAATCGGACAATTTTTGTTCCTGGATAGTAATGTTTCAAGATTCCTTTATATTTTTCACCAGCTCTTGCCATACCCATAGCACCAAACTGACACATCCCTACACCATGACCAAACCCTTTACCTTTGATCACAACGTTATCGTTCTTGAATTCAATGGTAAAATTACTTGATTTAAGCAGACCACCTGGATCTTCTTCTGAACCAAATACCCTTCTGATGTTATACGCAGGAACAATATATTCATTACTATCGGTGATTATCTTTGTTTCTACAATTCTCTTACTTCGCGAATTCCTTTTGAATCTAAAACCTTTAATCAAATCATTATCCGGAATAATAAGTCCGATCTTGAATAGATTTTTTCTCAAATTCAGGAAGAAATTCTGTTTGTTCATTATTTTCTGCCAGTCATAGTGTGGACTTTCATTACAAAAGCCGCACTCCACACTGATTAGATAGAAAACTGGATTACCTGCCCAGGCATCATTGAAATCCGCTGTATTGCCACCACAGGTTGAATGGTATTTTGCATCTATTGGTTTTTTCTTATAGGTCAGAACAAGCCCGCGTGTTTTCGCTATTGCTTCATTAATCAGACTGTCCTCAACTTTGATCCCACCATAAACTTGATCTCTTTCGGTAGCATAAAGATCAAAACCCAATTTTTCAAATTGATTCAAATGGGCATACGCATAGGTCCGGGCAGCAATCGCCTGCGCCTTCGCTGCTTCAATTAGACTTCTGTTAATTCTTCCTATTTCACAGGGCACGACGTCTTTCAGATAGTCTTCAATGTTCAGGATATTGATGACCCATATTTTATTGTTTATTCTTTTTATCTCTAAATAGCCATGATATGGCTTGTTATTGGCAATCACTCTACCATTGTGTGGCTTAAGAAAAACCGGTAGACTATCGCATGTTTTGATTGTGTAATTTTCCAAATATTGGTGTTCTTTTATACCGGTAACAATGACCGAGTCCAAATCTGTCTGGATTGCCACGCGAATTACCTGTTGGTCTTTTTTTGGTTGAATATAAGCAATACAGTTGACACATAATCCGCATATAACAACGACCAGAATATTTACCCATTTACCCATTTAACCGATCAATTATTTAACCAATTATTTGCTTCAATTCATTTATCATTCGCTGGTAATGGCTACCCTTCCAGAATACACGATGACACTTTGGGCACCGGGCAAATTCATTGAAGTTTTTGTAAGTATAGAAGGGGATTTTGTCTTCTATTTCTTGTTTTTCTACAGGCAGGAGTAACTCATTGCAGCATAAACATCGTGAAAATAAATTCACTTTCTCAGCTAATTCAAACCGCAAAATTACAGTTTTAACCTGACCTATGGGATCGTTAGTATCAATAAAAAACACTCCTTGTTTATCTCTCAGTTTAGTATTCTTTGTAAGAAATATTCTGCCTTCTTTCCTTGCCAAAAGTAGTGCCTTTATTCCTTCGTTTGAATAAAGTGTGTCAATCCCGCAGATCCTTAAGTATTTGCATAATCTGCCAAGCATTCCGTTGCAGATGAACTTCATTTAATTTCAATCAGGGCAGTCTGGATAGAACATTGAATAACAATAGCAGGTGATTTGGATTGTGCTCAAGTGAATTTATGCAGTTGTTGAGCATAAAGATTGCATTGATAATTTTTTCTTGACTGACCTTACGCGACTTTTTCACAATATCTATTTCGTATTCTTCGGCAGTCTGATTATTGAAATTTCTATAAAGAACACCTCGGTATAATAGGAGAAGGCTATAAAGCAAATCGGTCATTTTTTCCTTTTCTAATTCCCTGGACAGTTTTGCCACACTTGCCAGGGAAAGTGGTGCTTTCCTGAAAATATCCCGTGCCGTTTGAAAAAGGCGGTTTTCTCTCAGGTAGCTGATTTCTCCAGGACTGCCAAGGCAGAAATCATCTGTTTCTCCATAAATGACATTTTGTATCTGGAGGTTATTCAGGTAAGTAAATCTTATTGTCTGGCAGCGCGAACGTATCGTTGGTAGTAGAAAATCAGGTCTTGATGATGTAAGGATAAAAATGGTATCCAGAGGTGGTTCTTCAAGGGTCTTGAGAAAGCTATTTGCTGATTCTTCGTTCATCCGATCTGCCTCAAGAATGATTACAACCCGATTTGTTCCTTTTTGTGGCATCAATAATAGCCACTCAATCAGATTTCTAATCTGTTTGATAATAATGGTGGCGTGGTCTTCGATCTGCACATTAGGGTTGTCGGGTAGATAATTTTTCATGTGTTCAAATATTTTTTCATCTTTATCTTTTTCCTTGATTGATGAAGGTATTGGCGCGATGAGCATAAAATTTTGTGAATCCGGTGGTGTGCCAAGTGTCTTTGCCAGTGCAAATGCAGTCATTCTCTTGCCCACACCCTTTGGACCAGCAAGGAGCAGATTGTATACTCTATTTTTTTTCAGGGCATTGCGCAGAAAATTCTTTGCGTTCTCCTGCCCGACGATCTCATCCAGATAATCCACAGATAATTATAATAATTTTTTCGTTTAAATCAAGTTTTTGGTTTTCAAGAAGTTTTTGAATTTCCTTAGCGCTTTTGCCCGATGGCTGATACGATTTTTTATTTCAGGACCGAGTTCTGCAAAAGTCTTCCTATATCCCCGGGGGACAAATATCGGGTCATAGCCAAAACCACTCGTTCCCCTTGGTGAGTATGTTATTCTGCCTTTCACAATTCCTTCAAAAACAGCATATTTCTTTGGCGCATAATAATATACAAAAACTGCACGAAACTCTGCATTGCGGTTTCTTGAATTGGCAAGTTCTTTGAGGACCCGGGATATCCTTTCCTCATCATTAACACCATACCTTGAAGAAATAACACCGGGTGCGCCGTTGAGTTTTTCAATAAAGAGTCCAGAATCATCAGCCAGACAGGGACTGTTTGTTATACGATATATAAATTCCGCTTTTAATAGACTATTTTCAAGAAGTGTTTCACCGGATTCATTTATTGAAATATCTATGAAATTTGTATACGGAATCAGAGAAATATTCTGGTCTCCAAGAATCGCTCTTATCTCCGTTGCTTTATGGAGATTTTTTGTTGCCAGAATTATTGTGATCATATTTGAAAAAAGGGGCTGGTATTCCAGCCCCTTTTCGTCCATTGGCCTGATTGCCTTACGGTGTTATCATCGTTTCTACGACAAATGCACCCCGGAACCCCTTATTGATTGCGAGATTTTTGAGTGCTTCTGCTTCTTCTTTGGTCAGGCAATCACCTACTCTGACTTTGTAATATGGAGGAGTGTGTTCAATATAGACCTTGCCTCCAAATATGTTACGGGCATCATCAACCACTTTGTTTGCACCATTTTGTGTAGATGAAGCAAATATCTGGACACGGAAACCATAGACTGAGGCGGGTGCAGTTGAGGTCGTAGGTGCAGGCACTGGTGCAGGTGGTAGGGCACTTACTTCTTCTATTGGCAATGGACTTGGTGTTGAAGGAAGTGGTGGTGCTATGGTAATTTCTTCAGCAGGTGGTAGTGCTGGTGCTGGAGTAACTGCTTCTTCGGCAACCTTGGACACTTCTTCCATAGGAAGGGGTGCAGCTACTTCTTCAGCAGCAGGCGGTAATGCCGAAACCTCAGGTGCTGGAGCAGGTGTTTCCGTTAACGGTGCAGGGGTCGGATACACTGGTTCTTCAGAAACATTCTTTCCTTCTTCACCAAATACAACGACCTCTTCCAGTCCTTCAGTTTTCACCGTGGTTTTCTTGGGTGCACAAAAAAGAAATAACACTACAACACCCAGTATCATCAACTTCTTCATATTGGCCTCCTTTTTTTCTTTTCTGCAAAATGACCAGAAAAAAGTTTTTTTAAGTTAGGTGCCTGTTCTTTTTTGCAAACAAGCACACCATTTGGGCTTACCACGATCACAAGCCCCTTGATTCCAAATACCCTGACCGGGATACTATTAGTATATACAATTGAGTCCATAGTTTCAAGACCCACGATATCACCCAAGAAGATGTTATCTTTGATATCCTTCTTGAAATACCTTTCCACAGCAAGCCAGGTACCAACATCATCCCAGCCAAAGTCTGATTTTATAACACAAATCCTCTTGCTCTTCTCCATAATACCATAGTCAATGGAGATAGCGGGAATTTCTTCAAAGAACTTTCTATTTCTGTATTTAAGATACTTTGCCACGCCATCATATACCGCGGGAATGTGTTTTTTTATTTCAGCAAGAATATGACTGATTTTGTAAGTGAATATCCCACTATTCCAGAGATATTTTCTTGTTCTTAAATACTGTCTCGCCTTTGCAACAGAAGGTTTTTCCTTAAAACCTTCACCAAAAAATCCAGTAATTCCGATTTTTTCTTTAATCATCCTTCCAGTCTTTATATAACCGTAGCCGGTTTCAGGTCTGTCAGGGATAACACCGTAAGTGACCAAAAAGTCCTTTTCCGCCATAATCCCACCATATTGCAGGTATTTTGCGAACCTTTTCTTGCTCTTGATAATATGGTCAGCAGGCATAATATGAATTATTCCATCACCATATTTTTCCTTCAGTATCATTGCACAAAGACAGATCGCTGGTGCGGTGTTTTTCCGCGCTGGTTCAATTATTAGATTTTCGTCACCAACGAACTTTCTTGTGAGATTTTTCAATTCTTCAGGAATTACCAAAAATCTTTCACTCCTTTTGAAATAATCCCTTATCCGTTCAATGGTCTGGTTTATCAATGGCTTGTTGTTAAATAATGAAACAAACTGCTTGGGAAAATTAGGTTGACTCAAAGGCCAGAATCTTTCACCCTGACCACCGGCAAGAATTACCGCAAATCTCTTAATATCTCACTCCTTGCAATTTGAAAATCACAGTGCCAAATCTAAGTTTTGTTTTTATCTGGACAGGCAGTCTATTATCATCATTACTGTACCAGATATCCATTGAACCGCTTGAACCAAATACGCCCCTGCCTGCAGTCTTCGGTGTCACCCGAATAGCGGAGAATGTACCCAGAGGTGTTTTGACGGTCTCTGTCCGACCAATTATACACTCTATTTTATGTGGTTGCCTTGCTTCAAAAATCATTAGTCTTACTGTATCATTTTCTATTAACGGAATTCTCCTTAAGTAATACCAGAAACTCAGTAAATCTCTTGATGGTTCAGTTATCGCCACTTTTAGTGAATCGTCTGCTATAACGAAAAGACTATCCTGATTGAATGTCAATCTTTGATGGTTTTGGTATTTTCCTTCATGTACTCTTTTATCATACTCTACAGGCAGCAATTCTGCAACGGTTGTTAAGACATTTACCGTATCATTCAAGGAAAAAATGAAATTCAGGTCTGGATTGGAATTAAGACAAGAAGAGATTGCATAACATTTTTTGTTGTCTATCATTGTAGTATCAGAAATGCTCAGAATCATTTTACCCAATGTTATAAATCCGTATCTTGCCTGGTATTCAAGTTTTTCAGGAGAGGGGAAAGGTCTTAATGACTGACCGAACAGGAGATTAGAACTCCTGGAGACCAGGAAAATGATTAGAAATAAATTCATTGAGCACTTACCTGTAAGGAACTTGAACTTCATTGTATCTGAAATTATAGAACCAGGCTGTTTAACCTTTCAATCCGCTTGTCAATTGGTGGGTGGGTCGCAAACATATTTGAGATATCAAACCGGTCTTTGCCAAATGGATTGGAAATGAAAAGATGGGCATTTGACTGTGATGCCCGTGCCATTGGTTGATAACTCTGTTTAAGCTTGCTCAATGCCTGGGCAAGTCCCTGGGGATACCTTGTAATATAAGCGCCTGAGGCATCAGCAAGATATTCTCTTTGTCGGGATATTGCTGCCCTTATTAATGCGACAAACAAAGGTGCAACAATAGCAAGAACCAATCCGATAAGAATTAAGATTGCACCACTATTGCCCCGACGGTTATCTCTTCGTCTACCACCCAAAAACATACCCCTCAAGAAAAAATCCCTTAGCAGAATAATCAATCCGCCGATCGCTGCAACCACAGTCATTAAAAGAATGTCATAATTTCTGATATGTGCCATTTCATGTGCAATTACTCCCTGCAGTTCTTCACGATTCATAATCTCAAGAAGTCCAGTTGTCACTGCAATTGAGGCATTTTGAGGATTTCTGCCGGTGGCAAAGGCATTAGGTGCAGGAGTGGGTGTGATATAAACCTTTGGTTTTGGAATGCCTGCAGCAATAGCGACTTCTTCTACTACATTATGGAGTTGTTTAAATTCCTCAGGATCAGCAGGTACTGAACCAGTTGCCGCAATGGCGATTTTGTCAGAATTGTAATAGAGGACAAGGTTGTAAACAATGATAAAAAGGGCAAAGAATACATAACCAGCAGTGCCCCAGTTCAACAGTTCTACGACCACATAACCCAGCAGACCGAGAAAAAGGCTTGTGATAATGATAAAGATAAATGTTTTTCTTTTGTTCGCAGCAATTAAATCGTATAGCGTATCACGCATATCAGAACTTGACTTTTACTGCCTCTCTTTCCTCAGCAGGTGCCGTAAAGAATTCTCTGGCTTTAAAATTAAACATAGAGGCGATGACTGTTTGAGGGAATTTCTGGATTGTAGCATTGTAGTCCATTACAACATCATTGTAGAACTGTCGGGCAAAGGCAATTTTGTTTTCTGTGGCGGTCAATTCTTCCTGAAGTCTCATAAAATTCTCATTCGCCTTTAGTTGTGGGTAATTCTCAGCGACCGCAAACAGGGTTTTCAAAGTTGCACTTAACATATTGTTTGCCTCAGCTGCTTCTTTTGGACTTGTTGCACCCATTGCCCTGGAACGTAATTCAGCAACTTTTTCCAAAACTTCTTTTTCGTGTGCCGCATAACCTTTAACCGTTTCAACCAAGTTCGGTATTAGATCATAACGACGCTTTAATTGCACATCAATCTGTGCCCAGCCATTATCCACTCTGGTTCTCTTGACCACAAGACTATTATAAATTGCAATTATCCAGATAACCAGAAGGATAATGATAATCAAAAGTATTATCATTGAACCTCCATTTTCTTTAAGTTTATCTAAAATTTCTGACTTGTCAACAGGGGTATTGACTTTTTGTCAGATTTGTATAGACTTAAATCTTAAATGGCCCCGTCCCTTTTTACTCTACCTGTGTTGGTGTTTTTGTTTATTATAAATATTTGCATACTGAATTTGTGCTTTTACATTAAAGATGGAAGAAAATTTTGTAGAACCATACCATTTTTTGTCTGCGGTTTATTTACTGTTATCCTGCAATTGCTGATTGAATTAAATAAAGATCCGGCAAATGGAGTCATATTGACAAAACTCCAATATGCCGGCTTCTGGGCATATTTTGTTGCTGCACCCATGCTTGTAACTGGCTTGATTGGTGAAAAACTGAAATCGTGGTTGTTCACAATTTTCTTCATTGCTGCACTTATCTCAGGCTTCATTACTATTGCAACAGATTTGATTATCAGTTCAACTCCCTATCTGTATGGCACTCTGTTTTTTGCTCGGGTTGGCAAACTATACCCTTTTGTCTGCACAATGCTGTTCATATTATGTATCTACTATTACGGTAGGATGCTCAGATTTGTGAATAATATGAAAAATATTGAGTTACAGTTCATTATTCCTTTTGGGCTTGGGCTGTGCATACTTGGAGGGATTATTGATTATGCAGGAAAACTCAATGGAGCACCTCTGCTCCTCTGGTTAAAAGATCCGTTTTCGTTGGGAATGCTTTCAGTCACTTTGTCATTCGGCATTTTTATCCTATTGGATTATTCACAGGTTGTTCTTGAATACAAAAAATCATTAAATCAAGTTGAACAACTCCTGCAGAAGAATTATCAAACATTCAATGAATTTGTGCAATTGATTGCTAAGACTCTTGATGCCAAGGATAAGTACACTGCAGGACACTCTATGAGAGTGGCAGAGTATGCAGTCAGGATTGCGCGGGTATTAAATCTTGAAGAGAAACAGATTGAAATATTGCATCAAGCATGCCTTTTACATGATATTGGTAAAATTGGCATACCAGATGGAGTCCTTAATAAGAAGGTGCCTTTGACCGAAAAAGACCGTTTTCATATTTATCGTCATCCTGTAGTTGGCAGGGAGATTTTGAGCAAGGTGAGTGATTTTCACGACATCCTTGATGTAATTTATAGCCACCATGAAAGGGCTGATGGAACCGGATATCCAAAAGGTTTGAAAAAAGAGGAAATTCCTCTGCTTGCAAGAATTCTGGCGGTTGCTGATGCCTATGATGCAATGCTTTCAGAAAGGCCTTATCGTCAGGCAAAGACAAAACTTGAGGCAATCAAGGAATTACTCAATGCCAGAGATAAACAATTTGATGCTCAAATTGTGGAAGTTTTCGTTGACTTGCTAAGCACCAGCAACAGTGAATCAGTAAATCATCTCCCGAATTAATTTACTTCTTTTTGCGGGTTTTTGTTTCTGCAAAAATATCTGCGGTATTTCTTCAATGATTTCCTTAACCTTTGTTTTGTTATCGGAAAATATCTCTATCAGGGGTTCGCTCTTTCTTACGAAATCTCCAGTCTTTTTATAAATTCTAAAACCACAGCCCGGGTCAATCCAGTCATCTTTTTTTAACCTGCCCGCACCGAGTTTTGTGCAAAGCATACCTAATTTGAAAGTATCAATGTTGTGTATATAGCCTGTTTTTGGAGCAAAATATTTTGTTCTGCCCTTTGCAATGGGTAATTTTGAATAATTGTCAATGACCCGGCCGTTTCCTCCCTGAAATTTTATCATTTCTTTGAATTTGTTTAGTGCCTCTCCGCTTCGGATTTTTTTTAACAGCAATTGTCTTCCACCTTTGATATGGGCAATCCTTAGCATAATTGCAGCCAGGGTGAGCGTGATCTCCATCAAGTCCTTTGGACCTTTTCCTTTCAGACATTCTATTGTTTCTAACACTTCAAGCGAATTTCCAATATATAAACCAAGTGGGTTGTTCATATCGGTCAAGACGCCCACAGTCTTCACACCAAATCCCTTGCCAATTTTGACCATCAATTGGGCAAGCTCTTTTGCTTTTTTGTAATCCTTCATAAATGCACCATTGCCAAATTTTACATCCAGCACCAATCCATCAAGGTCTTCAGCAAGTTTTTTTGACATAATACTTGCGGTTATTAGTGGTATTGAATCGACAGTGGCGGTCACATCACGCAGGGCGTAAATCTTCTTATCCGCAGGGGCAATCTCTTTCGTCTGACCAACGATGCCCAGGCCAATTTCTTTGAGTTGTTTTTTAAACTCTTTTAAACTGAGGTTTGTCCTGAATCCGGGGATTGATTCCAATTTATCAAGGGTGCCGCCGGTGTGTCCTAAACTCCTTCCCGAAATCATTGGCACACAGATACCACAACTTGCAACCAATGGGGCAAGAATCAAAGAAACCTTATCACCCACCCCGCCTGTAGAGTGTTTGTCTATCTTTGGCATTTTAATCTCAGACAAATCAAGGACCTCTCCTGAATAAAGCATTGCCCTTGTGAGATGGGTTGTTTCCTCAAAATTCATACCCTGAAAATAGATAGCCATTAAAAATGCGGCAAATTGATAATCAGGAATAGAACCTTCTGTATAATTTTTTACTAAAAATTCGATCTCCTTTTGAGTAAGTGATTGTCCATCTCTCTTTTTATGAATAATTTCTAAAAAATTGTGCATTCCTAATCTATTATATTTATCTGCCACTCAAAATCAAGCATAGTGATATAAGATATATTGACATATGACAATATTTAAATATAATCATAAACTAATATGCCTGATGATTGTCTAAAAGGTTGATGTGCTAAACAAGGAGTAGGGCAAGGCTTTAGCCCTGCAAAATTTATGGAAGTCAAATATTAAAAAAAGGAGCAAAATGAGAGATAAGGAGCTTTACATAACGGAAATGAAGGCGGCTGTCTTTAATGCCTTGGCCCATCCTCTACGTTTGAGGATACTTGAAAAACTCAGGGATGGTCCCTGCTGTGTCTGTAAGATGCTTCTTGAACTTGGGGCTGAGCAATCTAATGTATCGCATCACCTTGCCATTTTGAAGAATGCGGGGATCGTGCGCTGTGAAAAACGTGGACTTGAGGTCTGGTATGAGGTAATAGACGAAAGAGTCTTTGAGATAATTGATATCCTTGAAGAATGTATTGTCGGCAATTTGAAGAAAAAGACCGAATTGTTAAAAGAAATGGCGAGGAGATGATTGTGGTAAATTCTAAGTTTGAAATACTGAACAAACGATCAAAAATTAGTCTAAAGGTTAGGGTTGGGATGCTGGAAAGATTTAACCATTTAACCAATCACCATTTAACCAATTCAGTTTCTCAACCCCAACCCAATAACTATAGCCTTTTGAATTTAAATATTGTTTCGGATTTCGAATTTAGATATTTGAATTTGTTATAAGGAGGTTTTCTTGAAGGAACGAACACGCCTTTTGCTTTTTATCGTTGTCTTTCTCATTCTATATTTTGTTCCCCTTGATGGAATGCGGATTCAGGGTGCAATCCTTGAGGCATTCTTTATGATTCAGGAATATGCACGGGAACATGTTTTATTCTGTCTCATTCCGGCATTCTTCATTGCCGGTGCGATAAGCAATTTTATTTCCAAAGAGGCAGTTATTAAATATTTTGGGGCAAAGGCGAATAAGGTTCTTGCTTATGGTATTGCCTCGGTCTCAGGGACAATCCTTGCAGTCTGTTCCTGCACAGTTCTGCCAATGTTTGCAGGAATCTATACCCGGGGTGCGGGTATTGGACCAGCAGTCGCATTTTTGTATTCTGGTCCGGCAATAAATGTCCTTGCAATCATTTTGACCGCCCGTATTCTTGGTGCTGAACTGGGCATTGCCCGTGCTGTTGGTGCGGTTGTGTTTTCAATCATCATCGGTCTAATAATGGCTTTGATATACAGGGATAAAAAAGTTGAAGATGAAGGGTCATTTGAAACCGAATCATCAGGAACAAAGGGTAGAACACTCGGTCAGAATCTTTTATATTTTCTTTCTTTGATTTTGATTCTGATATTCGCTGCCTGGGCAAAGCCAAAAGAACCAGTAGGATTCTGGAATGCGGTCTACAATATCCACTGGTATCTGGTTGTGATTTTCTTGATCATAATGTTTTTCATAATCTTTAAATGGTTCAATGGTGATGAGAGAAAAGATTGGGTATTCTCAACCTGGACATTTGCCAGGCAGATTTTACCGTTATTATTTGCGGGTGTCCTTGTTGCTGGATTTTTGCTGGGTAGACCAAATACCGACCGTGGCATCATCCCTGCAAGTTTCATTGCTTCACTGGTTGGCGGCAATTCAATCTGGGCAAATCTCCTTGCCGCGGTCTCGGGCGCATTTATGTATTTTGCGACACTCACAGAAGTTCCAATATTACAGGGGCTTTTGGGCAGTGGTATGGGTAAGGGTCCAGCACTCTCTTTATTGCTTGCTGGTCCTGCCGTAAGTTTACCGAGTATGCTTGTTATCAGCAGCATAATGGGTGTAAAAAAGACGATTACCTATATCTTGCTTGTGATCTTGCTTTCAACGATACTGGGCTGGTTATATGGATTTTTATAATGAAAGATATTACGGAGGTAAATGATGGAGCAGAAGATCAAATTATCTTTATTAGATAGATTTTTGACTCTCTGGATTTTTCTTGCAATGGCAATAGGTCTGGGTATCGGATATATCTATCCAGATATTGCAAAGATTCTTGATTTTTTCCGTTTAGATACAGTTTCTTTGCCTATTGCCATTGGTCTATTGTGGATGATGTATCCGGTCCTGGCAAAGGTGAGGTATGAAGAACTAAAGAAAATCACAAAGGCAGGAAAGATGTTTGCTGTATCACTCCTTCTCAACTGGGTCATTGGACCAGCAATTATGTTCTTGCTTGCCTGGCTTTTCCTTCCGGATTTGCCTGCATATCGTGAAGGTGTGATAATCATAGGGCTTGCACGTTGTATTGCAATGGTTCTGGTCTGGAATATGCTTGCCCAGGGAGACAATGAATATTGTGCAGTCCTTGTTGCATTGAATTCAGTATTTCAGATGTTTATGTATTCACCCCTTGCCTATCTTTATGTCACGGTTCTGTCATCTGCTATTGCCGGACCACAGGCAAAGGCATCGGTTGTTCAGGTTTCAATCCTTGATATTGCCCGTAGTGTTTTCATATTCCTTGGAATTCCATTGATTGCCGGGATTGTAACCCGTTTCACATTGATTGCCCGAAGAGGTAAGCAATGGTATGATAATAAGTTTGCCCCGAAACTCGGACCCTATGCACTCATTGGACTTCTCTTTACGATTGTAGTGATGTTTTCAATGAAGGGAGACAAAATACTCACCCTTCCTCTTGATGTCCTGAGGATTGCAATTCCACTCCTTGTCTATTTTGTGGTAATGTTCTTGATTTCATTTTTCA
>JBNAVN010000013.1:0-49318 GCA_049700315.1 bacterium
AAATTACCAAACCAGGGAAGGGGTTCAGGCTTCTTTATGAATGATAAAGGACTTTTTATTACAAATAAGCATACTGTTGAACTGGATACCTTTGTAAAAATACAACTCTACAATAATCAGGAGATTGAATCAATTGTTGTTTATGCAGATAATGATGTTGATTTCGCCTTTTGTCTGGCTAATGTGAACCAGTCCAAACCAATTCCCCTCGCTGATAGCAATTTGATAAAAGAAGGCGAATCAGTACTGGCAATCGGTCATCCGTATGGTTATGACTTTACTGTTTCCAAAGGAATCATAAGTTGCAAAAAAAGGAATGTGAAGGGTATCACCTATATTCAAACCGACGTGCCGATAAATCCAGGAAACAGCGGTGGACCATTAATAAATACCAGAGGAGAGGCCGTTGGTATCAATACCTGGGTTGTTGGTGAGGCAGATAATATGAATTTCGCAATTCCCGTTAACTCAGTAAGAGAAGTCCTGAACCACTTGAACACTATCCATTCTAAATTACCTGAAATGTATTATTGTCCAGTATGCGGATTTCTCAGCGATGAATTTATTAAGACAACAAAGGCAGAATACTGCAAAAACTGCGGCACCCAGAAATTTGAAAAGAAAAAAGAACCTGAACCTGAAAAACAAGAGCAACCTGCGCAGAAAGTTAAAGTAGGATTAAAGGTCTGCCCAAAATGTAAAACATCAAACGATTCTTCAGCAAACTTTTGCAAGAATTGCGGAACAAAATTTTAAAGGAGAGAAAATGTTTACCAAAAAACAGCCAACACAAAAAGACGCAGTAGATATAGCCTACTACGAAAAAATGGTCAATGACCTTCTTGCAAGCTTTGGTCTTGACCCGGAGAAATGCCGTCACAGACCAAAGACCTTATGGTCTGCATACCGCGGTTCAGCATTGATATACACCGAAATATTCAAAATAGACGATATTGATTACATTGAAATATCCTGTCCAATAATGCTCTTACCTTCAAGAAATCTTTTGCCTTTCTACCGAAAACTCCTTGAGATAAATTTTCAATTAATGGGCATTAAATTTTTTGTGCGTGACCAGTGGGTTTATATTGCGGAAAACCGGGAGTTAAAAGATCTTGATTTTGAAGAACTTAAAGCAATGGAAAATAGAGTCAGCTACCACGCTGACCGCTTGGATGAAGCCCTGATAGAAGAATTCAAAAGCAGGAGTGATTAGAATTTGCATAAACTGAAATTTGAAAAAGGCAATCGGATTACGGTTGCGAAATGCGATTCGTCTATGGTCCGTCATTTAACGAAACCGTTTCGCATTTCGCAACCGAAAGACACCAAACTCAAAAAAAGGCGTTGTCATAGACCACGCCCAATGACCATACCGGCATCCATGCCCATCAACTATTTAATAGCCTAATTTACTTTAACGACCATCAGTTTCTGATGGGTTTTTGTGCCTTCAATAAAATAAACTCCCTTAGGTAGATCTACTCCAAGTCTAAAACCCTTTTCTTTTCCAATAAGTCTTCCCGATACATCAAAGATATTGAAATACTCCTGCTCATACCCATAGACCACTGTAAAATCAGAAAATGGATTTGGAATTGCCTTCGGTCTTTTTACCCATCTTTGATTTCCAATTCCTCTTTCTTCAATTTTGGTATTGCCGTTTGGATTTCGTTTGTAGTAGACTTCTCTATTACCATCCCGCTCATCAGTCCACACAACATGAATTTTATCTCCCCAAACAGCAACCGACGGATAGAAAGAAGGTGAAGGGTCAGAAGTCAACCCTGTATCAGCAGTCCAGTTTGTGCCATTGTCAAATGATTTTTTGTAGTAAATCTCATAATTTCCATCCCGCTGGTCATACCACACAAGATGGATACGCTCACCAGAGACCGCAATAGATGGATGGTAGGACTCACCTATTGAACTGGTCAATCTTGTATCATCGTTCCAGGTATTACCGCCATCAGTTGACCTTTTATAATAGATCTCCCAGTCACCATCCCGGTTATCAAACCAGGCGATGTGGACCGATAGACTATTTGCACCGATCGTGGGCAAATATGAATTTGCACCATCACTTGTGAGTCTGGTGTCAGGTCCCCAGGTTGCGCCATTGTTCGTTGAACGCTTGAAATAGATTTCAGGATTGCCATCGCGCAAATCATACCAGACAACATATACCATATGATCTGATGCAGCGATTGATGGTGGACCTGATGAACCCGGGTGAACAGTCAATCTCTGGTCAGATTCCCAGTGCGTGCCATTATCAGTTGACCGTTTGTAGAAAATATCCCAGTTGAATTGAGAACCATCCCATTTGCAGTCATGCCAGACAACATGTATGAATTGTCCTGAAGTAGCAATGGATGCCCATGAATCAGCCTCAACCATAAAATCATCTCTGGTCAGCACGGTATCTGGGAACCAGGTTGTCCCGCTATTTGTGGAACGCTTGTAAAATATCTCATCATCATTCCCACGCAGATAATCGCACCAGACGATATGGACGCCTCCAGAGTCTGAAACAGCAAGCGAAACAGCTGGTGGGCCAGGATAGACCGCAGGTGTGTCAACAATCACAGTTTCTGGGTCCCAGGAAATACCACCATTTGTAGAGCGTTGATAAAATATCTTATCACCACCTTCCCGATAATCAAAATAAACGATATGAACTGTATCATTCTTAACCGCAACACACCAGCCACTATTTGGCGAAGTCTGAGACACACTGGGATCAAAGGTAAGCCTCTGGTCAGGTTCCCAATCAGCAAAGAGTATCATTACAAAAATAATAGCAGTAAAAAGAAACTTTTTTGTCATAAAACCCCCTTTTTCAATGCAATGATGTTTGAATTTTTAAACAACTAAAACCACAATATCTATTATAATAATATTCAATTTTTTTGTTTGGGCAATAGGTAAAATTGCATTACCCAATCTAAAAATTGACAAATGCGCAATTATAAATATAATGGATTGCAAGGGGGTTAAATGGACTTGAAGAAATTTATCAGGGATATTCCTGATTTTCCCCAGAAAGGGGTGATGTTTCGTGACATTACGACAATTTTAAAAAATCCTAAAGCATTTAAATATTCAATAGATACAGTTGTGAACAAGTATAAAAATGCAAAGATTGATAAGGTTGTATCTATTGAGGCGCGAGGTTATATATTCGGTGGTGCGATTGCATATAATCTTGGCTGCGGCATTGTGCCGGTGCGAAAACTTGGTAAACTCCCAGCAGAAACCGTGCGAATGGAATATGAATTAGAGTATGGTAAGAATGTCATTGAGATTCATAAGGATGGGCTTGAAAAAGGAGAAAGGGTTCTGTTATTTGATGATGTCCTTGCCACTGGTGGCACAATGCTTGCTGCGTGCAAACTGGTTGAAATCCTTGGTGCAGAAGTTGTTGCCTGCGCATTCATTGCCAATCTTACTTATCTTTCGGGCACCGAGAAATTAAGAGAATACGAAGTATTTTCCCTTGTTGAGTATTAACCCGATCCTGTCCGAGAATAATTTGCCTTCCCGATCGCGGGCTGATTACCATTACCAGCAGACCACATCCAACAACCATCTGCCATTTCTGTAGGAGCGGTTTCCTAACCGCGATAATAATGAAAAGAGACGAATGAAATATCTCGTCCAACTGTTCCGCCACACTGGATGACGGATGGACGCTCCAGATATTTATTTCTCTTTTAGGGGATGAAAAAACATTGTTTTTGGGAAAAAATAAACTTTTATGAACAGAGACACATTAGCAATCTAATATACTCATTGGGAATCTATTTCACAAGGATATAAAAATATGTGATAAATAGAATGATGATCAGAATTAATAAAATGACCAATAGAAAGTGTAAACCAGTGTTGTTCTTTTCTTTCTTTTTCTTCTTTTTAGATTTCCCTTTGACAACGGTTGTTACTTCTCTTTCCTGTTCAATACGATTGAGCAATTTTCTGATATTCTCTTCAATCATTGCCTGATTCTTCCAGCCTAAAAAACTATTCAATGCCTTTAACATATCTTCAGCAGATTTATAACGCGCCCTTGGATTTCTTTTCATCGCCTTATTTATTATTCTGCTCAAACGAAAACTGTGGTGCGGGTCAAGCCAGAAAGGTGATTTATATTTTCCCCTGCATATCTTTGATATGATTCCCTGATTCTCTTCAGCCACAAATGGTTTTTTCCCGGTCACCATTTCGTATAATACAACTCCCAGAGAAAATATATCAGATTGAAACCCTGCCCTACCACCACCTGCCTGCTCAGGTGACATATAAAATGGTGTGCCAATGATTGCGCCGGTTGTGGTCAAATCTGGTGCATCAATATCCCTTGCCACACCAAAATCCGCCAGTTTAACAACACCATCTTTTGATATCAAAATATTTTTGGGCTTTATGTCACGGTGGATAATTCCATTTTTGTGCGCACAGACAAGCGCCAGGCACACCTCGCGGGCAATTGCTGCAGTAAGTAATGGGTGAAATGGTGCTTCTTTTTCAATCAAATCATCAAGACTCATTCCTTCAATATATTCCATCACCAGATAGTGTTCTCCACCTTCACGAAAATAATCGTATATCTCAACGATGTTTTTATGGTGTAGATTGGCACATATCCTTGCCTCGCGTTTAAATCTTGCCTGTGCTTCTCCATCAAGGTTTCTCTTCATCTGTTTTAATACAACAACCCTATCAAGCGAGCCCTGAATTGCAGTATAGACCTGTGCCATTCCACCCTTACCAATTGACTTAAGGATTTTATAATTACCAATTGACTGATCTTTACTCATTTGCCATCACCACACGATTGCGACCCGATGATTTCGCATTATAAAGTGCTTTATCTGCACTCTTTAGTAATTCCTGAGGATTTGAAAACTGTTTATGGTCGGTTGCCACACCGATACTTATTGTAATATGTAAGCCGACTATTTCTCCTGATTTGCTCTCAACAATTTTGCGAATTGACTCAGCAATTTGCACAGCACTCTCCTTATCCATTTTTGGAAATAATACCACAAATTCTTCGCCACCGTAGCGCGCAACAATATCATCTTTTCTGCACAGTGCACGGATTATCTGTGCCACACCCCTTAATACTTCGTCTCCTTTTTCATGACCATAAGTATCATTTACTTTTTTGAAGTGGTCAATATCAATAAAAAGTATTGATAAAGGAAATTTGTTCAGGTGTGCAGATTCAAATTGCTGTTCAAGAATTTTGTCAAAATAATGCCGATTATATAAATCAGTCAATCGGTCAAAATTTGCCTGGCGTGTCAGTTTTCTTCTGCTCTTTAAGACTCTTTCATGATATTTCTTTAAACTCAAAGCAATATCCCTTTCTCTGATCTTCTCCGCAAGGGATTTGTACTCTGCCACAAGACGCTGGGTTTCGTTCCCTGAAGAATCAACCTGAGTTTCATCACAAATACCTTCAATTCCTTTTCCATCATCAAAGATAATTGTGAAATTGCCAATATTGATTTCATCTCTATGTTTTAGTTCTGCAGCGACAATCTTTTTGCCATTGATGAAAGTCCCATTTGTGCTATCCAGATCTTCAATCTTGAATTTGCCATCTTCATAATACAGTCGCGCATGGCGACGGGATACTTCAGTGCCATCAATAACAAAATCGCAATCATTAGCCCTACCAATGATGTACTCTTTCTTTTCTATAGGTAGACTTTTCAATAAGATCCGTTCTTCAATCAAAACCAGACATGGTTTGCCCATACCCATCACATCAAGTATAGTAATATTAACTTCAAAGTCAAGAATATATGAACAAAATCTACCCTTGACTTGTTCTGTATTTTATATATAATCTACTATGGCAATTAAGAAGAGATCAAGAACGGTTCTTAAGAACATTCGCAAATCTAAGCGGCGCTATTTGGAAAATTTGAACAAGAAAAAAGCATTGAAATCAGCAATTAAAAAGATAAAGAAAGTAAAATCACAGGCCGAGGCGCTAAAGATTTACCCTGAAGTTCAGTCAGTCATTGATAAATCAGTCCAGGATGGGATAATAAAGAAGAATACCGCTGCTCGGTATAAATCAAGATTGGCGAAGTTCATAAAAACCAAAATCGGATAATCCTGAAAAGATACCTTTTTTATTTCTGCATTAGAGCCCTTTTCATTTTGCTCGTTGCTAATTTTTATCAACCACGCGATTATGAATATGGTGAAATCGCCAGGAATATTATTACTGGCAAAGGATTTAGCAGGGTATTCGTTGCCAATGCATATCCTGCACCAACCTCATCCCATGCCCCACTATATCCTTATTTTCTTTCCTTTTTCTATCGATCAGGGATTAACCCATTTATCTATCTTGTAATTCAACTATTACAAGCAATCTTTTCCGTCCTTACAGTATATATAATCTACAAAACCAGTCAGATTTTATTCAATGATTCAGTCGCACGCATTACCGAGTGGTTAGTTGCCTTGTATCCTCCCTTTATTTATTACTGCACAAAACTTGTGCCAACAACAATCTTCCTATTCTTCCTTTGTACCGCCATCTATCTCATAATAAGAAACAAAAATCTTTTCCAGAACATAATTTCCGGCATATGCCTGGGTATAGCAATACTATGTGACCCGGTAGCATTGGTTCTATTTCCTGCTATCCTTGTCTTTTTTCTTGTTAATAAAGAAATGAATTTCTTCAGAATGGCTTTGATATTGTCTGTCTCAATTGTCCTTCTGGTACCATGGACAATCAGGAATTACATAGTTCACAGAACCGTTGTTCCAATAACAACTCAATTCGGTGTCAATTTCTGGATCGGCAACAATCCTAATGCGACAGGCACTGATTTTTATGAAATCAAATCCATTGAAAAAGAAGACCATATATTGGTGACCCAAACACTACCCTCTGCTGTTCAGGACAGTTTGTGTAAACTATCTGAAATTCGCCGGACAAAATTTTATCTTAATCAGGCATTTGATTTTATAGTAAATAATCCCTGGAAATTCATTATCCTGCTAATAAAAAAATGTTATTATTATATGTGGTTCCCGCCTTCAACTGAATATGCCTCAACAGATTTGCAGAAATACAGAATATTGTTGTATATTTCTTATATCCCTGTACTTGTTCTGGGAATTGCCGGGATTCTTCTTTCCATCAAGGAGAAAAAACCTGCTCTTTTTATCATACTTTGCATGTTCTTCATCTCAGGGTTGTATATTCTTACCCATGTGGGTTTAATCAGATACCGTATACCTGTTGAATTGTATCTACTTTGTTTTTGCGGATATCTTATTTGTTCTTTCAGACGATGAATTTACCAGAGGAAATTGAGGGCAAAATTACTGCTATATTGAACATCCAGGATGTGCAAGATGACTTTCCGACTTATCAAAAAACAATAGATAGACTGCGGCGCCAGTTGATTTGCCTTTCCGAAGATTTTGCGCACTCCAGGCATTCTGAGTCCGAGTATAACGATGCATATTTTGCCTACAACTTTCCACAAAATTTTATGAAGACCATGCTCGTCGTGAATAGGTTATTTAATCTGTATGAAGTCTCTGTACCTGAAGACAGATTGCATATTCTTGACCTTGGATGTGGCGATGGTGCAGGAATGCTTGGTTGTTATTATGGTATTAACAAAAAATCACAAAACCGATTGCAGTTTTCCTTGACCGGTGTGGATACAAGCAGAACATTGCTCACCAGATGTAAAACACTCGCAGATTGGTTCAGAAAGACAAATTCCAATATTGATGTGAAAATATCAGGTGAATCGCTCCAGCATTTCATTTCAAGAAATCAAGAAAAATATGATATAGTTATTCTGGCAAATATATTAACTGAAATATTTCAATCAGAAAAAATACCGGTATCTTTTATCAAAAAAATTTTTCACTTGCTCAATAGAAATGGTATTATTATCTTGATTGAACCAGCTTTGAAAAAGTTAACCACACGATTGATGCAACTGCGCAATGAAGTAATTGAGAATGAACTTGGAAGCGTCCTTCTTCCCTGTCTGCACAGTGGTTCGTGTCCTGGATTGCTAAGAAAAAATGAATGGTGCCACCAGAGCATACGATGGAACCCTCCGGATTATTTGAAGATTCTGAATCAAAAACTCTACCGAAAAATTGAATACCTGAAATTTTCTTATGTTGTGCTGAAAAGAGGGAAAAATGATCCTCTTGAAAAGAACCAATATCTTGTTATCAGCCGCCTATCAAAAGAAAAAGGCAGAAAGAGGTTTTTGATATGCTCTGAACACGGAATTATAGAGTTGGTGAAACTTGACCGCGATACCAGTCTGATGAATAAGGAATTTGACAATGTATGTTTGGGTGATATTGTCTTTATTAACAATGCAATCAAGACAAAAACACCCTCCTGGAAGGTCTTAAAGCAAACTGATATAAAAAGACTTGATTTTTAATTGAAAATATTTATAATTATTATTATTTAGAAATAACGGATTTTGCAACAGGATATGATTTTACAATGCTTATCTATGTAAGTCCAGGCATATCCGTTTGAAGGGAGGCAAATGGCACGATATTTGATAACGTCTGAATCAGTTACTGAAGGACATCCGGACAAAATTTGTGACCAGTCTGCGGATGCAATTCTTGATGCAATCCTTGAAAAGGATCCTTTTGGTAGGGTTGCTTGTGAAGTATTAACTACCAGGGGACTGCTTTTCATTGCTGGTGAAGTTACGACAAACTGCTATGTTGATATTCCTGATCTCATAAGAGACCTGCTGGTTGAAATCGGTTACACTGACACAGACATGGGAATTGATGCCTACACCTGCGCAATTATCACCGCAATCCAGGAACAAGCCAGTGATATAGCAATGGGTGTAAATATTGGTGGGGCAGGTGACCAGGGAATGATGTTTGGTTACGCAACAAAAGAAACCAAGGAGTTGATGCCCCTGCCCATAATACTTGCACACAAACTTGTGAGAAGACTTACCGAGGTGCGCAAAACCAATATTTTGACATATTTAAGACCCGATGGGAAATCCCAGGTGACTGTGGAGTACGAAAATGATAGACCATTGCGTGTTAATACAATAATTCTATCAGCGCAACACCACAAAGATATAAAAAATGAAACACTCTATGCAGATTTAAAGAAATATGTAGTCCAGGAGATAATTCCTGCTGAATTACTTGATGATAGAACAAAGATTCTGATCAATCCAACAGGCAGATTTGTCACCGGCGGTCCCCAGGCTGATACCGGTGTCACAGGTAGAAAAATAATGGTTGACACCTATGGAGGTGTTGGGCATCATGGTGGTGGATGCTTTTCCGGAAAGGATCCAACAAAAGTTGACCGTTCTGCGTCTTATATGGCAAGGTATGTTGCCAAAAATCTTGTTTCATCAGGTGTATGTGATAAGGTTGAAGTCTCTCTGGCGTATGCCATTGGTGTTGCTGAACCAGTAGCAATTAATGTCAATACCTTTGGCACAGCCAGGATTGAAGAAGAAAAAATTGTCAAAATCCTTAAAAAACTTTTTGACTTTACACCTCAGGGAATCATTGATAAATTGAATCTGCGCAGACCAGTATTCAAGAAAACTGCCTGCTATGGACATTTTGGAAGAGAGGAAGAAGGATTTACCTGGGAGATATGTGATATGGCAGACGCGATCAAAAGAGAAGCAGGGATGTAGATGGTTGAATGGTTGAATAGTTGGATGGTTAGATAAAGAGGAATGGTAAATGGAATTTAATATTAAAGATAAGAAATTATCAAAAGAAGGGCAGAAACGGATTGAATGGGCAGAATCAAAAATGCCCGTATTAAGACTGATCCGCGAAAGATTTAAGAGGGAAATGCCCCTTAGAAATCGACGCATTGGTTGTTGCCTGCATGTTACTACTGAAACCGCAAATCTTATAAGAACTCTAAAGGCAGGTGGAGCAAAGGTTTTCTTAACCGCATCAAATCCCCTGTCAACCCAGGATGATGTCGCTGCTGCGCTTATTGATGATGGAATTGGTGTTTTTGCCATAAAAGGTGAATCAAGGAACGAGTATTACTACAATATGAATCAGGTTTTGAAGAATAGACCTGAAATTCTAATTGATGATGGCGCTGACCTGATATCAACAGTCCACAAGAAAAAAGTGAAGGGCATTCTCGGTGGCACAGAAGAGACAACGACCGGGGTGATTAGATTGAAACAAATGGCAGCAGATGATGTTTTGCAATTCCCCATTATTGCAGTGAACGATTCTCTGACCAAACATCTTTTTGATAATCGTTATGGGACCGGTCAATCCACAATTGATGGCATTCTAAGGGCGACAAATATATTGATAAGTGGTTGTAATTTTGTAGTAGCCGGATATGGCTGGTGCGGACGAGGACTCGCAATGAGGGCAAAAGGGTTTGGAGCAAATGTAATCATCACTGAGGTTGATCCGGTTAAGGCACTTGAGGCAAGAATGGATGGCTATCAGGTAATGACCATGTTTGAGGCGGCAAAAATCGGCGATGTTTTTATTACCGTGACAGGCGATATCAATGTTATACGAAAAGAACATATGTTGAAAATGAAGAATGGTGCAATAATCGGCAATTCTGGGCATTTTGATGTGGAAATTGACAAAAATGGTTTGAAAAAAATCGCAAAGAAAAAAAGATTGATCAGAAATTTCTGCGAAGAGTATGTCCTGAAAAACAATAAAAAAATCTATCTTCTTGCTGAAGGTAGACTTGTTAATCTTGCTGCTGCCGAGGGTCATCCTGCAATGGTAATGGATATGTCATTTGCAAATCAGGCACTGGCTGTAGAATATATTCTTAATAACCCTAAGTTAGAAAACAAAGTCTATTCTCTCCCAGTAAAAATTGACCAGGAAATTGCCCGGTTGAAGTTGAAGTCTATGGGTATAAAGATTGACAAGTTGACACCCGAACAAAAACGCTATCTTGCCTCCTGGAAAATGGGAACTTGATTTTAAGCTATTTGTGAGCATAAAACTATGTAACTGCTCAATTGCCTATTATAGAATGATCAGTCTTTCTCACCCTTGACTTTGAAATCCCATTAAATAAAATTAAGTGCTGGAGGTGGTTATGGAAAGAAGAGAGTTTTTAAGAATTCTGGTGGCTGGTGGTATCGGTGCTCTATTTAATAGACCGCTGGGCAGTCAGTTAAACTCTATTTTTTCAGAATCAAGATATCTACCTCCGCCCCAGATAAATACCTTTTCTTCGGAAATTGTCCTTAATAGTCGACGGTCTTATCACAGCGGTTATACAAACAGTCTTTCTGATCAGATTCTTGCCAATGCCTTATGGGCAGCCTCTCGGGCACCCATGATTGGTTCAAATCGTATTATCTATGTTGCCCGCACAGATAATGTTTATCGGTATGACCCAAATTTGCATGATATTATTCTTCACCTTTCAGGAAATCATAAATCAGAGTCAAACGTAGCATTTGAGATCGGTATTGCCAGTGATATTGCTGAAGATGCAGGTACTTCAATCCAATATGCACTCCTTGCCGCAATATCATTCTGGACAAACAACACAAATCAACCTGCCTGTATTCCTAAAGAAAGTGCGACAACAAACGCCAATAGTACCTGGAATCCGGCACTAACTGTTCAGATGGTAAACTGCTATGGATTAATGAGCTCAGTTAGTGGTATTACATCGCAGTGCGTTGCCATTTCATCAAACGGCAGTCTACCCAACCCGAACACAGATGGCACAGTCATTCTGGAAAATGCCCTTACCAATTTAAAATACGACAATCTGTTTGCGGATACTGAACTTAACCTTGAGCAACTTTCTCAACTTGCCTGGGCATCTTATGGCAATACACCACACACCACATCAAACGGTCGCGCTGGTATCACTGTCCCTTCTGCAGTAGCAAACTACTACCTCACGGGCAAGATATACATTGTCCGGTCTGCAGGTGTAGAAAGATATCACATCAGACTTCCTTCTGGTGGAACAAATACACGCGACCACCGTATTGAAAGGGTGACTGATGGTGACCGAAGACCCCAGTTGAGGAGCGCTGTTTCCCGTCTGCCCCAGACTGCACCTAATTATTTTGTCTATTGTGCTACAACGGCAAGTCGGTATCAATTGCTTGAGGCAGGATTTGCAGGTGCCAGCGCACTTTTGCAGGCAACTTGCATAAACCTGCAAGGATATTTTACAGCAAACTTTTCTTCAACTGAACAGACTGCAATCATTAATGCCCTTGGTATACCATCAACCGATTTACCGCTTTTTATCTTTTCTGCTGGTCAAGAATTTGTAGGGAAACAGGAAGAAAGAGATGAAAGAGTCGGGATAACTGCTGTATTTCCAAATCCATTCAGGGAAAAAACTATTATCAGTTACGCGGTGAAACACACCGATAGAGTCAAACTTGCAATCTACGATGCCTCAGGAAATCTTGTCAGAGTCCTGATCAACAAAGTTCAAACCCAGGGAAACCATAGGGCAGTATGGGATGGTCTGAACAGAATTGGCGAAAATCTTCCCCACGGAACTTATCTTGCAATATTGGAAATTGGAACCAATAGATATCAAGAAAAAATTGTGAAATTATAACCAGAGATATTGATTTTTTGCTGAATCTGGTTAAAATTAATAGAAGGAGGCAAAATGCGAAAGCTAATGCTTATTATCTGCACCGGGCTTTTTTTGTGCCCTTTAACCCTGTTCGGTGGGATTGAATGGCAGGCACATATTATCACGAAAACCAAAGGTCAGGAATCAAAGGTTATTATCCATGGCTATGCACAAAAAGGTATGGTGCGTGAAGAATATGTGGATGTTACAGATGGAAAGAATCAATTGACGAAAAATGGTATGTACTGGCTATACTACCCGGATAAGAACGATGTCTACATTGTTGATCCTGAAGAAAAGGCATATTTCGTAATGAATGTAGATTCCATAGCGAAATTTACCGGTCTCCTAAGCCAATTTGTAAAATTCACCATTGCTAATCCAAAAATTGAAGTAAAAAAACTGGACTCAGAAAATATTCTTGGTGAAGATTGCCAGCATCTTCAGATAAATACTTCCTATGATATAGAAACAAAGATAATGATTATGAAGGTGAAAACCCACACCGAAGAATCAAAAGAAATCTGGGCTACATCAAGGCATCTGGAAGACATCTCCCTTAATTTCTCAAAGAAATCATTCTCTTCAGGCATTGCTGAGCTTGATTCAATGGTGCACAAAGAAATGGAAGCATACGAAAATATAGGTTTTATCATTAAATCTATCACAAAAAGCAAAACTTCAGATGCAAAAGGAAAAGTAACCTCAGAAAACATATCAGAAATGGTCATAGAGAACATAGAAACAAAAGACCTGAACGCAGATCTTTTCAAGATCCCTTCAGATTATAAGCAAATAGAGTTCAATCTGAAAATGGAGAGCGAGGATTAACCAAGCTATAAAGAATATTGACTTCACATAATTTCAGGATATAATCAAGTAAGTGGAGTTTTTATGAAGAAAATGACATTGCTCTTGATAATTCCGTTGGTTTTTGTTGCTGGACAGTGTGTAACACCTTTAAAATCGTACTTTGGTCTGATTGCGGGTATTAATTACAGCAATTATGATCCAAAAGATAATGCAGGCAATCTGTCAGGTATTGGCTATCAAGTTGGCATGGGGATGGGTATGGAAATAGGCTCAACAATCGGCATACAGATGGCACCAATGTTCAGGACAACCTCTTTCAACAGAACCATATTGGGCATTGAGACCGGTGCTAATTATAATAATTTATATTTGCCGCTATTATTCCAGTTAAAGGCAGGAATGATACCTGTTGTCAGTCCATATCTGGGTATTGGTTTGGCTGGTAACTTTCAACTGAACGGAACTGCATACATTGGTGAGATACATTCAAGCATTGACGACCTTGAGAATGATTTGCTTTTTGCCTTATCTCTTGGCACTGATATAAAACTGATTAAATTGAAAATATCACCGGAGTTTACCTTCAATTATAATCTGAGTGCTGATGACCCTGATACCCCTAACCGTACAGAAACAAATTATGATTTCCATTTCTCTGCAGGTATCTTTTATACCCCATAAATGCATGAATATGGTATTGATATTGGTTCGGTAAGTATCAAGATTGCCGAATTTTATGAGGGCAGTCTTGTAAAGACTGATTATTTAACACATCAGGGTAGCCCTTATAACCATTTACTACAGATAATAAGAAAGCTCACAAAACCAGAAAGAATTGTTATTACCGGCAATATCTCCAATTCAGTTGTTGAAGATTTAGGCATTATGCGAATAAGCGAGGTGAATGCTATAATCAAAGGACTAACATATTTTCATAACGATACAAGGTCAATTATTGAAATTGGAGGTGTAAACTCAAAGTTCATTGCTATAGAAAAAGGACTCAGAGATTTTTCCTCAAACACACTCTGCGCGGCCGGCGCGGGCATATTTCTTGATCAGCAGGCACAAAGATTATGTATCCCGGTTGAAAGATTCGGTGATATTGCCCTGCATTCAAGAAAGCCCGCAAGAATCGCAGGAAGGTGTTCAGTATTCGCCAAGAGCGATATGATTCATCTTCAACAAATTGGTACTCCGGTGGAAGATTTGATTGCCGGATTATGCTATGCCCTTGCAAGAAATTTTAAAAGTGCCATAATAAGAGGAAGAAAGATTGATTTTCCTGTAGCATTTATCGGCGGTGTAGCAGAGAACAAGGGAATGATCAAAGCCCTGAAAGATGTATTGAACATTACGGAAGGAAATTTTGTTATACCTGAATATCATAAAACAATCAGTGCAATTGGTGCAGTTTTGTGTGCGAGGGAATCGGGCTGGAAAATCAAGTTCAAAGGCACAGAAAATTTTGAAAAATGGCTCAGACAACCTGAGAGAATGAGTCGTCTGCCACCACTTGACGGCAGAAAAAAATGGCATCCGAATATCCTTGTCAGTCCACCGTCAGAAAGAACTCAGGCATACTTAGGTGTGGACATTGGCTCAATTTCAACGAATCTTGTGCTGATCGATAAAAAGGGCAAAGTTCTTTTTCGTAAATATCTCTGGACACAGGGAAGACCCATTGATGCAGTCATGCAGGGAATTGCTGAGTTAAAATCAGAAATTGGTGACAAGGTTGAAATAATAGGTGTTGGAACCACTGGTTCAGGACGTTACTTAATTGGTAACCTGATCGGTGCAGATTTAATAAAGAACGAGATCTCTGCCCAGGCAAGGGCAGGTATTGAAATTGATCCTGAGGTTGACACGATATTTGAAATTGGTGGTCAGGATTCCAAATATATCAGTATTGAAAACAAGACTGTTGTTGATTTTGAAATGAACAAAGTCTGTGCAGCAGGTACTGGTTCATTCCTTGAAGAACAGACCCAGATCCTTGGTGTGAAACTTGAGGATTTTGGTGACCGGGCATTGGAGGCAAAATCGCCAATAAATCTTGGTGAGCGTTGCACAGTGTTCATCGGCTCCGAGGTTATCCATCATCAGAATAATCTTGCGGAAAGGGAGAATTTGCTTGCCGGACTTGGTTACTCAACCGTTTTTAATTATTTGAACCGCGTTGTAGGAAACAAAAAGATTGGAGAGCATATACTATTTCAAGGAGGTGTAGCAGCAAATAAGGCAGTTATCTCCGCCTTTGAAGAAGTGTTGAAGAAAAAAATCATTGTTCCTCCAAACCACGATATAACCGGCGCCATTGGCATTGCCCTGCTTGTCCGAGACAGAGGTATACAAAAGACAAATTTCAAGGGGTTTGATCTGGGTAAAAAACTCTACAAGACCGATTCCTTCACCTGCCGACACTGTAGCAATGAATGTGAAATAAATCGGATAGCGATCGCTGATGAGAAGCCAGTATTTTATGGTGGAAGATGTGAAAGATATGAAGAACGTGAGAGAGTTGAATCTGATAATCTTCCCGACCTATTTGAAATGCGCAACGAGATATTCTTTCAAACTCAAAATATTGATGGTATCCCTATTGGTCTGCCTCGTGCTTTGATCTTCTATGAACTGTTCCCCTTCTTTTACAGATTTCTAATCCGGCTTGGATTCAATCCAATTCTTTCTGAAGAGACCAACCGCAAAATCGTCGAATCAGGCAGTGGACTTGCAGTTGCTGATACCTGTTTCCCTGTAAAAACCGCTTTAGGTCATATTGAACATCTTGCAAAAAAGGGAATTACAGATTTCTTTATTCCCAGTGTCATAACGATGAAGCCCAACAGCAAATGTTTTAGTCGGAGTTTTGTATGCCCTTATGTCCAGTCATTTCCTTACCAGGCAAGGGCGATATTTGGCAAGAAAATCAAAATCCATTCTCCAGTCCTTTATTTTGATCGAAGTATAGAAACAATTCGCACTGCACTCTATGAATTTGCGAGACGATTTGGCAGAAGCAAAAAAGAAGTTGATGATGCAATCAGGCACGGAATTAAGTATCAGAATTCAATCCAGAAAAAACTATCGGAAATGACCAACAACATTCTTGAAAATTACACAAATACCGTATTTTTAATATGTTCCCGACCTTACAATGGTTATGATCTCGGATTAAATCTCAAACTAACTCAAAAAATACGCAACCTGGGTATCCTGCCAGTACCTTTAGATTTCACACAATTGGATTTTGATAATTTAGCCGCAGATTTTCAGAATATGTACTGGCACTATGGACAAAAGATTCTCAGTGCAACAAAGCAGATTATTGATAAAAAGAATATTTTCCCGGTTTATCTCTCCAATTTTGCCTGCGGTCCTGATTCTTTTCTAATCACTTTCTTCCGCGAAAAGATAAACGGAAAACCGATGCTTCTATTGGAACTTGATGAACATTCAGGTGATGCAGGATTTGTTACAAGACTTGAGGCATTTGCCGATAGTATTAAAGACATCAAACATGTGGTGAAACCGGCAAACATAAATGCATGTAGCACTCTAAAAAAGGATAGCATAGTATATATTCCACATATGTGTGATGGTGCCAAAATTCTCTGCAGTGCAATGAAATTTGCCAATATTCAGGCAGAAGTAATGAATCCACCTGATGAAGATTCCATTATGCTGGGAAGACAATTTACAACCGGCAGGGAATGTTTGCCGGCGATCATAACGGCTGGTGATATGTTAAAGAAAACCAAAGCCAGTGACTTTGAAATTACCAGGTCTTCATTTTTTATGGCTCAGGGATCTGGACCTTGTAGATTTGGGCAATACTACAAATTACATAGAATAATCCTTGAAAAATCAGGACTAAAAAATGTACCAATATATGCACCAAATCAGGGACCCAGTCTTTTTGATGACCTTGGACCAATGGGTTTAAGGTTCCTGCTAATCACCTGGGACGGAATATGTGCGGTTGATGGACTTGAGGCAAAGATTCGTAAAATCAGACCTTACGAAATCAATCCCGGCGAGACTGATACAATCTACGCAACGCTTTTGACTGTTTTGTGCGAAAAAATAGAAAAAGGAAAAGACATAATCCCTGTGATTAAATTTGCAGCGAAAAAACTGGATAGTGTCAGAACTAAAGAGATTTTAAAGCCAAAGATCGGAATTGTTGGTGAGATTTACATACGGTCGCAGAAATTTAGCAATGGATTTCTGGAAAAGAAACTTGAATCAATGGGTTGTGAAGTTACGCTCCCTTCAATTGCCGAGTGGTTCTTTTATACAAACTACACCAGAATAAGAAACTGTCGCTGGTTCAAGCAGTATCGTCGGTCAATTTTCACAAAAATTTTTGATCGGTATATGCAATGGCGTCAGAGGTATATATACAGAATCCTCGGACTTGATTTTGAGCCACCGGTTGTGCGCACCTTAAATGAAGCAGCAAAATATATCCACTCATCTTTTGAAGGCGAGGCAGTATTGAGCGTAGGAAAAACAATTGAATATATCAAGGAAAACTTTTCCGGTGTAGTGAATGTAATGCCTTTTACCTGCATGCCTGGCAATATAGTAACAACAATATATGAAGCTATCAAGAATGATTATCCAGAATTTCCTCTGCTCTGTCTATCATTTGATGGTATAGCAAATACACTGGATGTTTTGAGATTGGAAACCTTTGTGCACCAGGCAAAAAATCTTGTTCTATCAAAGAGTGATCCACATTTCAGGCAACAATAAAAGGAGGTAATTTATGAGTGAAGAGAAACGCACCGAATATTATCTCTGTCCGTTTGGAGACACAACCAAACCGCGTTTGTGTCCAGCAAAACATGTGAATGCTGGATGGAAATGCCCTATTGAAAGAGCTGGTGAGTGCTCGCTTTGGAAACTAATTGAAATGCTGGAAAGGGCAAAGGTCGGTTTTTAGGATAACCCAAAGTCACCGCAATTTATGAAATGCCCCCAATGTGGGTTTGAAAATCCCGCTACTAACAAATTCTGTGGCGAATGTGGTTTTAATCTCCATTCATACACTTCTATTGAAAGAATAGACTTACTGAAAAAATCAATACCAGAAAATCTCGTAAAAAAAATAATCAGCACTAAAGATACAGCCGCAAAAGAACGGAGAAATGTCACAGTCGTTTTCACGGATATTTCCGGCTTCACAACCATGTCTGAAAAACTTGACCCAGAAGAGTTGACGGCGCTGATGAATGAGTGTTTCAAAAAACTCGGGCTGATGGTCTATCGCTATGAAGGCATTATTGATAAGTTTATCGGTGACTGTATAATGGCAATATTTGGCGCCCCTGTTTCACACGAAGATGATCCAGAACGAGCTGTGCTTGCAAGCATTGATATGCAGACTGCCCTTGAACAGATTAACAAGAAACTTGGTGAAGAGTTCAAAAAACTTGAAATTCACACCGGAATAAACACGGGCGAAGTAATCGCCGGTAAGGTTGGTTCAGATTTGCAAATGGAGTATACTGTTATGGGCGATACAGTTAATGTTGCCCAGCGACTAAAAGACATTGCTGCTCCGGGGACCATCCTTGTTGGTCCAGAGACCTATCAAAGGACCAAACACGCATTTGATTTTATACAATTGGAGCCAATCCAATTAAAAGGCAAAGAAGAAAAAATAGTTCCTTTTGAGGTGGTCGGTAAAAAATGGGGTTCTGAATATGGGTGTGGAACATTCCGCTCTGCCCTCGTCGGCAGAGAAAATGAACTGAATAGATTAAAATCAGCAGCAAAGAAAATCAAAGAAAGATCTCGGGTATTTTTTATCAAAGGTGAAATAGGTGTTGGAAAATCACGCCTCCTTTACGAATTTAAAAAATATCTGGGATTGTCAAAATCAAAAGTTGCAGTATTTGATGGAAGAGGCATATCATATGAAAGTCTGATTCCATACAAAACCTTTGCTACCTGTTTGCACAATTATTTTATTCCGGCTTCCGTCCATCCTGATGAGATGAAAAAGGCCGTTGTGAATAATTTGAAGTCTATCTTAAATACTGAATACGATGAAACCGCGCCCTATATCTTAAAGTTGATGAATTTAGAATTGAATGAAAAAGAACAGAAAAAGATTGAATATCTGGATGCCCATTCATTGCAACTTCAGATATTGCTTGCTGCTGCAACTTTGTTTGAGAGAATTTCAGTTGAAAATCCGATTGTCCTGATGATTGATGATATCCAGTGGCTCGATTCAGGTTCTCTTGAAATCATAAACTTTCTCCTGCCACTTTTGAAGAAACTGAAATTGCTGTTTTGTTTTAGTTATCGCGCTGGAGAATTTAAGGAAGTCCAAAAATTCCTGAATTTTGTCTCCATTGATTATGCAGATTTCATTGAAGATTTAGTTTTGAACAATCTTTCATATGATGCAGGTGCAAATCTGATAAAAAATCTTATCGGAGAAGAGATTGATGAGGAATTGGCAAAATATATCTTTTCACGGACAGGTGGCAACCCATTTTTCATTGAAGAACTGTGCCGACAGATTATGGAAACAAATATTTTACAGGATAAGAAAAAAATGGATCTTAATAGAATTACATTGCCTGGTTCAATTGAAGCCGTCGTAACTGCCCGTTGCGATGGCCTTTCAAAAGAGGCAAAATATTTACTCAAGATTGCATCAATCATTGGCTGTTCTTTTCCTAAGACCCTTTTGGAAGAAATAGTTAAAGAAAAGGAAGTATTGAATCACCTTGAAGAACTGGAAGGTGCTGATCTACTCATTCGTGTTGTTCAAAAGAATGATATTTACTATACATTCCGCCATCCAATATTCCAGGAAGTAACATATCGTAGCCTTCTAAGGAGCGAACGAATAATCTATCATAAGATCATTGCTGAAACAATTGAATCAAAATTCTTGAATGCTATAGAAGGAAGCGCCGGTCTGTTAGCACATCATTATTACGAGTGCAGAGAATTTCCACGCGCCACGGACTTTGCCTTGAAGGCTGGTGATCAGGCTGCAAGTCTATATGCAAATGAAGAAGCAATCAGATACTATGAATTAGCCTCTAATATTGCTGATGACGAAGAGAAAAAAGCCGAAGCCCTGGAAAAACTCGCTGATACATTGTTTTTGAAATCTGCGGAAAATTCCAGGATTCTGAATTCTTACGAACAAGCGAAAGTTTTGAGTAAAGACAGATTGTATAAGGCGAGAATTAATGGTAAAATAGCGAGTGTCTATCTACGTACTGGACAGATTGATAAGGGAATTGAAATGATGCAGGCAACAATAAAGGATATAGAAAATGAAGACTCATTTGTTCTTGCACAACTTTCGTATCAACTTGCTGATATACTTCTGGAATCAAAATCAGAATCAAAGCAAGCAGAAGAGGTGGCTGATTTTGGCATTAGAGTTGCCAGAAGAATAAAAGACCAGAAAGCAGAGACCCTTGGTGTGCGAATGAAGGCGCAGATCTTGTGGCGCCAGGGTAGAAGTGATGAAGCCCTAAAAATTTTGAATTCCAATCTACCTCTTTTTGAGAAAATGGAAGATCCCAAAATACAAGCATCCTTCTATATCTTAATTGGTTCAGTGTATAGAACTGCGGGCGATTTGAAAAAAGCAATTGAATACTGCCAGAGATCAAATGAGATAAGTCAGAAAATTGGCAATCAACGATTCCTCGCGCTTGGTTACAATAACCTCGGTATATACTACGAACTGAGCGGCAATATAGAATCCGGATTAGAATTCTACCAAAAAAGTCTGGAAATAAGAAAGAAAGTGGGTGATAAAAGGGGTGAGGCTATTGGCTATTTTAATATTGGCACATTGAGAGCAAGGACTGGTGATAAAAATAGCGCTTTAGAAGCTTATGAAGACTCCTTGAAGATTGCGCGTGAAATAAATGATGTGCGGACGCTTTTTAGTTGTATCGTCGCAATCGCAACAATCATGATTGAGAATGACGAACCAGCAAAGGTATTGGATTATATTAAAGATGCTGAGAAAATTTTCCAGGAAAAAAATGAACAATGGATGGAATGTGAGATTTTGTATTTCTATGGCAAATATTTTCTTCAAATCAATGATTATGAAAGGGCTAAGGAGCACATTCTAAAAGCAGTGAACCTGGCAACAACTCAGGCAAATAAGGAGTTGCTTGCACGGTACTACTCTCTGCTTGCCGATGTCTGCTTACAAAGTAATAATATCCAGACCATTCAATATGCCCAGGAGAGTTTAAAGATAAGCCAACAATCAAATGACAAAGAAATGGAAATCTACTCTTTGCTGGTTTTAGGCAAAGCGCAGGCAACACTCAATAAAGACCCAGAAACCGGTGTCAAATTGATCAAAAAAGCAATTGCCCTTGCCAAAGAATCAAACTTTGAAATTCTTTATGCTGATGCATTATTGGCAGTTGGCGAAGTGATGAGTTTTGAACAGAAGTCCAAACTTGCAATGAACTATCTTACCCAGGCAAAAAAAATCTATCAAGAGTGTGACTACAGGGCAAAATTAAAACATGCCGAAGCAATTCTAAGAAAAATTAGCGATTAGGGAATTATGCGTTTTTATTTTGGACGGTTTGTTAGCAGAGGAATACCACTTTCAGTCATCACGAAATAGACTGGTTTGTGAATATATCCGCCATACCTTGAGATAATATAGTCTACATAGGCAATTGTTTCTGGAATAGAAGGTACTTTGTTCATTCTCTTTACAATGCCGGGACCAGCATGATATGCAGCAAGAGTCAATTCCAAATCGCCATCAAACATAACAAATAGATCACGCAAAAATCTTATTCCCCCTTCAATGTTCTGCTCGGGGTCAAATGGTTTTTTCACACCCAGACGCCTTGCTGTCTCAGGCATTAACTGCATTAAACCCATTGCCCCGCTTCGGGAAACTGCCCTGGGATTGAACTGTGATTCTTTTTGAATTATCAATTTAACAAGCAGAGGATCAATATTATAGAGTCTTGAATAATGGTTAATAATATGGTCATATTCATCTGTTTCAACTTCTTTTTCAACCTCTTTTTCTATTCCCAATTGGGGAATATTTGTAATGAAAACATTTTCCGATTGTTGATAAACATTTAACTGACATAAGAAAAATAACAATATCATACTAAATTTTATGTAAAAAAATATACTTGTCAATAAGAAAATTGCCCTATGACTCTTGACCTGGAAAGATTTTGCAATAAAATATATTATGAAGATCATAAGATTAAAAGAATGCGCTCAGTTTATTGCTGGTGATTATTCAGAATTACGGGAAATTCTGAACCCACGCAAGACAAAGCTAAAGTTGAATTATAGTCTTGCTTATGCGAAAGTTAGACCAGGCAAAAAGACATTGCGACACCGATTAGAGTATTCCGAAGTATATTTTATAATAAAAGGCAAAGGCATTATGCACATAAACAAAGAAAAAAAATTAGTAAAAGCGGGTGATACAATCTATATTCCACCGAATTCAATCCAGTCTATTGAAAACCCAAGCAAGGAATCCCTTGAGTTTCTATGTATTGTTAATCCACCATGGCAGCCACATTGCGAAGAAGTTTTAGAACAATGATTTGTTTACTAATATCAATGTTCCTTTTTTCTTCGGACACAACCGGGATTCACAATCTGATACAATCAAGACGGTCAATACGGAAATTTACGCAGGAACAAGTACCTGAGCAGATTGTTATGCAGATCATTGACGATGCAAGATTTGCGCCAAGCCCTAACAACATACAACCCTGGGAATTCTTGATTGTTAGAAAGAAGGAATTAATCAACAGAGTATTCAGCCATCTTGAATGGCTTGGTGAAAAGCCGACAATTTACGAAACTCCTACTACATATATCATACTGCTTGTGCCCAAAAAATTCAGCAAAAATCTGTCCTGCATTGCCAGTCTTGGCGCATGTGTTCAAAACATTCTCCTTTCTTCCTGGTCTTATGGAATTGGAACCTGCTGGATCGGTTCCATCAAAAATGCGGGGCAACTAAAAGAAATGTTGAAAATACCCGCTTCACTTGATATTTTTTCCATAATTGCATTGGGTTATTCAGCCGAGAAACCGATTATTGAAGAATCCAAAGAACAGACAACCCCTTATCTGGACACATTGGGTAAAATGCATGTCCCTAAAAAACCGCTCTCTGAAATACTACATATTGATTATTACAAAAGTTATTAGCGAAAACTTCTCTTTTTGAACCTCCTGTAACCCTATTTTACCAGAGTGATTGTTTTTATCATATTATTGGTTGTGGTTTTAATCATTAAGACATAAGTTCCGGAACTTACAATCTTACCTGAGCTATCATATTTATCCCAGCAAAATTCATATAAACCCGTGTTCAACAATCTGTCCACAAGTGTACGGATGTGCCTGCCTGCAGTATCAAATATCTTGATGCACACATGTTGATTACGAAACAATGTTAAGGCGCAATAAACCCGATCAGAAGCAGGATTTGGATAGACAGAGATATTTCCTACAGTATTTTCCTTTAACTCCTCAGAAACAACTGTCTGCAATAGATATTCCATGTACTTTTGAACCAACTGGAGTTTTGTATTTGCATCATTGCGCAGCGCACCGAGGTTGAATGTGGAATATATTGAACGGTAATAATCTGATGTTCCCCCCCCATAACAGATAACCCTGCCGTAATTTTCCTGGGAGCGGAAAAGAATCGTACCACCATTGGAACCGATATAATCAACATAATTATCCGGTATTTGCTGGTACATATAATCATAATTCATTCCGGCAACGAATGTGCCTGGTTGACCGGTCACGGAATTGAATTCGTCAAGGTCTTGATTTGATTTTACATCCACGCTCAATGACCATATCAGCATCCATGCCCATTAACCAATAACCATTTTTGTAGGAGCGGTTTCCAACCGCGATGAATCATCTGTCTGGTCTTTCTGGTTTATCTGGTCAGTCTCGTTTCTCTGGTCTTAGCCTTCTTGCCCCTTCGCCATTTAGCCTTCTTTATTTTTTCTTTGCAAAATCGGCTGTCGTTATACGGTATTGCTGCCCGTATCGTTACACGGTTTCGTTAATCGTAAGTCTTTATTGCAAGGCTAATCTCTGGTTCTGAAAGACCCATCGGTTCTTGAAGAAATCCTTGCCCTACTTATGCAAACTTAAAAGTTTGCCCTACATATTTGCAACAGCAAGCTGTTGCACTCCTTAAAATATTCTGGCTATATTCAGTACATATATGTATTATAACAATGCCTGATAAATCAGGCAACTAAGGCATACATTCAAAGAACCTTATGCAGGAATTGGCCGGTATATGAGCTTTGATTCCTTGCTACTTCTTCTGGTGTGCCGGTGCACACAACCTTCCCTCCTTCTTCTCCACCTTCAGGACCCAGATCAATGATCCAGTCTGCACATTTGATCACCTCAAGATTGTGCTCAATCACAATCACGGTATTACCACGGTCAACAAGTCTATATAAAACATCTAAGAGCAACTTCACATCCTCAAAATGTAAACCTGTTGTCGGCTCATCAAGAATGTATAATGTCCTTCCAGTTGCAACTTTTGAGAGTTCCTTGGCAAGTTTTATACGCTGTGCCTCACCACCAGATAGAGTTGTTGCAGACTGTCCAAGCTTTATATAACCAAGTCCCACATCATATAATAACTGTAATTTCCTTTTTATTGGTGGAATGTGCTGGAAAAATTGTAATGCCTCTGATACCGACATATTCAAGACATCGCTAATATTCTTACCCTTATATTTTACTTCCAATGTCTCACGATTGAATCTCTTACCCTGACACGCATCACAGGTTATATATACATCAGGAAGGAAATGCATCTCAATCCACAAGATTCCGCCACCTTCACACTGCTCACACCTGCCCCCCGGAACATTGAATGAAAATCTGCCTTGTTTGTATCCACGCACCTTTGATTCAGGAAGGGATGCAAATAAATCCCTTATCGGTGTGAATGCACCCGTATATGTTGCCGGGTTTGAACGGGGTGTCCTGCCAATTGGTGACTGGTCAATATTTATCACCTTATCAATGTGTTCAAGTCCGATTATCTCTTTATACTCACCAGGCGGATATTTTGAATGGTAATACTCCTGTGCGAGTGCGCGGTATAGTGTATCAACAATAAGGGTAGATTTTCCTGAACCACTCACACCAGTCACACATACGAATATACCCAGCGGAATCTCCACATCAATTGATTTAAGATTGTTCGCCTTTGCCCCCCTGATTATCAGGGAACCTTTCTTTTGCCTGCGCACTTCAGGAATCTCTATTCTTTTTATCCCTGATAAATACTGACCGGTGATTGATTTAGGGTTTCTTGTAACCTCATCAGGAGTGCCTGCACATACTACATAACCTCCTTCTTCACCAGCACCGGGTCCAAGGTCAATGATATAATCAGCAGAGTGGATCGTCTCTGAATCATGTTCAACAACCAATACCGTATTACCGAGATCGCGCAGGGATTTCAATGTCTCAAGGAGTCTCTTGTTATCCCTCTGATGTAAACCGATTGAAGGTTCATCAAGTATGTATAGCACACCAACCAACCCTGAACCAATCTGGGTAGCAAGCCTCACCCTCTGTTCTTCTCCACCTGCAAGCGAATCGGTTGTCCTATCAAGTGTGAGATAATCAAGTCCAACCGAATTCAAGAATTCAAGCCGACGGATGATTTCTTTTATTATATCCTTTGTTACAAGTCTCTCTTTTTCAGAGAGTTTTAAATTCTTGAAAAAATTCAGGGCGTTTTTGACTGAGAATTCAGTTATTTCAGCAATATTTTTTTCATTAATTTTGATTGATAAACTCTGGGGCTTTAGCCTCTTTCCCTTGCAATCAGGACAGGGTGTGATTACCATATAATCTTCAATCTCTTCACGCACTGCCTCGGATGTCGTCTCATGAAATCTTCTCATCAATTCAGGAATCACGCCTTCAAACATCTCCTGAAAAACACCCCTTCCAGAACCATCCCTGCGTATATATTCAACTTCTATTGGGATGTTCTCGCCATACAAAATCATTTCTCTCGCTTCTGCAGGCAATCTATTGAATGGTTTATCAAGGTCAAATCTTAATTTTTTCGCCAGTCCTTTTAATATCGCAGTGCGCCATGAACCAGGCAGTCCATAAGGTTTTATCGCACCATCAAGGATTGAAAGATTGGGATTTATAATAACCCTTTTTGGATCGATCTCCATCTTCGTTCCCAGACCATCACAGGTCTCGCAGGCACCATAAGGTGAATTGAAAGAAAACATCCTCGGTGAGATTTCAGGATAACTTATACCGCAATTAACACATGCCAGTTTCTGACTGAAGACCTTTTCTTCCTTTGAGTCAAAGATCACTATCAAAAGTCCTTCCCCTTCTTTTAGTCCCATCTCAACCGAATCAGCAAGCCTTTTTCTTATCCCTTCTTTTAAGATTATACGGTCAATAACGATTTCAATATTGTGCTTTTTATAACGTTCAAGTTCGGGCACCTGTTCAATCTCATAGATTTTGCCATCGACCCTGACCCGGACATAACCCCTTCTTTTGATCTTTTGCAGATATTCTTTATATTCACCTTTCCTTCCCCTTATTACAGGACCTAAAATCTCTATCTTTGTTCCTGCAGGATAAGCAAGGATTGCATCAACTATCTGGTCTGTAGTCTGTGATTCAATCCGCCTTCCACATTGATAGCAATATGGAATTCCGATACGGGCATATAAGACCCTTAGATAATCATAGATTTCTGTGACCGTGCCCACAGTTGAACGGGGATTTTTTGCTGCAGTTCTCTGCTGGATTGCGATTGCAGGTGAAAGTCCGGTGATTTCATCAACATCTGGTTTATCCATCATTCCCAAAAATTGTCTTGCGTATGCAGATAAGGATTCCACATAACGCCTCTTTCCTTCTGCATAAAGTGTATCAAATGCAAGGGAAGATTTCCCTGAACCAGAAATTCCGGTTATAACAACAAATTCATTTCTTGGTATATAGACATCAATACTTTTTAAATTGTGAACTCTCGCACCCTTGACTCTTATACCATCAATTCTATTCGTCATCTTTCCAAATGTTTGTTTTAGATTCGTCTGATATAATTCTTTGCAGTATCAAATACAAATTTTGCGTCTTTAATTGCTTTCTTTGCATCATTCAATGTATATTCCTCAGTAGGGATAAAATCAATATCTCCATAAAATGAGAGTTCTCTTTCTTTCCTTAAAGCCTTAGAAATTTGCGCTAATCTCTTTTATTTTCTTCTGGATAGGTCCAGTAAATCTCTCTTTGTACTCCAAAAGCAGACTTCCTACATCGTGCCACTTTGGTCGTTCTATTCCTGCATGTCTTAACATTCCTTTCAGACATAGTTCAACAATTTCCTGTGCCTCTCTAATTACATCTGAATAATCCTTTTCTTTTATCAGAACATTCAGAATTTTGAATCTTATCGCGGCTTTAATTAAATAACTCTTTGCCAGCGCAATATTGGTCATATCTCAAATACCTCACCTGGTTTATAATCCGATTTTAAAATCCAGTACCAGTAACCGCCCAAGTTTATTCTTTTTGCTCCTAAGTTCTCTAATCTTTTTTTGAATGCCTGAAGATAATCCTTAAAGAAATTTTTTCTGTCATAGAGAATAATGCTGTCATCAATCATATCCAAAAATAATGGACTTCCGAGCAAAACTTCTTCTCTTGATTTAATGATCGGTGATAATGAAAGATAAATTCTTCTATTATGTAATTTTAATAGTTCGTCTCTCAACTCCTTTTCCACATTTTCAAATTCCCGAACCCTTCTCATTCTTCCCTTTGGTGGATGCTCGGTAATTATCAACATATCAATATCTGAATCATAATTAGGCGTTTTTCTTCCCACTGAACCATAGAGCACAAGGCTTACCAATCTTTCACCATAGCAATTCATAACCGCCTTCTTCAATTTCGGGATCAATTTCTCAAAAGCACTAATCATATTCAATTTTAGTCAAAACAGAGTATGTGTCAAGGAGCATATTGTAAAATTTCCATTTGACTAATTTTTCAAAATTTATATAATTCGTCATGGATAGTTTGGCGCGAATTCATCTCTATATTTCGGGTCGTGTCCAGGGTGTTTTCTTCAGGGCGCATACCCACGAAGTTGCAAAAGAACTTGGGCTTGTAGGCCGGGTAAAGAATCTTGATGATGGCAGGGTTGAAATTGTTGCCGAAGGCAAGGGGATAGACCTGCAAAAACTAATTGACTGGTGCTGGCATGGGCCACCTGGGGCACGGGTTGATAATGTGGAGATAATCTACGAAGAACCTCTTAATGAATTCATTGATTTTGAAATTGATTACACTGGGTATTGACACTTTCAAAAATCGGATTATAATTGAAGCGAAAGGAGATTATATGAAAAAACTAATAGTATTAGCACCAGTCATCCTGTTTCTGATCAGTTGCGGTGGTGGTGAAAAGGATTACTGGCCGCTCACTGTAGGTAATGTCTGGAACTACCAGATGATAGCAACTATAACTGCGCCTGATACGACTTTTGCTGATTCCAGTACGATGAAATGGGAAGTTACCGGAGAAACAACCCTGGATAACAATACAGCAGTATTTGAGGTTGTAAACTCTGGCGAAGGATACGCAGACACTAGTTACTACCAGAAGACTGATAATTATCTATTCATATATGAGGCAAAGGCAGATGATGTACCAGATACAGTCCTTGCGCTACCAATTGAAGAAGGCGGTACCTGGACAGTACACAAAGACTCTCTTTATACTGAGACGATGCGTGTAATGAGCAAAGAGACAGTAACCGTCCCGGCCGGAACCTATGATGATTGCTGGAAGGCAATGGATATATACAATGATGGTGTATTTGCCGAAACAGCCTATGTCTGGCTTGCACCGGATCTCGGATGGATAAAGATGACAAGCGTTGAAACTCAAGATAGCACCACGGTTGATATGAAAATCGAATTGTTAAACGCCACCATTAAGTAGAATAGGAATATTTAAAAAGGGGCTGGATACTCCAGCCCCTTTTTTATTTCTTATTTTTCAAATATTTCCTGCCCTTCAAATTCTCTGGCATATATTCCTGGTCAACCTTTGCATCCGGATAATCATGAGGATATTTGTAGCCTTTACCATAACCCAGTTTCTCCATTAAAGGTGTTGGTGCATTCCTTATGTGCATTGGTACTGGTTCAGCAATGGTTTTCAAGGCATCCTTCTTTGCCTCAGCATACGCCAGATATATTTCATTACTTTTTTTCGCCTGGGCAAGATAAACCACGCACTCAGCAAGCGCCAGATCTCCTTCAGGTCTGCCAATAAAATCTATTGCTTCTTTTGCTGCATTGGCAACAACCAGTGCCTGAGGGTCAGCAAGACCAATATCTTCCACTGCAAAACGGACTAAACGGCGCGCTATGTATAAGGGGTCTTCACCCGCCTCAAGCATTCTTGCAAGCCAGTACAAAGAGGCATCTGGATCAGAACCTCTTAATGACTTGTGAAGTGCAGAAATCAGATTGTAATGCTCTTCACCTGCTTTATCATATTTCAATGCCTTTTTCTGAACGATTTCTTCAGCAAGTCTTAGATCAATCTTGTTTTCTTTAGCCGCAAAAGCGCACAATTCAAGGGCATTTAGCGCAACCCTTGCATCACCATCTGAAATATTGGCAATGAAGTTCAATGCCTCATCAGTGATTTCATACTTCTTATCAAGTCCTTTTGAAGAATTCAAAGCCCTGTGCAGAATTTTTTTCATATCTTCAAATGAAAGGGGATTGACCATATACACCTTTAATCTTGAGAGCAGACTGGAATTTAATTCAAAGGAAGGGTTTTCCGTAGTCGCACCGATCAGAATAATAGTACCTTTCTCAAGGTATGGCAGGAACGCATCCTGCTGTGCCTTATTGAATCTGTGGATTTCATCTATGAAGATAATTGTATCCCGATTGAATAGACTCTTTTTTTTCTCCACATCTTCCATAAATTTTTTTATCTCTACGATACCGCTTGTTGCTGCTGAAAAAGAAACAAAATCTGCAGAGAATCTCTTGGCAAAGAGTCGCGCAATCGTGGTTTTACCACTTCCGGGTGGACCGAAAAGCACCATTGAGAATAACCTCCCCTGTTCAATCTGTCTTCTGATTGGAGCGCCCTTGCCCAGCAGGTGGTCCTGTCCAAGAATCTGTTCAAAATCTTCAGGTCTGATTCGGTCAGCAAGCGGTGTCTTATCCACGGCTTATGAAATAAAAGTAAAAAAATGGTACATTGAAAATCAAAGAATCAAGGCGGTCCAGAAATCCGCCATGACCAGGGAAAATATTTGATGCATCTTTCAAATCAACTTCCCGTTTCATCCCGGATTCAAACAGATCTCCAATGGTGCCCAAAATGCCAATACCCAGAGTTATCCATATGGCGTCTGCTACATTAAAACCTTTTGCCCATAGTGAATTTAACCACCAGGTAAATGGAAAAGTCAGAAAAAAAGCAGCAACTGTTCCTTCAATAGATTTCTTTGGGCTCAATTTTTCAGCAAGCCTGTGTTTTCCCCATATTGAACCAACAAAATACGCAAATGTGTCATATATCCAGGTCAGAACAAGAGGCAAGAGACTCACATAGAATCCATACTTTCTCAGAAGAATTATGGTTGAGGGCAAAACTGATATATAAAAAATGCCGAAAAATCCTGCGCAGATTTCAGCAAGAAAATTCGGTTTGTAACGGGCGCCCGGAAAACGCATTACTGATAAGAAAGCAACAAAAAAAAGTAGCAAAAATCCTGGTAAAAAAAGCGGAACTTCAAAATAAAAAAGCAAGGGAATTGTATACGCAGGAAACAAGACAGCGAGTGTATGAGGATAGATATCTTTACGATGCCAGAATCTGAAATATTCATTTGTAGCAAAAGTAATGAAAAATAAAAGAAGCAAAGGCAGCAGAATATGATCAATCCAGAGGCAAACTACCACTACCAAAACAAGAAAAAATCCGGTCTTTATTCTTCTCAATATATCGTTAAACTGCACCAAACAAACGCTCCCTTTTGTTATAGTCTTCAATCGCCTTTAAAAACTCCTTTTTTCGGAAATCAGGCCAGAGGGTCTTTGTAAAATATATTTCTGCATAGGCAATCTGCCAGAGGAGAAAATTAGATATTCTCTCTCTTCTCTCGGCGCCAGTTCTTATCAATAGGTCAGGCGGTGGAAGATCTGGATCATACAGATACTTGTAAAACTTCTCCTCATCAAATTGCTCAAGGTCAATGTGTTTACTTCTATCTTCCAGGACAATCTTTTTAACCGCATCAACAATTTCACCCTGACCACCATAGTTTAAACAGAGGGTCAAGACCATTCTATTGTTATTTCTGGTCAATTTCATAGCCTCATCAAGTGCCTTCCGTGCATTGGGATATAATTTATCTAATCTGCCAATAGCATTTATGCGCACATTGTTCTTATGAAGCTCTGGAGTCTCTTTCGTGATCATCTCCTCCAGCATATTCATCAGGGTTTGAACTTCATCATCAGGTCTTTTCCAATTCTCAGTAGAAAATGTATAAAGTGTCAGATACTTGATGAATAGATCACGAACAGCTTTAACAACCGCCCTTACCGATTCAACGCCCTCGCGATGGCCAATAACTCTGGGCAATCCCCTTTTTCGCGCCCATCTACCATTACCATCCATTATTATCGCTATATGATTTATAGTATCTTTCTTTTCCATTTTGTCCTTAATTTTGATACTGGTATATCTACAATGAGTTTTCTTGAGTGATAAATCTTCAAACTCCCTTTTTTGATTGTCTGCCCAATCATAGAAAACGGAAGCTTTCTCATAGTTCTCTCAAATTCAACTGCCTTTGCCGGAGCAACCTCAACCAGAAATCTGGTGTTTGATTCAGAAAACAGCAAAATGTCAGGGCGTGGATTCCTCCCAGCAAATAGTATCTTTGAAATATCAATCTCACATCCAATATCACCCGCAATTGCCATTTCACTGATTGCCAGACCAATGCCCCCTTCAGATATATCGTGGCAGGAAAGAACCTGCCCCTTAATTATTGCGGTATGTAATGAATGCATTATCTTTGGGGCGACCTTGAGATTTACATCCGGCACCCTTCCGCCCTTAATATCCAGATACCTGAAGTATTCAGAACCACCCATTTCTTCTTTTGTTACACCCACAAGATAGACCAGATTTCCACAATTTTTAAAATCCATTGTAATACATTTTCTCACATCTTCAACAATACCAATGGCTGAGATCAGAAGTGTTGGTGGGATAAGATGGCTTTTTCCACTCTGGTCAAACCATTCATTATTCAGGCTATCTTTTCCTGAAATAAAAGGCACCCCAAATGCCCTGGCACCATCATAACAGCCGTGTGCGCTCAAAACGATATCACCAAGCACCTCTTCCCTATCTGGTGAAGCAAAACAAAAATTATCAAGTATTGCCGTCTTCCTGATATCTCCGCCAGTTGCAACAATATTACGCAAGGCTTCGTCAATCACTGAAAGAGCCATATTGTAGGCATCATATTTTCCATATGCCGGGTTAATGCCACAAGAAATAACAATACCCCTGTTTTTGTGAAGCAATGGCTTAATGACAACTGCATCCTGATGTCCATCTTTATGAATACCTACAAATGGTTTTATCACACTCGCACCCTGAACCTCATGGTCATATTCCCGAACCAGCCATTCCCTTGAACAGCAATTTAAGCTGCCAACAACTCCGAGCAAAACTTTATCCAATTCGTCAGGCATTGGAAATCTTCCAGTTTTTGTATCTGTTTTTCTCCTCCGTGCCTTCTTCTCAGGCATAGGTAATCCATTGTGCAGGAAATTCATATCAATATCGCACACTTTCTGATTTTTGTAGTATAGCAGTAGTCTTTTGTTGCCAGTAAATTCACCTATGACAGTCGCTTCTACACCCTCACTTCTAAAAATATCAACTACCTTCTTGATATATCTTCGTGGAACCGAAAGTATCATTCTTTCCTGAGATTCTGAAATCCATATCTCCCTTGGTGTAAGACCAGCATATTTCAACGGGACTCTTTCCAAAAATACCTTAGCACCTATTTCCTTGCCCATCTCACCAACAGAACTGGAAAGACCCCCGCCACCACAATCAGTAACAGAGTTCAAAATACCCAATTCACTGACCCTTAGAAGACAATCAAGAACTCTTTTTTCAACTATTGGATTGCCGATTTGGACACAGGATTTTTCAGCTTCCACTGAAAGCTCTGCTGAAGAGAATGTTGCACCATGGATACCATCCCGACCGGTTTTGCCACCCACAAGTAATATCAAGTCTCCGGGTTTTGCATCTTTTTTTATCCGGTCTTTTCTGATCAATCCTACTGTTCCACAGTAAACCAGTGGATTGTATAAAAATTCTTCGTCAAAGTATACCGCGCCACTCTTCGTTGGTATTCCCATACGATTCCCATAATCCCTCACACCCTGGTATACACCTTTGATGATTCTTTTTGGATGCAGTATTCCTGCAGGTAGTCTTTTATAATCCAGGTCAGGAATACCAAAACAAAATACATCTGTATTCATTATGGGCTTTGCTCCGAGTCCGGTGCCCAGGATGTCGCGGATCACACCACCAATGCCCGTCGCTGCACCACCATAAGGCTCCAGGGCAGAAGGATGGTTATGGGTCTCAACTTTGAAGCATACACCATAGTCTTCGTCAAATTCAATCACACCTGAATTATCATGGAAAACAGAAAGACAGAAAGGATGACCAATTTCCCGGGTCGCCTTCATTATTGTGTTTTTCAGAAGATTATCAATCACTCTTTTCCCAAATCTGATCCTGCCTAAAAAGGTCTTGTGCCTGCAGTGTTCACTCCAGGTTTGGGCAATCGTCTCGAGTTCAACATCAGTGGGGTCACGTTTCAATCTCTGAAAATATTCTTTGATCGTCTCCATTTCCAGTCTTGACAAAGAAAGCCCCATTTCTTTGCTCAATTTTACAAGGTCAGTATCAAGGGCTATTTCTAAATGAGAATATTTCAGTCTACGGGGTTTATACTCTTTCTCACCGATCTGCTTGATATGCTGAACAAGCGGATTGTATAGAAATAGACTCGCCGCATTTTTTAGAGCAGTTTTGTCAAATTTGCCTTTAAAGATGTAATTGACGCCGGTCTTAACACTGGTCAACCTAATTCCTAAATCCCCTGCTGCCTTCTTTATACTATCCTCTTTCGGATCCGTTACCCCCGGATTAAACAGTATTTCAAAACCCTTTCCCTGACAGATTTTGTATTCTTCCACGACTGGGTCATTAAACAATTCCTCTGCGAGGACTACCACTTTTCTATAAGGAATGCTGTCATATACATAGTATACATCCTTCACTTCAACAGTAGTAATACCCTTAAAACCAATGGATTCAAAATCCTCTTTGACGAACTTCCCCCTGGGATCGTTTCTTCTTTTTATCTCAATACGAAACATAGATTACTGCGGGTATTTTTGCAAAATCTATTATCATTGCAATCTTTTCTCATATTCATCAAGAAACAACTCTAAATCATGTCTTTCTCTTTATCCATAATCCTAAGAAAACAATCTTCCAGAGAATTAGAAGTACAAAACAGAATAATACAAACATCATCACCAACACTGCAGAGATACTAAAGTTTTTTGAAATAGAATTCCCATCTTCATTTGATGAGACGAAAAAGTTCCCTCTGGGAATTCACCTCCTTCAGCATTCCAACCGCCTTTTTGACATAAGGGTCTATACTCATTCTCCAGTGATACATCTCTTTGCGACCAAAAAGATTTAAAGTAATTTCCTGCTTTATGCGCTCAGCAATTGTGGTCTTTGCGGAATCAAACTGTGCCTGGGTGAAATCCAACTTTTTCTTCTCTTTCAAATAAGTTGCAAAATAATCCAGCATTTTGTCATCTACAACAAAATTTTTATCAAGGTCCTTATGGGTATTAGTGTAATGGACTGCAAAATCAAAGAAATAACCCTTTACCCATATATCGGTCTCCAATTTTGTCAGTTTTTGCGACTCAACTATTATATCCGGAGTAATTCCTCCGTTTCCATATACCTTGCGCTTCAAATTCAGTGTAATATACATACTCTTTTTGCTCGTATCTACCTTAGGGACATTGACCAGAGAAGTTTCTTCTATGGCAAATGGCTTATCAATACATCGCCCTGAAGGCGTGTACCAGCGTGCAGTTGTCAGTTTAAGTGCACCACCATCTTCAAGGGGAATAACATTCTGCACTGAACCCTTGCCAAATGTATATGTTCCAATGATCAGACTTCTGTCCCAATCCTGCAATGCCCCTGCAACAATCTCTGATGCTGAAGCACTACCACCATCTACCAGGGTCACCATTGGAAATTCTCCATAGGGATAAGACTTCGTGGATTTGAATGTTCGTGGTTGTTCAATCCTGCCCTTGGTTGTAACAATATCTTTGTTCTGCTGAAGGAAAAATTCACTGATTGCAATACCTTCCTGCAACAAACCACCAGAATTTCCACGCAGGTCAAATATGATTTTCTTTGCACCCCAGGCGAACAATGAATCAAGCCCGGACTTAAATTCAGCATCCGCTGTGCGAGAAAAATTGGCAAGATAAATGTAGCCAATATTATCCGTTATCATTCCATAATAAGGAACAGCTTCAAGTTTGATTATCGCCCGGGTGATTTCCACATTGAACGGTTCAGGAATTCCTTCACGCTGAATCGTTAGCAAAACTTTTGTACCAGGCGTACCCCGAATCTGTTTTACAACCAGATCAACACTCTTGCCTTTTGTAGAAACACTATCCACCATAACAATGTGATCACCAGGCATAAGGCCGGCACGATAAGCAGGAGTGCCTTCAAGCGGTGAAATGACAACGATTTTTTCTTCTCTTGTTCCAATTTGCGCCCCAATTCCACCAAACTCTCCTTCAGTAGATACCCGTAACTGTTCATATTCTTCCTTGCTTAGATACTGGGTGTGGGGATCCTTGAGTGTTTCAATCATTCCATTTATCGCACCCTTAATCAAAGAATCTGTGCTCACTTCATCTACATAATTCTCCTCAACATCTTTTAGAATTTTATTAAAGATCCTCAATAATGAATAGGTATCAGGTTTTGCCCAGACCCTCTGACCGATTATGATCCCAAAGACCAGCGAAATAATGACTATGGGAATGAATAATTTTTTCATATTTTATACCCCTTTCTTCTTAACAAATCTCTTACACAAAAAATGACTTCATCTCTTAGCGCTTCAACAGATTTTTTCCCATCAAGCAGTTTTATTCTTTTTTTTGATTTTCGCGCCAATCTTAAATACCCCTCGCGAACCTGTTTGTGGTACGGAAAATCCTGTTTTTCCATGCGATCCACACACTTCCCCCTTGCCTGACCAACAGGAATATCTATATCAACAAGAAAAGTCAGATCCGGTTTTAGCCCGGCGCTGGCAAAGCGATTAAAAATTGCAATCAAACGACCAGGCAGTTTTCTTGCATAAGATTGATACGCATAAGTTGAATCAGAAAATCTATCTGAAATAACGATTTTCTTTTCCGCAAGAGCAGGCAAAATCTTTTCGTAGACCAGTTGACTGCGGGCTGCAAGAAACAGAAAGGTCTCACACCGAGCATTAATTGGATTCTCAGGATCTAACAGGATTTGCCTTATCTTCTCACCAACAAATGTTGTTCCCGGGTCACGCACCAACACGCATGGATAGCCATTTTTTTCAAACCACTCAGCAAGCGCCTTTGCCTGGGTAGTCTTACCAGAACCTTCCACACCCTCAAAAGTAATAAAAAGACCACGACTCAAGAAACTCACAGAGACAGGTGCTGATGAGGACAGGATATCAGGAAGTGAATATCAGAAGACCAGAATATGATATGCAGAAAATTCTTTGATATCCCTATTACCCTGTATCCTTCATCCTGATTTTCTGATATTCTGATTCCCATTGGTATTCTATCAATTCCAAACAGTATCTTGAACCAATTTCATTTTTTACGCTTGCTTTTAGAGGTCGTTTTCATTCCATACTTCTTAATATAGGCTTCAGTTTTTTCGCGGCAAATATAATCCGGGTATTGCACCGGCGGAGATTTGAAGAAATAACTTGAAGGTTCAATCATTGCCCCACTCAATTTATTATCAAGAGCGAGTTTTGCACACCTGATTGCATCAATTACAACGCCTGCTGAATTTGGTGAATCCCAGACTTCCAATTTCAACTCAATATTGAGGGGAACATCGCCAAATGTTTTACCTTCCAATCTCATATATGCCCATTTTCTATCTGTAAGCCAGGCGATGTAATCAGAAGGACCAATATAGATATTCTCCGCACCAATATCATACTTTAATAATGAAGTTACGGCTTGAGTTTTGGAAATCTTTTTGGATTGCAGTCTTGAACGCTCAAGCATATTCAAAAAATCAGTATTTCCACCCACATTCAACTGGGAAGTTCTTTCCAATTTTACACCTCTATCATTGAACAGATTGACCAGAATACGATGGACAATGGTTGCTCCGACCTGGGATTTAATATCATCACCAAGTACTGGCAAACCCTTTTCAATAAATCTCTTCTGCCAGTATTTCTGGCTGGCAATGAACACTGGAATACAATTTACAAATGCGCACCGTGCAGTGAGAACCTGCTCAACATACCACTTTGTTGCCTCTTCACTTCCTACTGGCAAGAAGTTGATTACAACATCGGTCTTTGTTTCTTTCAATAGTTTCACAATGTCTGCGGTTGGACCCGGTGCTTTTTCAATAATCTGGGATAGATAGTAACCCAAGCCATCATGAGTCATACCCCGAACCACCGGGACATTCAATTTTGGTACTGAGCAGAACTTGTAAGTATTGTTGGGCTTGGTATAAATCGCTTCTGCCAGATCCTTGCCCACTTTATTCTTGTCAATATCAATTCCCAAAGAAAACTCAATATCATTTATATGATAACCACCAAGCCTGGTATGCATAATACCGGGTATGATCTCATTCTCTTTTGCGTTCCGATAATAGTGAACACCCTGGACCAAACTTGATGCACAATTTCCGACCCCAATTATTGCCACTCTAATCTTACCCATCAAGCCTCCTTAACCCTTAATTCTACATTTTTTTGCAGAAAAGTCAATATTTCCTTTAAAAACCGAAAAACACCCTTAGATAGGCATATTGTCTGCGAAAATCAATTCCTATCTGTTCCAATACTGAAGTTTCAGCAGGGGTTTCAAATTGATAGACACCATTTTTACCAAGAATTATGTTTTTTACACGATTGCCAAATCCATCTTCAGGTATGCCAAGACTCATCTCGCGCCATTGAATATCAATATCTTTATCAAGGTTAATACTGAATTCACCAATCTTGAGCCTTTTGTAAGAAAGATCGTCGGGCAGCGGAATAAACTCCTTATCCACCTCAATAGTCCTCTTTGGCGCAATAAGATAAGCGATCCTCGCATCATTGAAACCCTCAGGTAGATACTTGGATTTTTTTTTCAAAATCAATACCCTTTCTCCATTAGACAGGGTTATTAATGTGGTATTATCTGTCATTGCAATTGTGGAAACCGGAATCAGTGAAATCAAAGAAAAACCAATTGTCAATAGACAGATTGCAAAGATCGCAAATTTCCGAGTTTTATCAACAAAGACAAAAAAGAATAAAATAAGGAGTACAGGTGGTACAGCAATATTTATTGAAGAAAACGGTAGTGAAGCAAAAAATCCTGCAACATTTTGTAACACCCAGATCAACTTCGCTATCAAAAAGGCAAAGACCTTTGCCAGGGGCGCAAAAATCAGAGAAACAATGATCAGAATGAACAGAAGATAAATGATTACTGAAGTTAGGGGAACAATTAGCACATTTGATAACACAGCAAGTGTGGGCAACTGATTAAAATAATGTATCAAAAATGGCGATACAAAGACCTGAGCAGAAAAAGAAGTTGCCATTGACCAGAAAACTAACTTCAGAAACCGTATTCTGACATTCTTCAGGATGAGTGTATGGATTTTTGGTAGTAAATATACTATTCCATAGACTGCACCAAAAGAAAGTTGAGCACCAGTATCAAAGACCATCAATGGATTTATCAAAAGAAGTATCAACGCAGTCATATTTACGACATGTATAGCATTGACCTGGCGCTGAAGTATAAAGGAAAGTCCAAACAAAAATGCCATAAGTGACGCTCTCAAAACACTCGGTCGGAATCCTGTGATTCCCGCATAAAATGTCAAAAGCAACATAATGAGTAAAAATTTCAATCTATTCGGAATTGGCAGGGGTAGAAAGATCATCCCCAGAAGGGCGATGATAAACCCGATATGCAGACCCGATACCGCAAGAATGTGTAATACACCGGCCCGCGCAAAAATATTTTTAAGTTCCTCATTCAAACGATTGCTCCCACCCAAGATCAAACCCTGTGCAATGCCACAGTAATCAGGTTCAAAATAACTCATTAGAATATTGTTAATATAGCCATATACATTGTTGAATATGTGCCCGGCAAAACTGCAATTATAGTTCTTGTCAATGATACTTCCCAAAATGATGCTGGGCTGATAGACCTTTTTTGCCGGAATGAACCGACCTTTTATCTTTACTGTCTTACCTAAATAATAATCTGATTGATATGTATAATGCTCAACATTTATTGAAAATGGTATTGTATCATTTCGGATTATGACCCTTTTCACGGCGATCTTCAATTTTATTCCATTATCCCTCTGATCTTCACTAATCACGACGCCTTCATAGACAAAATCCTTTTCCATAGGTATTTCTATCAAGGGCTTACGCAATTGCGTGTTTATTGCTGAAAATATAGCAACTAAAATCAAAAGTAATTCTTTTCTGAAAATAATTAGAATTGCTGCAGGAACGATTAAAAAAAGATAGAACAAAATCTGAAAATCGAATAGGGCACTGAAAAGTATACCAGCGATTATTGCAAAAAGAACCTTAATTCCCAGTACTTTAATTTATACAACCTCCCTATGTACTGGCTTTTGGATAAATTATTTCCAACAATTTTGGTTTTGCCTTGTTGATTTCTATACGGGCAACCCCGGGGTTTGAACCAACTGGCTTTAGACAGGCATATACAAAGTAATCATCACCCACAGGCTGGATTATACAAAATACATTCTGCGTAAGCCATATCAACTCAGTCTCCGCGCCCAAGTTCAAATTCTTTTTTATCTCCCTTGATGCCAGCATTAAAGAAGACAACTCGGCATCAAAAAGATTTGTATCAAAATTTGCCTCAATGATGTGCTGGGCAACAGATATCCCGTCATAACCAACCAGACTTGTATAAAGACAACCCGGAATCTTTTCCGCAATCTTCTTTATTTCTTCATGTAAGTCATCCGCCATAAAAATCTCCTTTCAAGATAGTGAATGCTGTCCCATCATCTATGCCCTCTCCAGATATTCACCACTTTCAGTATCAATTTTGATCAAATCACCAACTTCAACAAACGGTGGCACCTGACATTTGTAGCCCCCTTCAAGTACTGCAGGTTTGGTCTGAGCCTGGGCAGTTGCATCTTTGATATATGCCTGGGTCTCAATAACTTTCAGGGTTACGGTCTTGGGCAGTATTACACCAAAAGGCTCACCTTCAAAAAATTCAACCTTTACCTTTATATTGGGTGTCAATAATTTCGCACTCTCTCCAAGCAAATCTTCATTCAGTGGTATCTGTTCATAGTTTTCCAGATTCATAAAATAGTACTTCCCCTCATTAAAATAGATGTACTCCATTTCAATCTCTTCTACATCCGCCTCTTCTACCCTATCTGTTGAACGAAACCTCATTTCCTTTGATAACCCGGTGGTCAGATTTCTCACCCGACAAACCACCATTCCCCGCCAGTTTCCGGGTGTAATATGAGTAACTGATAATACTACATAAGGTTCATTATCAAGTTTTATAAGCATTCCTTTTTTGACCTGGGTAACTTGTATCATTTCACCTCCCAGCGATATGTGCTTGAACCTTTTTTGTCATCTATGATTATTCCTAAATCATTCAGTTTTTTCCTTATAACATCAGAAAGTTCATAATGTTTGTTCTCTCTAAGTTGATTTCTGATGCCCAGAACCACCTCTAATAGTTTTGCTGATAAATCATCATGCTCTCTCTTTTCTTGTTTGAAACCTAAGATATTCAAATATTGTATGATACTGTAGGTGAGTTCAGGATTATTTGTTTCATATCCTCTATTGACAAGTTCAAAGATTACACCCAGTGCCTTGGGTGTATTCAAATCCTCGTTCATCGCCTCAGTAAACTCAGATAAATCCTCCAATTTTGGATTCTCAACCGGCTTATCGTATTTATCAAGAAAAGTGTAAATCCTTTCATACGCTGACTTTGCTTCCTCAAGCCTTTCTTTTGAAAACTCAATGGGACTCCGATAATGGGTTTTTAACAGAAAAATTCTAATAACATTTGCCGAATAATCTTTAACAATATCTTCCATCAGAAAATACCTGCCCGTTGATTTTGACATTTTTTCGCCAGCGATGTTTACCATTCCATTGTGTATCCAGTAACGAACAAACTCCCTACCTGTAGCACCTTCCGACTGGGCAATTTCGTTTTCATGATGGGGAAATATCAAATCCTCACCACCTGTATGTATGTCAAAGGATTCACCAAGATAGTGCATTGACATTACGGAACATTCAATATGCCAGCCAGGACGTCCTTTTCCCCAGGGGCTTAACCAGTAAGGTTCACCAGTTTTTGCCGATTTCCAGAGGGCAAAATCCAGGGGGTCTTCTTTCAATTCAGTAGGTTCAATCCTTGCTCCACTCTGCAATTCATCAATACTCTTTTTTGATAACTTTCCATAGTCGGAAAATCTTCTCACCCGAAAATATACATCACCAGATTTCTCATAGGCAAACCCTTTTTCCTTAAGTCGCTGAATCAGATTGATTATTTCTTCAATGTGCTGAGATGCCCGGGGATAGAAATGGGGTCTTAGAATGTTCAGAAAATCGCAGAGTTGAACATATTTTTTGATATTTTCTTCAGCAATGATGCGCCAGTCTATACCAAGTTCTTTCTGTTTGTTAATTATCTTGTCATCAACATCAGTAAAATTTTCAATCGCCTTTATTTTGTAGCCAAGATACTCAAGCCAGCGTCTCAAAATATCACGGGTCATTGCCGCCCGAATATGGCCAACATGGGGTGGTCCCTGAACTGTCAATCCACATGAATAGATTCGTACAGTATCATCTATTGGCCTGAATTCTTCGAGTTTTCTACTAAGGGTATTGAAAATTCTCAAAGGCATATCAAAGACTTCTCAAATAAGCACTTGCGACGTTAATCCTCACCAGGGGATTTGGTGCAGAAAGCAAACCCTCAAACAACTTCTGATTTTCTTTTTCTTGATATTTTGTTAAGGCATTTATTGCACTGATTGAAACATTTATGTATTCATCTTTACTTGCCTGTTTTAATGACTCATAAAAATCAGAAATTGGATAACGCGCCATTACTTCAACAACTTTTACGCGAACAAAGGGATCAGGTGACTGGAGTCCCACCTTCAATATCTCAATGCCCGTAGTATCTCTAAGTATAAGAAGTGCTTCGGCTGCCGCTACTCTTAGATCCCATGGTGTATCAGTCAGAAGTTCTTTAATATACGATATTGATAATGTATCATTGAGCTCAGCAAGTGCAATGACCGACTGTGCCCATATCTCTGGATTCGGATTTTTAGGATCCATCTCTTTCTTGATCAGGTCCTTTGCCTGGGCATTACCAAGTAAACCAAGCGATTTTGCAGCAGAAATCCTGACCAGCGGATCAGTATCTCTTAATCCCTTGATTATATTGGTTTCATCTTTAAAATTCGCCAATCCCTGATAAGCATAGCGTCTAACACGGGCAATCCGGTCATTTGCGCCTTCAATTAGAATCTTATGATACCCAGTATCACTGCTCAACGAAATCAAATGAAATGCCTCAGTCCTTACCAGAGGTTCAGAATCCTTACTCAACCTTGCAATAACAGGTGAATAGGTTCTCTCCTTAAGCGAATAAAGTGCTCCTAATGCCGCAACAACAGCATCTTTATTGCCATCCTGCAGAACTTTATATATAATATCATATCCCTGTCTTTCCCCGGTCTCAACAAGTGCCCTGGCTGCATTTATCCTGATTATATCTGATTTATCATTAGCACTTTCTTTCAATATTGAGAGTGCCTTATCCTTGGGAGGCATACCACAAGAAATCCAGATAAAAAATAGACACACAAAAAGATATCTTGCCCGTTGCTTCATAAAATATTATAGCCAATTTTCAAATTGTGTCAATCCTTGACAAGTGAGCGATATTTTATATAATTAACATAGATGGAAAATAAATATTTATCTGAAGACCTCACTGCAATTGCTGAATCACTACTTGAACATCGCTCCCCTGAAAAGGTTTTTGATACCATTACCCGCACTGCATGTTCTTTTTTTGATGCTTCTGCCTCATCAATTATGCTATTTGATAAAGAAAAAGAGTTTTTGACCATTGCCCATTCTGTAAATCTTTCACCGGAATACCTTAAAGTAGTAAAGGTACGTAAGAATGAAGAAATTTCAGGCAGGGTCTGCCAGGAAAAAAAACCGCGTTTTGTGCCTGATATCATAAAAATCTTTGAAACAAAAGGAGATTTTTTTTCTATAGAATGGATAAAGAAAGAAGGACTGCACTCATTTGTATCCGCACCCTTAATTCTAAAAGATGAATCCATTGGTTGTTTAAACCTATATTATCGTGCAAGAATAGAGAAATTTGAAAATTTCATTGCTCTGGACTTTTTCTGTAAACTCGCTGCCCTTTCCATTGAACATACAAAATTGATCAGTGATATTGAAGACAAATCAAGAATCGTCACTGAGCTTGAGCATATTGGAATAACCCTCAGTTCAACATTTGAAAACGAAAACATAATGAAGGTCTTGCTGAGTTCAGCCATAAAAATAACCCAGACAGATACCGCAAGCCTATTGTTCGTTGATGAAACAACCGCAACAGTTCTTGAATCCTACGATTTTTCAAAAGAAGCCGGGCAGTTAAAACGTTATAAAACATCTGCCCGCATGACCAATGGTATTTCCGGGGAGGTATTGAAAACCCGTAAACCAGTAATCATTTCAGATCTGAGCAAATACAACAATATCAATCCCGCTGCCATAGAAAAAGGTCGGAGGGCGGTAATTGCAATGCCGCTGGTTGCCCGGGAGACCTTGATTGGCATACTCTATGTTGATTCGTTTTCACCCCGGCAATTTTCTTCATCAGAAATTGAGTATTTGCAATTGCTCTGCACCCAGGCAGCCATTGCCCTTGATAATACACGATTATACAGAAAGATTTCAAGAGAGGCACAGGAAACTGCAATCCTTTACGAAGTGAGTAGAACATTCATATCAACCCTTGATTTCAATGCTCTATTAAACAATATTCTGGAGCGCCTTGTTAGAACATTCGGCTATTTGAACCTTGCAATATTCCTGGTAGATGAGAAAAAACAAGAATTGAAACTTTGTTCATACATAAATTACCCTGAATCAGTAAAGGATATAGAAATCAAGATTGGATCGGTTGGTATCACCGGTCATGTTGCTGCTACCAGGGAAATGTATTATTCACCGGATGTATCCAAAGACCCCTACTACATACCGGGTGTAAAAGAAGCAAAGAGCGAAGTCTGTTTTCCACTAATGATTGGTGATAGGCTGATCGGAGTTCTGGATGTTGAAAGTCCGGAGATTGATGGCTTTACACCAGATGATGTGAGAATTCTTTCTACGCTCAGCGCCCAGATTGCAATCGCCTTAGAAAATGCAAGATTATATGAAGAAGCAAAAAGACTTTCTCTGACCGATCCGCTTACGGGTTTACCGAATCGCCGGAGTTTTGAATTTATGATAGAAAATGAAATCAAGAGGGCTGAACGTTATCGCCGGTCTTTTGCTCTTTTGATGATGGATTTTGATAACTTCAAGAATTATAATGATAAATTTGGACATTCAGCAGGTGACAGTATATTGCAGAAATTCAGCGCGCTAATGAAAGAGGCAATAAGGGATGTTGATTTCTTGGGAAGATATGGTGGTGATGAATTCATTGCGGTCCTGCCTGAAACTGATGCGAACTTCGCCCTGGTTGTTGGCGAGAGAATCAGAAAAAGAATTGAATCGGAAAATCTTGATCCGCCGGTGACACTCAGTATTGGTATCTCGGTATTTCCGAAAGATGGCAGAGAAAAACAGAAACTTATTGACCTCGCTGATAATGCTTGCTACGAGTCAAAGGAAATGGGTGGAAACCGGGTTAACTTTGCGGGTGCATAAGAAGGAGATAAAATGGAAATTATAATATTCTGGTTTCTTTTTAGTGGAACATATATTGGCAATATCAAATTTGATCTGAATGCGTTGCAGTTCGCGCAGTCTGCAGACACAACAAGAATAAGAATAACAGGTTGGGAAACCATAGACAGAATCGGCGCACCAGAACTGCCTTCAAGGACAATAAAGATTGCATTACCATTAGGAGCAAAGGTAGAAAAAGTTGAGATCTTATCAGCAACACAAAAGGAATTTGACCTGCCTTTTGAAGTATCCTTTGCCCGAAAACCAGTCATCCTTTCGCAACCAGTGGTAAAGACAAATGAACCGGATAAAAGCATATATCTTTCGACAAATCCTTATCCCGAAGAAATTTTGATGTTCAAAGGTTCGGGCATTTTTGATAACTATCAAATCTGTGAGATAATTTGTGTCCCTTTTCAATATTATCCTTTGTCAAGAAAACTGGTCGCTTATGAACAGATAGACTATGCGATCCATTATGAAGGCGGCATTAATGTTGGATCAAAAAATGATTTGATAAAGAAATTGATTTCAAATCCTGATGCCATTACAAGCACTGAACAAAGAGTCAAACGCGAACAACTGCAATATGTGATAATCACTGAGTCCCCAATGGACACGGTATTTCAAAGACTTGCTCAATGGAAAACAAAGAAAGGCATACCGGCAGAGGTGAGAAATGTCAGCTGGATCATTTCACATTATCCTGGTGAGGACAGCGCAGCAAAGATCAGAAATTACTTAAAAACAATTACCGACTCAAATACGCAATATGTTCTTCTGGCTGGTGATATTGACTTTGTCCCATGCAGATTTGCCTATGCAATGACCTGTAGTGCGGGTTTCTCACCAGGGCGTGAAGACACAATGCCCTGTGACCTTTATTATGCAGACTTGCAGGGAAACTGGGATTTTGATAATGATCACAGTTATGGTGAGATTGAAGATAGCATTGATCTTTATCCTGACTTACTCATTGGAAGGGCACCAGTGAATACAATTGCCGAAGCACAGAAATTTGTGGAAAAAATACTGATGTACGAAAAGAATCCTTCACTTGGTTATATAGACAATGGACTCTTTGCCGCAGAAATCCTGTGGACAGACCCCTACACTGATCAGGGTGTTCACAAAAACAAAATTGGTGATGAATCATTTCCTGAATATTTTGAATTGACAAAATTGTATCAAAGTTTGGGTAATGAAACAAAGGAATCTGTAATGCAGGCTATTAGACAGGGACAGAATTTAATCAATCACGATGGTCATGGTTGGATTGATTTAATATCAGTTGGTGGCTGGCCAAATAGAATATATTCTGCAGATTTTGACACGATAACAAATTCACCAGGCTACGGTATATTGTACTCAATTGGCTGCTGGACCAATGCCTTTGACTATGCCTCAGTCTCAGAGGCATTTGTGAACAGTCCCAATGGTGGTGGTGTAGCATTTGTTGGCAACTCAAGCTATGGATGGGGTTCGCCAGGCAATCCTGGATTTGGTTATTCTGATCGGTTTGACAGTAGATTCTTCCACTCATTATTAATAGAAGACAATTTCCATCTTGGCGAGGCACTGGCATTGGCAAAGGCATATTTTGTTCCCTATTCAAGAGAAGAAAATGTATATCGCTGGCACCAGTATCAGATAAATCTGCTTGGCGACCCGGAAATGCCGGTGTGGACAAGAATTCCTGATACACTCATCGTGTCTTACCCTCAGTCCATACCCATTGGAGTTGCGCGCATTTTGATTACCGTAAAAAATAAAAGAACCAATCTGCCTGTGAAAAATGCGCTGGTATGTCTGATGAAAGGAAATGAATCTTATAATGCAGGTTATACAGATGCAAGTGGCACAATCTTTCTCAATGCTAATGCCACAACCAATGGCAATTTTGACCTTACGGTAACTGCCCATAACTGTTTGCCCCTGGAAATAACAATTCCTGTAACAAGCGGCACTTATACTAATTACTCAGGCTGGTTGATCAATGATATTTTTGGGAATAATGATCACATTGCAAATCCTGATGAAAATATTCTTCTTCCTACAAAAATAGTCAACTGTGGTAATGTCACCTCTGAGAATATTCAATTGAAACTATATGGGAATGACACATTGGTTTTAATCCTTGATAGCATTGCTACGGTTGATTCTTTATCGCCGGGTGATTCCATACTGATTGATAATGCATTTGCAATCAGCATAAACAACCTTGCAACAAATGGTCATTGCCTTGAATTTGAGTTGACAATCACTGATAACGAACAAACCCTTATTTTTAGACCAAACATACTTGTCGGAACACCGATTATAAGAATTGATTTTACAGATATAACTACCTTACCTGCATTGCCTGGTGAGATTGAATCGCTTTATGTAAATCTGAATAACTATGGATATGGAGCAGGTCATTCATGTCGTGCATGGTTGTCCTCAATCGATCCCTATACATTTGTCTTAATCGATTCTGTGCGCTATGGTGAAATACCGCCTGAGTCAATAAAAAAGGCAACCGAACCTTTTGTTGTTTACATAAGCCCATTCTGCCCTGCTTCTCACCTTTCAAAACTATTGTTAAATATTGATGCGGGCAATTACCAATTTATTGACACAGTTTGCGTTCTAATAGGACAAACAGGATTTTCAGACGATATGGAATCAGGAGGTAATTTGTGGACGACTGGAGGTATCAATAATCTCTGGCACATCTCTGAACGTCGTTCCTTTTCTCAGACCCACTCATGGTATTGCGGCAATGAATCAGGTGGTCAGTATGTAGATAATATGGATTGTTATATCCAGACTGTACCATTTATGACGCAAAAAAATTCTATATTAAAATTCTATCGCTGGTTTAACGTGCCAATCTATGGCACAGATGGAATTTATGTAATTACCATGCACGATAATGACGCAGATACCCTTGATTTCATTGGCACCGGCGGTGCACTTAAGCAAAGACCGATTCAGAGTAATTGGTTTGAAGAGAAATATCTTTTAGATAACTATTCTGCTGGTGATACAATACAGATCAGAATTGCCTTTATCAGTGACAATGACGGACATAAAGGAGAAGGTTTCTATATTGATAATGTAAATGTAGAATACCTAACGGACATAGATGAAAATACACAATCTACCACCCCAAATCCGCAATTGACGGTCTATCCGAATCCATTCAAGAATGCTGTAAGCATTAACTTCCAAATCCCAATCCGCCATGATGCTTGGCGGACCAAATCCCAAATTCCAAACG